>DFWT01000043.1 GCA_002381045.1 Rhodoferax sp. UBA4127
GCCATGGGCTTGCATGTGCCCGGCACGGCCTTTATCAACCCTGGCGCGGCTGTGCGGGATGAACTCACCCGGGAAGCGCTGCGTACGGTGCTGGGCACGCCAGGCTACACATGCCCGCCAATCGGCCGGGTGGTGGACGAATNNATTGGGTGGCGGTGGCGCGTGCCGCAGGCATCACGATTGATTGGAATGATTTCTCGGCACTTTCGGATGTGGTGCCTTTGTTGAGCCGTGTCTATCCCAATGGTAGCGCGGACGTGAATCAGTTTCAGGCGGCAGGCGGACCCGGTTTTGTGATTCGTGAGTTGCTTGATGCCGGTTTCATGCACTCCGATGTATTGACCGATCGATCAGGTGGTTTGCGTGAGTACACCGGTATTCCCCACGCTGCCGATGACGGCCGTTTGCAATGGTTTACTGCCGATGTCAGCCGCGACGACACTGTGGTGCGACCCGCCAGCAGTCCGTTCAGCGCCAGTGGTGGCTTGAAACTTTTGACTGGCAACCTGGGTCGCAGCGTGATCAAGATCTCTGCGGTGCCTGATGATCGCCATGTGGTCGAAGCACCGTGTCGAGTGTTTGACTCGCAGGACGCCTTGCAAAAAGCCTTCTCGGCGAATGAACTCAATCAGGATGTTATTTGCGTGGTGCGTTGGCAGGGACCTCAGGCCAATGGCATGCCCGAGTTGCACAAACTCACGCCACCGCTGGCTGTGCTGCAAGGCAAAGGTTTTCGGGTGGCGCTGGTCACCGATGGGCGAATGAGCGGCGCTTCGGGTAAAGTGCCTGCCGCGATTCACGTCTCTCCCGAAGCCGCCGCCGGTGGGCCTTTGGCGAAAGTGCGCGACGGTGATGTGATCCGGCTGGACGCACCCGCTGGTACGTTGCAGGTTCTGGTGGCTGACGATGTTTGGGCGGCGCGTGAGACCGCAGTGATGCCACCTGCCTTGCGCGAGGCCAACGGTGTCGGCATGGGGCGTGAGTTGTTTGCCCACATGCGGCGCAATGCAAGCAGTGCCGAAACCGGCGCCTGCAGTTGGCTCTGAGCCCCCATTTTTGAAAGAATACATGAACCAAAATGCCCCATTGACCGCGCTGCAGGTCATGCAAGACGCGCCGGTGATTCCGGTGATTGTGTTGAACGATGTGGCCCACGCAGTGCCCTTGGCGCGGGCCATGTTGGCCGGTGGCATCCGCATGCTGGAAGTGACGCTGCGGACGCCTCAGGCATTGGCCTGTATCGAAGCCATTGCCCGCGAAGTGCCGGACGCGGTGGTAGGGGCCGGTACGGTGCGCAGCAAGGCCGATGCCCAAGCGGCGGTTAATGCCGGCGCACGCTTTGCGGTCAGCCCCGGTTACACCACCAAGGTTGGCCAGGCTTGTCGTGATGCTGGGTTGGCGCTTTTGCCCGGAGTGGCCACCGGTGGCGAAATCATGGCGGCGTGCGAGGACGGGTTTATCGAGCTGAAGTTTTTCCCGGCGGTGCAAGCCGGTGGGGTGGCCATGCTCAAGGCCTGGGGCGGGCCCTTTTTTGATGTGAAGTTTTGCCCCACTGGCGGTATCACCCTGCAAAACGCGCCCGATTTTCTGAATCTAAGCAACGTGGTGTGTGTGGGCGGGTCTTGGTTGATACCGGCGCAAGTGGCCGAGCAGGGCGACTGGACGCGTGTAACCCGGCTCGCGGAAGAAACCCGTCATCTAAGAAAAAACAAACCATAGGCGTATGGGTGGCAGAGCGCTCTGCTCCGTGTCCCCCGCCCCCTGCGCGGGTTCCTTCCTGCCCTGCGCAGCACACTCTGCCGCCAAAGCTCCTAGACCGCATGAATAAATCGTGAGTAGCTATCTAATAAATAGCGGCTCGGCGGGACAGGTGCATGGCCAGTTAATCACCATTGCAACTTATGCCGTGTGTTCAGAGCGCTGAATCAACTCAATCTTGTAGCCGTCCGGGTCGGTCATAAATGCAATCACCGTGCTGCCACCTTTGACCGGACCGGCCTCGCGCGTCACGTTGCCGCCGGCCGCTTTGATTTTGGCGCAGGCCGCGTAGGCATCCGGCACACCCAGCGCAATGTGACCATAGGCGGTCCCCAGATCGTATTGCTCGGTGCCCCAGTTGTAGGTGAGTTCAATCTCGGCCTGAACCGGGTTACCACCTTCAAACCCCAGGAAGGCCAGCGAGTACTTGTACTCCGGGTTTTCCGAGGTGCGAATGAGGGACATACCCAGCACCTGGGTGTAGAAATCAATGGACCGCTGCAGGTTGCCAACGCGCAACATCGTATGAAGAAATCGCATTTTTGTGCTCAGGTGGGAGTGGTGTTGAGCCCTGATTTGAGCTCAAAAACCAGGCAGGTGGTGGTGGCATGGGCATACAGCGTGCCGTCTGGTCCGACCAGCCTCGCCTCGGCGGTGGCCAACTGGCGGCCGCAGTGAATGACTTTGCCTTCGGCCCGCACGCGCTGCACCTTGGGGCCGATGCTGCGCACCAGGTTCATGCTCAGCTCGGCCGTGGTGTAGGCACGCCCCACCGGCATCATGGTATGGACCGCACAGCCCAAAGCCGAGTCCAGCAGGGTGGCGTACCAGCCGCCGTGCACCGTTCCCATCGGGTTCAGGTGGGCCGCACCGGGTGTGCCCTGAAACACGGCGTGCCCCTTGCTTGCTTCCACCAACAAAAAGTTCAATGTGGTGGCGATGGATGCGGTGTGAAGGCGACCCTCCAGCATGGCCAGAATCACTTCCAGTCCGCTCAAATGGGCGACCTGCTCTGGCCGCGCCACGCCAGGGCCGGGGCCACGGGTATAGCGTTCGATCAAGGCAGCCTCCTGGGCAAGCCAGCTTTCCAGGTGATCGGGTTTCATTGGGTTGGTGTCCTGTTTATTCAGAAAAAGAAAAGAAGTGGCGAGCATGCCATGCGGGAGGTGTGAAGGGTGTGCCTGCCCAAACAAATTGGTGGGAACAATTTGGCCAGGCGAGGTGAGGGCGCGAGGCCATCTCGCATAATTCCGCGCATTCTGTTCTGGAGCATCTATGAGGCAATTCACCAAAGTGGTTCTGTTCACCGATACCGATGGCTTCGCCCGGTTTCGCGAGGAAATTGTGCCACTCGACCAAGGCAAACCCGAGTCGGCACTGTCTGCATTGATGCCCTCGGACGGCTTTCAGTTGCGCACCAGCCCGGTCGGCTTTCGCAGCACGTTTCATTGCACCACCGACCCGCAATGGGTGTTCATTTTGGGCGGGCAGATGGAGATTGGCTTACAGGGCGGGGTGTCACGCGTCTTCAAACCGGGGGAGCACTTTTACTCGGCGGATCTGCTGCCAGCCGGTGCCACGTTTGATGCGGCGCGCCACGGCCACTGGAGCCGCCAAGTGGGGCCTGATCCGCTGGTGACGCTGTTTGTACGTGGCTGATGCTTGCCCACGGGGACGTTTCGATCTGCAATCGGCAAAAGAAAAGCGCTACGATTTACGAAGCGCTTGACGCTTATTTCAAAAGGGCTACAGCCCTGAATTTCACAAGACTGTGAAATTCAGGCCGCGTGGTGCAAATGGCGTGGCTTAGCGTGGGCCGCCTGAACCACCGGGGCCAGAGCGGCCACGGCTGCCAGAGCGATTGCCACCGCCTGAGCGACCTGGGCCGCCGCCAAAGCCACCGCCACCAGGCGCACCGCCACTGCGGTTGCCGCCAAAATTGTTGCGACGTGGACCGCGGTCGGTCATCATGTCCACGCTGGTGCGCATCGGGTCGGGTTGGCCACCTGCGCCAGAGCGCGACGGGCCGGCACCGGCATTCACCGGGCCACCATAACCACCACCGTTGCCGCCACCATAGCCGCGAGCTTGGCGTTGACCCGGGCCACGCGCCGCTTGTTCTGCCGCCGACAAATGGCTGCGTGGTTGTGCGCCATCTGGGCCGCCATCACCGGCATTCATGTCGCGACCTTCGCCACCGCGATAGCCTGAGCCATTGCCGCCGGTACCGCGCCCACCGCGCCCGCCGCCATTGCTGCGACCAGCAGGTGCCGGGCCTCGGCCACCACCGCCGCCACCATGGCCACGTGCAACGCCTGGGCCTTTGCTTTCGCGCACCCGCGTCAGCATTTCAGTGCGTGCGGCTTTGGCCGCGGCCATCATCACGTCACGGCTCGGTGGTTTTCCCGCACCGCCCCAAATGGTTTGACGACCCATGGCAATGGGCTCGGCTTTTTCACCGGGTTCGGGCATGAATTCGTCATAAATTTTGACCGCAATGTCTTGCTTGGTGAATCGCTCGATGGCCTGCATGAAGCCTTCTTCATCCAGACACACCAGGTTCACCGCCTGGCCATCGGCACCGGCACGACCGGTGCGGCCAATGCGGTGCAC
>DFWT01000258.1 GCA_002381045.1 Rhodoferax sp. UBA4127
CATGGCCTGCAGGTCGGCGCCAGCCGAGAACATCTCGTCGTTCGACCAGATCACCATGCCTTGGTACTGCTGCTCGGCCAGCGTCACGCCCTGCAGCAAACCTTCAACCACATCCGGACTAATGGCATGCATTTTGGTCTTGATGCTGGCAATCANNGCATCTTGGTCTTGATGCTGGCAATCAGAATGTCATCATCCAAGGTCCACAGGCGAATGGCCGCGTCTTCATGCAGCGTGGTACCCGCAAGCATTGGGGAAGGTGCAGCCGCACCCAAAACACTTTCGGGAAAGTGCTGACGCGCGTACACCGGCAGGCTGCGCACCGGAACAAACTTGGCTGCGGTGGGATTCCAAGACCCCTGCGGCGTGTGCACGCCACCCGCATCCGCCACCGGTCCTTTGAACACCCAATCGGGCAGCGGCGCGCTGCACAGGGTTTTGCCAGCGTCAATGTCTTCTTTAACCATGTTGGCCACGGTAAGCCAACCGGCCTCTTGCCACAACTCGAACGGGCCTTGCTTCATGCCAAAGCCCCAGCGCATACAAAAATCTACATCGCGTGCGTTGTCGGCAATGGTGCCCAGGTGCACTGCGGCATAGTGAAAGCTGTTGCGCAAAATTGCCCACAAAAACTGGCCTTGCGCACCTTCGGCGTTGCGCAGCAGTTGCAGCCGCTCGGCCGCTGGCTTTTTCAGCATACGCGCATACACCTCATCGGCCTTTTCACCGGCGGGCACGTAGTCCTTCTTAGCTAAATCAAAGCGCAGGATGTCGCGGCCTTGCTTTTTGAAAAATCCCGCCTTGGTTTTCTGACCCAGGTTGCCCATCTCCAGCAAGGTTTTCAGCACCGCGGGGGTGGCAAAGGCGCCGCAAAACGGGTCTGTGGCTGGACTCAACGTGTCTTGCAAGGTCTTGATGACATGCGCCATGGTGTCCAGGCCCACCACGTCCGCTGTACGGAAGGTGCCAGAGTTCGCACGCCCCAGCTTTTTGCCAGTCAGGTCATCCACCACGTCATAACTCAGGCCAAAGTTTTCCACCTCTTTCATGGTGGCCAGCATGCCTGCCACACCCACGCGATTTGCTATGAAATTGGGCGTGTCTTTGGCCCGCACCACACCTTTGCCCAGACCGGTGGTGACAAAGGCTTCCAGGTGGTCGAGGATGTGCGGCTCGGTGGTGGGGGTGTTGATCAGTTCCACCAACATCATGTAACGCGGGGGGTTGAAGAAGTGGATGCCACAAAAACGCGGCTTGATTTCCTCGGGCAATACCTCGCTGAGTTGGGTGATGGACAGGCCAGATGTGTTGGACGCCACGATGGTGTGTGGTGCCACAAACGGAGCAATCTTTTTGTAAAGGTCCAGCTTCCAGTCCATGCNNTCTTCGTAGTTGGCCTGCTGGATCAGCGCGGCATCTTCCGCCACAGCCAGCGGCGCTGGCTTGAGTTTTTTCAGACCGTCAATGGCTCGGGTGACGATGCCGTTTTTGGGGCCTTCTTTGGCAGGCAAGTCAAACAGAACGACTGGCACTTTGCAATTCACCAGGTGAGCCGCAATTTGCGCGCCCATGACACCCGCACCGAGTACGGCGACTTTTTTAACGATGAAGCGAGACATGTTTTTTTCCTTGTCAGTTGGGTCAGGCCAATGCGGCCTCAGTGTCCATCAGTACTTTGCAGCCGGTGCGCGCGGTACGCATCAACGTGGCCGTTTCGGGAAACAGTTTGGCAAAGTAAAAACGCGCGGTTTGCAGCTTGGCGACATAGAACGGATCTGTATTGCCCGCCGCAATCTGGCGTAACGCGACCTGCGCCATGCGTGCCCAGAAATAGCCATGCACCAGATGCCCGGCCACCCGCAGGTAGTCCACCGCCGCCGCACCCACTTCGTCTGGATTTTGGAAGCCTTTGAAACCGAGTTCGGTGGTGAACTTGGTCATCTGCTCACCCAAAATGGCAATCGGGGTGATGAACTCGGCCATTTTTTCATTCACGCCTTCCTCCGCCACCAAGGCACCGATCAGCTTTCCAAACTTCTTCAAGGTGGCGCCGTTGTTGCCCAGCACTTTGCGACCCAGCAGGTCCAGGCTTTGGATGGTGTTAGTACCTTCGTAGATCATGTTGATGCGGGCGTCGCGCACAAACTGCTCCATGCCCCAATCTTTGATGTAGCCATGGCCGCCAAATACTTGCAAGCAGCCAGAGGTGGCCGTCCAACCGTTGTCGGTGGTGAATGCCTTGACGATGGGCGTCAGCATGGCCAGCATTTCGCCAGACTCTTTGCGCACGGCTTCGTCTGGGTGGTTCAACTCTTTTTCAAGCAACATGGAGCTAAAGCACAGCAAGGCACGACCCCCTTCGGCATAGGCTTTGGCGGTAAGCAGCATCTTTCGCACATCCGGGTGCACGATGATCGGGTCAGCCGCCTTGTCCTTCGCTTTGGGACCCGAGAGGCTGCGCATTTGCAGGCGCTCTTTGGCATAAGCCAGCGCATTCTGGAACGCCACTTCGGTCAGGCCTTGTGACTGGTTGCCCACACCCAAGCGCGCGGCGTTCATCATGACAAACATGCCCTGCATGCCTTTGTTGGGCTGGCCCACCATGGTGCCAATGGCGCCTTCGATCTCAATTTGGGCCGTCGCACTGGACTTGATGCCCATCTTGTGTTCCAGGCGGCTGGCAAAGATGGGATTGCGCGCGCCCAGCGAACCGTCTGCATTCACCAGAAATTTCGGCACGATAAACAAACTCACGCCCTTGATCCCGGGTGGTGCATCTGGCAAGCGGGCCAGCACCAGGTGAATGATGTTATCGGCTAGGTCATGTTCACCCGCACTGATGAAAATTTTGGTGCCAGTGATCTTGTAAGTGCCATCTGCTTGGAGTTCCGCTTTGCTGCGCATCAAGCCCAGATCGGTCCCGCAATGCGGTTCTGTCAGGCACATGGTGCCGGTCCNNTTCACCACCAGGGGCAGGCCCTGACCACCAAACTCCGGGTCGCATGCCAGGGCAGCCCAACCACCCGCGATGTACTGCTTGTAGGCAGCCTTGTAACCGGTGGGTGTAGTGACCTCATGGGTTGCGACATCCAGCATGCAGCCTTGCTCGTCGCCTGAAATGTTCAAGGGCAGCAGCACGTCGGTGGCGAACTTGCCGCCCTCTTCCAGCACCGCATTGATGGTGTCGGCATCCATGTCCGCATGCACAGGCATGACGGCCAGGTCGGCGGCGACATTGAGCACTTCGTGCATGACAAATTGCATGTCACGTAATGGGGGTGTATAGACAGCCATGGTGGTCTCCTTGTGCTTTATGGTGTGGATGCGGATCAGGGCGTGCGAGCGGCTTTGCCGTAGCACTTGAGAATGTTTTCGAAGCCGGTATGGGCCCGAGCGATAGCACCCGGGTTTTTAAGAAACCGGGCCTCGTAGTGCAAGGCCAAAATCAGACCGTGAATTTCGAAGGCAATCTGGGCTTCGTCGGCCTCGGCTACCAACTGGCCTTCTTGTTTGGCTTGCACCACAGCCCGGTACATGGCCTCCAGCCAGGCCTGGACCGAACTTGCCAGCGCATCGCGCACTGGGCCTGGGCGGTCGTCAAACTCAACGGCGCCACTGATAAAGATGCAGCCGGATTGAATTTCAATGGCCACACGCTTCATCCAATTGGCAAACAAGGCGCGTACCCGTGGCAAGCCGCGGGGCTCATCCATAGCTGGAAAAAACACCTCGTCAGAAAACCGCTGGTAATACTCGCGAATGACCGACATCTGCAGTTCTTCACGCGAGCCAAAGTGGGCAAACACCCCCGACTTGCTCATGCGGGTGACTTCCGCCAGGGCGCCGATGCTCAAGCCCTCCAAGCCAATTTGCTCAGCCAAGCCAAGCGCGGCGTCAACAATCAGCTGTTTGGTTTGCTGGCCCTTTTGTAACGCGCGTTCGCTACCGCTGCGCTTTCGGGTGCCAGTGTTCGAAACAAGTTTGACGGGGGTTCTGGAAGTGGCCATGGTGCAATAAAAGAACGATCGTTCTATTTTGCAGCACTTCGACAATTCCTGTGCTGTCAGGTGGTGTTTCTAGGGACACGCTTCTAACGGATTCGCGGGTATACCCTTGGCCCGTCAACAAATTGATCTACAAAACTTGCGCCAAACAAGCCTCAAGCTGCTCGGACGGCAAGCGCTTGAAGCCAGACCGAGTGTAGCGTTGCAGGCGACCACGTGTGAAGGAAATGAGCACCGAGGCCCGCACCTGCGCATTTACGGTGGGTGCCACACTGTCTGATGTATCAGCGCGCAGAAACTGTTTGAGCGCCACTTCCAACTTATCAAAAAACAGGTTCATTCGCAGCTGCAGGCGCTCGTGCTCAAGCACCAGCGCGTCGCCCACCATGACACGGGTCATGCCAGGGTTTTTCTCGGCAAACTTCATCAACAGCGTAACCACATTGGCTGCACGGCTGGCTCCGCTTGACTGCGCTTGAGTTTCTACTTGGTTGACCAAGGCAAACACCGACTGCTCGATAAAGTCAATCAGCCCCTCGAACATCTGGGCTTTGCTGGCAAAGTGGCGGTACAGCGCCGCTTCACTCACCTGCAAGCGCGCGGCAAGCCCTGCCGTGGTGATGCGCTCACCACCGGGTTGCTGCAGCATTTCAGCCAAAGCCTGCAAAATTTGAATACGCCGCTCTCCCGGTTTGGGACGGCCGTGACCACGCTCGGGTGCACCTGACTCGGATGTATCTGACGACGTGTGATCGGTTTCTGGCATGGTGNNGATCATGGTACCAAAAGCCTGGTCGGTGAGGATTTCCAGCAGCAGCACATGCGGCACCCGGCCGTCCACTATGTGCACCGCATTCACACCGCTCTTGGCTGCGTCCAGCGCGCCAGAAATCTTGGGCAACATACCGCCACTGATAGTGCCATCCGCAAACAATTCGTCAATACGCCGGGCAGTCAAGTCTGTGAGCAACTCACCCGACTTGTTGAGCACACCGCTGATGTTGGTCAGCATCAGGAGTTTTTCGGCTTTGAGCACGGTGGCCAGTTTGGCCGCCACCACGTCGGCATTGATGTTGTAGCTCTCGTTGNNTTGACCACGCTGGGGTCGATGCTGACGATGTCACCCACCTGGCCGACGTCGTGCTCAATGCTCGGGTCTGCGTTGTCGAGCATCTTTAACTTTTGCGCCCGGATCATGCCGCCGTCGCGACCGGTCAAGCCCACAGCCTTGCCACCGGCCTGGTTGATCAGTCCCACAATGTCTTGCTGCACCTCGCCACCCAACACCCACTCCACCACTTCCATGGTTTCGGCGTCGGTGACGCGCATGCCCTGAATGAACTCGCCCTTTTTACCCAGACGTTTGAGCAAGCCTTCAATCTGCGGTCCGCCGCCGTGCACCACCACTGGGTTGATGCCCACCAGCTTCANNGCTTGCGCCAGGATTTCGGCTTTGTCGCCGGGGGAAATGGGTTGGGATTGGCTCATATTTTGGGCATCAGGTTCAGTCATCATAGTGACCGCGACATGCGATCACGTCCAAATCTGTATCGTCAACGGCGTAGACCAAGCGGTTCACTTCGTCAATTCGCCTTGACCAATAGCCAGACAAGTTTCCCATCAAGGGCTCTGGCTTGCCGATGCCAGAAAACGGGTCGCGCAACGCCGCTTCGATCAATGTATTAACTCTCTTCAACGTCTTTTTGTCTTGCCCCTGCCAATAGATGTAGTCGTCCCAAGCGGCCGGGGTAAAACGAACAGACCGCGCCATACCTTACGCGGGCACCAGTACCCGCCGCACGGCTTTACCCGCTTTGTGCTGCGCAATGGACTTGGCGAGATGCGCTGCATTGGCCGGTGTGGCGAGCAGGTGCATGGTCTCCATGATGCTCTGGTAATGGTCAAGTGACATCACCACAGCATCAGCGCCATCGCGCCGGCTGATCACCGTCACATCGGCATCATCGTGCACTTGATCCAATACAGACTTGAGCGAACTGCGCGCCTCTGAGTAAGTCACGATTTTCATGCCACTCCTTTAACTTGTACAAAATTAGGTGCAAGTCTAACACGCACGCCCTTGTCACTAAGGCGTCGCCGGCTGGTAGCCCTGCACGCAGGTCTTCAACACGGCCTTGATAGCCTCGGGCTGATCGGCTTCTGCAGCTTGGCGCAAGGTGGCCAGATGGGCTTGTAGCGATTGCCAATCCATATGCGCCTCATGGGCTTTCATGACGCGCGGATGGGCGGTGGGCTCCGGGTTCTCGCCAATCAGCAGTTCCTCATACAACTTTTCACCGGGACGCAGCCCAGTGATGGCGATTTCTATGTCACCGTCCGGGAAGTCAGCGTCACGCACGCGCAAACCGGACAGCTCGACCATGCGCCGTGCAAGGTCAATGATCTTGACGGGCTGGCCCATGTCCAGCAAAAACACATCGCCGCCCATGCCCATGGCACCGGCCTGCAGCACGAGCTGCGCCGCTTCAGGAATGGTCATGAAATAGCGGGTGACATCTGCGTGTGTGACGGTGAGTGGTCCACCTGCAGCCAACTGCTGGCGAAACAAGGGCACCACGCTACCGCTGGAACCCAACACATTGCCAAAACGCACCATGGTGAAGCAAGTGCATGTGGCGTTCTGCGCCAACGCCTGTAAGACCAGTTCGGCCATGCGCTTGCTGGCGCCCATGATGTTGGTGGGGCGAACCGCTTTGTCGGTAGAAATCAACACA
The DNA here is from genome assembly GCA_002381045.1 of Rhodoferax sp. UBA4127. Classification (GTDB taxonomy): domain Bacteria; phylum Pseudomonadota; class Gammaproteobacteria; order Burkholderiales; family Burkholderiaceae_C; genus Rhodoferax. The sequence continues at coordinate 6,740 of DFWT01000258.1, forward strand.
AAGCGGCGCACACCGCTGGCCAACGCTGCCTGCGCGGTGTTGAGGGTGCCAAACACGTTGTTCAAAATCCCCTGACCCGGGTTGCCTTCCACCATGGGCACATGCTTGTAGGCAGCCGCGTGGTAGACCGTGCTGGGGCGATAGGCATTAAACACGGCTGCCAATCGATCTGGATTAGTCACACTGCCTAACAAGGGGATCAATTCAACACTGAGACCCTTGGCAAGACAAATGCCTTGCAGCTCCTGGTGAATGCTGTACAGGCCAAATTCGTTGTGATCCAGCAGCAGCAATTGCCGCGGCCGTTGATGCACGATCTGCCGGGTTAACTCGCCGCCAATGCTGCCACCGGCACCGGTGACCAACACCACCTGGTTGGCCAGATCCTGGGCTAGCAATGCGGCGTTGGGCGGTACCGGATCGCGGCCCAGCAGGTCTTCAATGTCGAGTTCACGAAAGTCATTGACGGTGACGCGGCCGCTGGCAAGGTCGGCCATACCCGGCAAGGTGCGCACATGCACTGGCAGGGGTCGCAGGCTTTGGAGAATGGTGTTGCGGCGTTCACGCGTCACGCTGGGCATGGCCAGCAAAATGTCGGTAACGCCCTGGCGCGCAATGACCAGTTCAACGTCTTTCGGTGCGTAGACCGGGATGCCATTGACACTGCCACCCACCTTGGCAGGGTCATCATCCACAAACCCCAACAAGGCATATTGTTGCGACAAGCGCAGAGCAGCGGCTGTTTGGGCGCCGGCTGTGCCCGCCCCATAAATCAGCAGGCGACCACTTTGCATGACGCTGGTGTGGCCTACATCGACCAACCAGAACCTGGCCCAGGCACGGCTGGCACCCACCATCACGAAATAAATCAAAGGCTGGAGAATACCCAGGCTGCGCGGAACCATGGGCCAGCGTTGCCACAACAAGATAGCGGACAACGTACAGGCATACAGCACAACCGCCAAAGCCGTCGCCTGCAGTGCGGCCTGACCGGTGTACCGAAAAATGGCCCGGTACAGACCAAATTTCACGAATATGGGAACAGCCAGGGCGGGTGCCAGTCCATAAACCCACCACTGGGCGCCAGTGGGCACATTGAACTGCTCAAGCCTAAGCGTGTAGGCCAGCCAGGTGGACAGAAGCGCCAGAAACACATCCAGCGCCACCACCACCAAACGCTTGACAGGTCGCGACCAGCCTAAAACCCGATCCTGCATCAGCCGCGCCCTGCTCCTACGGACCTAAACCGCGAAAGACTCTTTGCTCTTACCTTGCGCGACTTGCCCAGCCAGCCAACGTGGCATCAACCCACGTCCGGTCCAGGTTTCGCCATTTGGGCCACGGTATTTGATGGGGGCTGGCGTCCCAGATTTGCCCGAAACCTTGGCTGCCCTCGGCTTGCCGCTGCCTTGCAGGTCGGCAATGGTGATTCCATAGGCAGCCATTTTGGACTTGATATCTTGCACTGCGTTGGCAAGTTCAGTGGCTTTGATTTCTTCGGCCTGCTTTTGCAGTTGGGCGATCTGGTTTTGAATGTCGAGCAAAGTTGTCATATTAAGGTCCTGTAAATTGAAATTGCCCTGCGGGTCACGTTGAACGCGCTTCTTAGTGACTCACATTATCTCTTTGAATTACCTTCCAAGCGGTCAAGAAAATGATTTTAATATCCAAAATCAATGATTGCTGATGCAGGTATTCGACATCCAGGGCTACCTTTTCGGGTATGGGCAACTCGTCACGTCCATTGACCTGCGCCCAGCCCGTGAGCCCTGGTGACAAGTGATGCACACCCGCCTGCGTGCGCAGTTCAATCAAATCTTGCTGGTTGAACAAAGCTGGCCGTGGCCCGACAAAACTCATATCGCCTTTGAGAATGCTCCATAACTGCGGTAATTCATCCAAACTGGACTTGCGTAGAAAACTGCCAATGGGTGTTAAATAGGTCTCCGGATTGCTTAGCAAATGCGTTGCCACCGCCGGTGTACCTACCTGCATACTGCGAAATTTCGGCATTTTAAATATTTGGTTATTGCGACCTACCCGATCAGACCAATACAGCACAGGACCTTTTGAAGTCATTTTTACTGCAATAGCTACCCATATCAGAGGTAGCAGCAAAACAAGTCCCGCAAACAGGGTTAACGCCAGATCAAGGATTCGCTTCATGCCAAGGCGCCTCCTGCAAACGCCCGGCGCAAACCCTCTTGTACTGTTATTTTTGGCTCCCAGCCAAGGATTTTTCTAGCTTTACCGCTATCAATTTGCAAGTCTCCACAGAGACGTTGCACTGCATCGCCCTTGCCTAACATACGCCCAACGGCTTGTAGCGCCCACACCGGTACAGGCATCAGGCGCGCGGGAACACCTGCAGCTTGCGCCATCCGGTGCACCAGTTCGGTAGTGGACAAATCCTCACCATCACTAATTAAAAAAGTCTGGTTGGCCGCTTGGGGGTGGTCGATGCAGGTGACGATGAAATCCACCAAGTTGTCCAGCGCCACCAGACTGCGCTGGTTGCGAAGGTCACCCAGCGGTAGCGGCCAACCCTTTTGAACTGCGCGCATGAGATTGGCGAAATTGGCCTTGACACCCGGCCCATATACCAAGGGTGGCCGAATAATCACCAGTTCCATCCCGGTTGCAGCAGCGATCTGGCGCAGGCCTTGCTCGGCCTCGTGCTTGCTCATACCGTATGCATCCTGGGGGCTAGGTGATTGCGCTTCTGTAAATGGCCGCCCGGGGCGGGTGGACTCGCCGTTCACCTTGACCGAGCTGACGAAAATAAATCGCTTTACCCCTGCCTCGGCGGCCTGCAATGCCAAGTTCAAAGTGCCACGGACATTGACTTCGCGAAAGGCATTCAAAGGATCTGCAGACGTATCGTTCATCACATGCACGCGGCCTGCGAGATGGACAAGTGTTTCAACTTCAACAAGCGCCGTCTGCCAGCGCGTCTGCTTGTTGATCTCGCCCACCGCGACGACATTCGAGGTAGACAGACCAATCACGTCAATTCGCACCGCTGCTCTCACCCAGCGCCCAGCATCGACTAGGTGCTCACAAAGCACGCGTCCCACCAAGCCAGCAGCCCCAGTGACCAAAACTGTCATATTCGGTTCAAGCGCTTCAGTTGCCGATACTCAACGGAAGTCAAAAACCGCAGCAAGCTGCCCAGATGCCAGCGCAGGTACTTCAAACTGCGGTGACTGCTGTGCTGCGCATGGTGAACCACTTGCACCGCTGGATTGACAACCACACGCAAGCCCGCCAGATTCATACGCGCACACAGATCTACATCTTCATAGTACAAAAAATATCGTTCATTAAACCCATTGAATTGGGCAAAGACTGAGCGCCGAAAAAGCATGAACATCCCCCCAACCCAATCAACATCTACCGGGGTGTCCTGCAACGCATAGTCAGATTTCCATTCTCTGGAAAAAACTTTGCGCAAAATTTTAGTGAGCGTCGGGAACCTTCGAGCACTGTCTTCTACCCCCCCTGTCACTCCTAAAACCTTGGGCGCTATGATGCCAACACCCGGCGCACTGACTCCACTCGCCAGCGCGTCAAACGGACAGTTTTCTAACCGAATGTCCGGATTCAAAACACAAAAAAAATCTCCGATTGACGAACACAGTGCCTGGTTATGGTTGGCCCCAAAACCTTTAGGGTGCTCATTGCGTATGACAGTAATTGGGTATAAATATTCCTTCGGATCAATGCCTAAGTCCTCCGAAGTATTTAAGGTCAAAATTAATTCTAAGGATTGATTTACGCAGTGCGTCGCAATATCCTGCATCAGGTTTCGAATCAGATGCATCTGTCCATGACTCACAACTGATATAGAAAAAGTCTCCTTCTTTTTCATAAGCGCCGTTTCCAACGCAAATAAAAAAAATAGATGACCAGCCGTCTGAGAAGTTTGAGCGCTGAAAAAACCACCAACAAACAGAACTGGAAAAAATTTACATAACGTCCTTGAAAGAGTCTTCGGTAGTTGCTCAAATCACTTCGTGCCATAAGCCAAATTTGTGAGCTCAATCCGGAAACTCCGTAAGACTCTTTATATATGGCTACGAGCACGCAACTGAGTTTAGCTACGCATAAGCCATCACAGACAACACACATCCAAAGCATGTGGTCCTCCATATGGCGCTGGCCATCAATAAATCTCTGAGATATATTTCGACGAACCATCACGGATGGTGTAACAAACTGATTCTTCAATACCATCGACCACTTCCGAACAATCGATGGCGCAGCTTTGGTAACAGACCAACGTGGCAATTCAGCACTCTCAAGCAAACCAAAATCATGCCCAGACATCGCAACATCGGAATGTGCTTGCATGTAGCCATACTGAATCTCGATTTTTTGTGGATGCCAAGCGTCGTCGGAGTCCAAAAATGCAATGTAGGGGTGGGTGGACGCTGCCCACCCAGCATTGCGAGCACTAGCCGCGCCGACGTTCAGAACTAACAAAACAAGTTTGATCCAGTCTGACCCATACTGCACCTGCAACTTATGCAACAAGGCACGAGTGCCATCCCCGCTAGCATCGTCAACAAGAATTACCTCCGCCGGACGCAGCGTTTGTAAAGCCACAGAAGCAACGGCACGATCAAGCGTGGCCACGCAGCGGAAACAGGGAATGATGACCGACACGGGGGCATGGCTCATCGGCTGGCTCATACCTTGGTCCAATAGGCGGGCAGGCCCATGCAACGGCGACCCCAGTCTAGCAGCACCGATGTAGCGCGCGTTCCCAAACATTTCATAACTATTTGCCGCGTGTATACACGCACCAAAGACATCGTCTGGGGCAACCAGCGGACTTTCAGCCCATTTTTCCGTTGCGCCAAATTTACTTCCTTTAATCCTTTTAGCGTGCTGGACGGGTTGGAACTCAGCCCCCCAGGACGCATGGCCGTCACAACCAGTTCACCCAAGAATTGGGGGGGAGGACCCTTTAGACTTCTAAGCAAAAATTCATAGTCGCCGGCGATACGGAATGCAGGATCGAAGCCTCCGTTTGCGTCAAACAGACCGCGCCTGTGCATCACAGCCGGATGTGGCAAACACATTTGCCTCTTGAATCGCGCCTCAAGCCGTTCCCAGGGGTCACCCAACTCAAACATCGGCTCGCTGTTTCGGTCTAACAACACAATTTTTCCATAGGCGATCAATGTCTGGACAGGCAGGTTTACCAATTTTTGGGTCAGTTGCTGAACCACATCGCTGTTCCAGAGGAAGTCATCTGCGCCCAAAAAACAAATCCATTCTCCGCGTGCATGCTTCAAGGCCTTGTTCCAGGCGTCGTACACGCCACAGTCTGGTTCCGATCTCCAGTAGGCAAAGTGGCCGGCCTGGCTGCGCAATATATCGAGGGATCCGTCGGTGGATGCGCCGTCGATCACGACGAGTTCATAATTCTTACAGGTCNNCTCGTCACACTGTCCAGGCACTGTTGAAGTGTTTTTCTGGCGTTAAAAACCGCTACTACAAAGGAAATAAGTGGGTGTTTTGGACCCCCCTGATCTGTCTGGGCGTTAGCTCTTGGGTAAGCGGGATTCATTTCGGCCTTGACCCCGCCTACTGCGCCGCGTCAACCAGACGTGCCACCAACGCCGGCATGGTCACACTCGCCTGCCATCCAAGTTCCTTACGGGGTCGGTCCGGATCACCCTGGCTCCAGGAGATGTCAGACGGCCGATACAACTTGGAGTCGGGCACCACATGGTCTTGCCAACGAAGTCCTACATGTGAGAAAGCGGCACTTACGAAGTCCTGCAGCTTTGTGGTGATTCCAGTGGCAATAACATAGTCCTGCGGTTGGGCCAGTTGCAGCATGCGCCCCATGGCGTCCACATAATCCGGCGCCCAACCCCAATCCCGCGCAATGTCCAGCCGGCCCAAGGTTAGCTTCTCTTTGGAGCCCTTGGCAATTCGTACGGCCGCATCCACGGTTTTTCGGGTGACAAAGCGCGCTGGCCGCAAAGGCGACTCGTGGTTGAACAGAATGCAGCTGCAGGCAAAAAGTCCATAGGCCTCACGGTAATTGGCGATCATCCAGTGCGCCGATGCCTTGGCCACTGCATAGGGGCTGCGCGGCGCGAAGCTGGTGGACTCGTTGGCAGCGACCATGCCCTCATCGCCAAAGCATTCGCTGGAACTGGCGTGGTAGAGCTTTATGGCTGTGCTGACAAAGCGTATGGCCTCAAGCATGTTTAGAGTACCCACGGTGATACTTTCGAGTGTCTCCACTGGCTGCTCAAAAGAGAGTCCAACCGAGCTTTGCCCGGCCAGAAAATAGACCTCTTCGGGTTTGCACCTGGCAAGCACATTGAGCACGCTGCGGAAATCATTTGGTGCCATCGAGCACAGGGTCACTCTTTGTGACAAGTCCAAGGCAGCAAGATTGCGGAATTCCGAAATCTGCGCGTCACGCGAGGTGCCCCATACCCCGTAGTCCTTCGCGAGCAAAAGGGCCGCCAGATAGGCTCCATCCTGTCCGCCAACACCGCAAATTAAAGCTGTCATGCGGCAAGCTTACGATAGACATCCAAGGTCTCGGTCGCACAGCGCTCCCATGAGAAGGTTTGCACCCGTGCACCACCCAGCGCCACCAGTTCCTGCTGCCGACCCGCCGACTGCAACACAGACTCAATGGCATCCCGCATAGATTCTGTGTCGTTGGGGTCAAAGTATGCCCCTGCATTGCCAACCACCTCGGGTATGGAACTGGTATTGCTGCAAACCACCGGACAGCCTAAGGACATGGCTTCGAGCGGCGGTATGCCAAAACCTTCGTACTTGGACGGGTAAACGAAGGCCATCGCCCCTTGGTACAGGGCGGCCAGACGTTCGTCATTGCCGCCGATCTGAACCACATCACCCACTGAAAGCTTGAGCTGTGTCAGCAAGTCGCGCTCAACGCCCGTCAACGGGCCGCCACCAAAACAAACGATGCGAGTGTCAGTCTTCAACAGGGCTGATGACGCGAAGGCCTTAATCAGTCCTTCAAAGTTCTTGTACCCATGGCGGCTGCCCACATACAGGAGATACGGCTTAGGCCCCACTAGTGCAGATGCCACCTGACCGAATGCCGACAATGTGTCATAGCCCAGGTAGGTCACAGATACCTTGGACTCCGGGACGTTACAGGTCTCGATCAAGTCACGCCGCGTGCACTCCGAGTTACAAAAAATATGATCCGCCCGGGCAATCGCAAGGGCCTTGTTTTTGGCAACTGGATCGTTCGGAAAGAAGCTATCTGGAAACCGCTCATGAATCATGTCGTGAACCATGAGCACCCGCGCTGCGCTCCCTTTGTAAGTAGGGCATCCCGAATAGTAGGTCTCGTGAACGATGTCCGGACAGGTGCCATTGGCAGCCACAGCGAAAAATAGGCTGCTTATATTGGCGACCCATTTCCCCAACCTTGGCAATGGGTGCATGTAAACGCCTCGCACCATCCCCACATGGCTGGAGTTCAAATCCCGCAGATACTGGTTCACATATAGCGGTGCCAGAATTTGTACCTTTACATCAGGACTGCGTGAGAGATTTTCAGCCAGTGCGCAAATGTAGCGTGAGATTCCTCCATATTGCTGCAGGGAAAATGCCTGGTAATCAAAAATGACTTTTATCACGGCGGGCTTTCTATACCGACTTGTGAGCCGCAAAAACGTAGTATGTCTTCGTGATCACTTACCGTTTTCGAGCCCAGCCGACGACGTATCCAGCGCGCCCCAATCTGTGCCGTCCAGCGGCCAGTAGCCCAATTGAATATTCGTGGCTTCACCGCCTCGCGCGAAAAAATATGCAAGCCGTTGGCACTGTAGAACTGCAAGCCAAGTCGATTTCCGATGGCATGCAGCGTCTGTCTCTTAAAAAAGCCGATATGCTGCCCAGTGGCAAATGCGTAATACCACCACTCTTCAGGCTTTGGCACTGTGCCTTCGTACAGTTCGGTGGTAAATATCAGCATATCTGCGCCTGCATGCTGCAAGGTGTCGCTGACAAAAGCCACCGGATCAACCAAATGCTCCATCACCTCAATGGCGGTCACCGCGTCACAAGCACCCAGACCGGGCTGGTATTCAAACTGGGTAGCCATCAGGTTTTGGCAATGCTTGTCGGACCAGTAAAAGTCAAAGCCACTGTCGCGCATCAACCGCGTAAGCATGCCATAGCCGCCTGCTGCATCAAGGTAGCGCCCGCGCCCACGCGATGGAGCCGCCCAATACAAAAGACCCGCAATCTTGTCGGCGATCATGATGTTTCTGCCGACCAATCCCGTGTCAGCGGCCGCAATGGCACTGGAATAGGCCTCATCCAGCCAATAAGGTTCAAGTGCCCGCAAGAAGCCACAGGAATCACAAATTTCATATTGAGTTAGGTATTTATGCAACACCTTGGCTTCAAAGCTGAATTTCATCCAATTGGCGCAAATGGGGCATTTCATTTTATCTGATTTTAAATAACTGCATTTATATTTTAATTTAAACTACAAAGAAATTTATCAAAATATATCTTTGTATTGGCGTAAGTTCCGCTTTGTCAAACAATATGGTAACAACAAAAATCTGCTATTTTTTTCTCACTCGAGATCAATGTTTGCAGATTTACGCCTCCTACATTTGAGTTTAGTGATCTTGTTTCAATATTTAACATGAATCCTTTTGAACCAAATTTTTATGCGATTACCAATTGAAGTTTGAGATGCTCTTTTACTAAACCGCCTATCCAAGGCTGCACTCGCAAAAATTCCGATAGGGTGCTTCAATGGAAAATTAATATTTTGTAGTGGTAGATTGGCATACTCACTTGCACCTACTGTATGTGTCGCCCCTACTCCAAATCCAATATTAGATACTAGATTCACATTCGGCATGACAGCAATTCGACCGTTGAGACGACTTCCAAAATGCCATTGATAATCCCATGTATCAATCTTATTGTGATAGACCATCTCAAAATTATCATACAAAACTGTTTGTTCTATTTTTGCACCAAACCAGTCACCCATCCGACCTTCATCCCGCACCTTTGGCCATTGCTTCAACTCCACGTCGTAATCATGCTGCCAGCGGGAGCGCCAAGTTGCCCAACCCCAAATATGGTTGATATTGGAAAAATAGTAACTGTCATCATTGATAGTATGCCCAAACTGAAAGTTATCGCCGCTGATCATCCCAATGCGCTGGTCATCCCGGTAGCGCTCTAACAGCTCTTGGCAAAACCTGAAGAAAGTGGGATGCGGCAGGCAGTCATCTTCCAAAATAATCGCTTCTGGCACTTGCTCAAACACCCAATCCAGCCCGCTGGATACCCGAACCTTGCAGCCCAGGTTGACATCTGAAAAGTTGGTCAGCACTTCACACGGCCAATCGACACGCTTAATGATGTCGCGTGTTGCTGCCACTTTAGCGGCTTCGCCTTCGCGGTTGGTTCGGGCACCATCACCAACCACAAGCAGTTTGGTTGGGCGAGCGCGGGCAATCTCGGCAAACACCCGCTCAGTGGTGTCGGGGCGGTTAAATATGATGAAAGCGACTGGGGTTTTTAGTTGAAACTCAGACATTGAGAAGCTTTTTAAAGTACGAAACGGTTTCCTTTAACCCATCTTCCAAACAAACTTTTGGCTCCCAACCCAGTGCTGACTTGGCCAGCGCAATATCGGGTTGCCGTTGCTTCGGGTCATCCGCCGGTAGGGGGTGGAAAGTAAGCTTTGACTTGCTACCCACTAGCCGCAACACATTCTCGGCCAACTCCAACATCGTGAACTCGGCGGGGTTGCCGATGTTGACCGGGCCAGTAAAGTCTGTCGGGCTGTCCATTAGACGAAGCATGCCTTCAATCAGGTCATCTACATAACAAAAGCTACGTGTTTGCTGCCCATCGCCGTACATGGTGATGTTTTCTCCCTTGAGGGCTTGAACGATGAAGTTGCTGACCACTCGGCCGTCTTGCGGGTGCATACGCGGCCCGTAGGTGTTGAAAATGCGAATCACCTTGATCTCTAAATGGTGTTGCCGCCAGTAGTCAAAA
>DFWT01000254.1 GCA_002381045.1 Rhodoferax sp. UBA4127
AACGGCGACATGGTGCCGGGGTCGACATTCAGGTAGGGATCCAGCTTGATGAGGGTGACTTTGAGGCCGCGCGATTCAAGGATGGCGGCAAGTGAAGCGGAGGCGATGCCCTTGCCAAGAGAGGACACCACACCGCCGGTGACGAAGACAAATTTGGTCATGTCATAGTGAGCAACAGGCTCAAAGAGCTGGTAAAGGCAGATTATAGGGTTCGAGGTGCTGTGCAATCGTGTAGGGGTGCTTGCTCTGTTACATTGCGGCCGATGAAAGATCTCGCTGAAAAACACATTGTTTTGGGTCTCAGTGGTGGTGTGGCTTGTTATAAGTCCGCTGAGCTGTGTCGGCTGCTGATCAAAGCGGGGGCAACGGTGCAGGTGGTCATGAGCGACGCGGCCACGCAGTTCATCACACCGGTGACGATGCAGGCCTTGAGCCAGCGTCCTGTGTACACCTCGCAGTGGGACGACCGCGCCGCCAACAACATGGTGCACATTAACCTGACGCGTGAAGCAGATCTGTGCCTGGTCGCGCCAGCCAGTGCTGATTTGATTGCCAAGCTGGCGCATGGTCGGGCTGATGATCTGCTGAGTTTGATGTGCTTGGCCAGACCGATTGAGCAACTGCCATTGTTGCTCGCACCTGCGATGAACCGTGAAATGTGGCAGCACCCTGCAACTCAGCGCAACCTGGCACAGGTGACAGCCGATGGTGCACACGTGCTGGGCGTGGGCAGTGGCGAGCAGGCATGTGGCGAAATCGGTGACGGCCGCATGTTGGAGCCAGACGAAATTCTTGAGGAGGTGGTTGCTTTTTTGCAGCCCAAAGTCTTGCTGGGTCAGCACGTGCTGGTTACCGCAGGGCCGACCTATGAGGCCATTGACCCGGTGCGCGGTATCACCAACTTGTCCAGCGGAAAAATGGGCTTCGCCATCGCGCGGGCTGCGTGGGAGGCGGGTGCACAGGTGTCCCTGGTCGCTGGCCCGGTGCACTTGCCAACGCCTCGCGGGGTTAAGCGTATCGACGTGCGTTCTGCAACAAATATGCTTGAAGCTGTTATGAATAAGGCGCCATCGGCTTCAGTATTTATAGCAACATCGGCCGTAGCCGACTGGCGACCAGCGAGCGCGTCGGAGCGCAAGATCAAAAAAGAGGCGTCGGGCAAGCCGCCTGCGCTTGAGTTTGTTGAAAACACCGACATTCTGGCGACCCTTGCTCAGTCAGACCGTGCACAACGCGGGGACTTGTTTTGCGTGGGTTTCGCAGCAGAGAGTCACGACTTGCTGGCCAATGCGCAGGCCAAACGGCTGCGCAAAGGCGTGCCGCTTTTGGTGGGCAACATTGGACCGGACACCTTTGGCAAAGACGACAACGCCTTGCTGTTGATTGACGACACCGGCGCACGTGAGTTGCCACGCGACTCCAAACAAGCATTAGCTAGATTATTGATAGCTGATGTCGCAGACAAAATAAGGGACAGAGACCAAAAATGATGAAAATTGATCTCAAGATCATCGACCCCCGTATGGCAGATCAGTTGCCGGCGTACGCAACTGCTGGTAGCGCTGGGCTGGATTTGCGTGCCTGTCTGGAGTCGTCTCTGACGTTGCAAGCCAACGCCTGGCAACTGGTGCCAACCGGCATCGCGATTTATCTAAACGATCCCAATTTCGCTGCCATCATCCTGCCGCGCTCCGGGCTGGGTCACAAGCACGGCATTGTCTTGGGTAACCTGGTCGGTTTGATTGACAGCGATTACCAAGGCCAATTGATGGTCAGCGCCTGGAATCGCAGTGATGTTCCCTTCACGATTGAACCGATGGAGCGCATTGCCCAATTGGTGATTGTTCCGGTGGTTCAAGCCCAGTTCAATGTGGTGACAGAATTTCCCGCCAGTGCGCGCGGCGAGGGGGGTTACGGTTCTACCGGCAACGCTTGACAGCCTGCGTGTCAGTGCAATTGGTCTTTGCTTGAGGGCAAGCCAGCGATAGGCGTGACTCTGAAAAATCCGGTGCCTGCACTTCCGCTGCCTATTTCTTCCTCCGTGGCCTCACGAACCCGATGCACATGCAGGGTCAAACGCAAGGCGATTCCAGCCAGCGGGTGATTGCCGTCCAGCACCACGTGCTCGGGGTAGATGTCGGTCACGGTGTAGAGCGCGTCTTTGGGCGCCTCGGGCGTGCAACCCGCGGGAAGGGCAGTGCCGTCAAAGGTCAGACCTTCTTCCAATTCACGCGGAAACAGTTCACGTTTTTCCAGGAAGATCAGCTGGTCATTGAATTCACCAAACCCCTGTTCTGGCTCAATGGCAACGTTGACAGTGGCTCCCACGGTGTGACCCCTTAGTGCCGTTTCTATGACCTCAAACAGGTCATCACCGCCTAGCAAAAACTCTACGGGTACGTCGAGCACATCCAATTCTTCGCCCAAGCTGTCTTTGAGCGTCCAGGTCAATGCGACCACACATTGTTGTTTGATTTCCATACGAGAATTGTCGCAGACCGGCCTCACAAGGAAAACACCATGGACGTGACACAGCCCCTTCAACTCTTGGGCGGAGTGAGCCCTGAGAGGTTCATGCGAATCTATTGGCAAAAGAAGCCCTTGTTGGTGCGCCAAGCCATACCAGACTTCAAAGCCCTGCTGAGCCGTTCCGAATTGTTTGCCCTTGCCGCAAGCGACGACGTACAAAGTCGCTTGTTGATTCAAGACAGCCAATCAACCAAAGGATGGCGCTTGCGGCATGGACCGTTTGAGCGGCGTGCCATACCTGCGCTCAAGAAGTCTGGCTGGACGCTGCTGGTGCAAAGTGTGGATTTGCACAACAGTGAAGTGCACAGCTTGATGAACCAGTTTCGGTTTGTGCCAGACGCTCGTCTGGATGATTTGATGGTCAGTTACGCAAGTGATCAGGGCGGAGTTGGCCCGCACTTTGACAGCTATGACGTTTTTTTGCTTCAGGCCCATGGGCGACGCCGATGGCGCATTGGTCGCCAAAACGACCTGAGTCTGCAGCCCGATGTGCCCTTGAAGATACTGGCAAATTTCGAACCTGAACATACGTTTGATTTGGAGCCGGGTGACATGCTTTACTTGCCACCGCGCTATGCGCATGATGGTGTGGCTTTGGGTGAATGTATGACTTACTCCATTGGTTTTCGCAGTTCCCGTGCCAACGAACTGGCTGGCGATCTTTTGCAGCGTCTGGCACAAGAAGCAGATGACAACGCGAATAACCTGCTGTACCGAGATCCAGCTCAACCGGCGGCAAGTCAACCTGCACGCATACCAGAAGCGTTGGTAGCATTCGCATCTAAGGCGTTAAGCCAAGTGCTGAAAGACGACAGGTTATTGGCCAAAAGTCTGGGTGAGCACCTGACCGAGCCCAAACCCAATGTATGGTTTGAAGCGCCAGAGGCAACCCATCTTACCGGCGCATTGAAACGCATGGGTTGTCAACTTGATCGACGTAGCCGCATGATGTACGACGAGCATTTTGTTTATCTCAACGGAGAGAGCTACCTTGTGAGAGGGCGCGACGCACCCCTTGTTCGTCAGCTTGCGAACCAGCGCTTGTTGTCACCGCGCGACATAAAAAAGCTAAGCCCGGGCGCGACGCAGCAGTTGGCTCATTGGCTTGATGCAGGCTGGATTGCCCTGACACAAGAGTGAAAATCGCAAGATAGCCGCCGCGCTTTTCGGTGTGGTTGAAAACACACTGCATAAAAGCGCCAAGTGGTCAAGCGTGAAAACCATGAAAAACATAACTATAATCTCAGGTTGAGTTGTCGGGCCTTCTGCCGGATGGCTTGTAGGCTGTGGGCAACCACAAATCAATTTCCGGAAACTGTCTTTTTTTATAGGTACCTCAAATGAACAAATCCCTCGTTTTGATCGCTGTTATCGCTGCTGCTGCTTTGGCCGCTTGTGGCAAGAAGGAAGAAGCCGCTCCTGCACCCGCACCGGCTCCTGTTGCTGCTCCCGCACCTGCTGCTGCCCCAGCTGCTGCTGCTTCTGACGCTGCTGGCGACGCTGCCAAGATGGCTGCTGACGCTGCCAAGGCTGCCGCTTCCAAGTAAGCTTCACAGCTTCAAAATAAAAAGCCACCTTCGGGTGGCTTTTTTATTGCCGCTTGATACATTCCCCGCATATGCATCCTCCTTTTTGATTGAACGACTATGAAACCAGCAATTCTGGTGGCCCGTGCTGTTTTTCCCGAGGTGTTAGATCAGCTTGAGCAGCACTTTCAGGTCACTTCAAACCAAAGCGATGTTTTGTGGACGCAGCCTGAGCTGATCGGGCAGCTACAGGGCAAGCAAGGCGCGTTCACCACCGGCAACCAGCGCATTGATGCCACTCTGCTGGCTGCCTGTCCAGAGCTGAAGATATGCGCCAACATGGCGGTGGGTTTCAATAACTTTGACCTGGACGCCATGACTGCAGCGGGTGTGCTGGCCACCAACACGCCGGACGTGTTGACTGAATCTACTGCCGACTTTGGTTTTGCGCTCTTGATGGCCACTGCCAGGCGCATGGCAGAGAGTGAGCATTTTTTGCGTGCTGGCCTGTGGGACCGTTGGCGCTATGACATGTTTGCCGGCTCGGATATCCACGGCAGCACCCTCGGTATTCTGGGCATGGGTCGAATCGGGCAGGGCATTGCCAAGCGCGGCGCCCACGGCTTTGGCATGAAGGTGATTTACCACAATCGCTCCCGCCTGGACGCTGCCACCGAGTTGGCTTGTGGCGCAACCTGGGTCACCAAACAGGAATTGCTGGCCCAGGCTGACCATTTGATTTTGGTCTTGCCCTACTCTGCTGAAGCGCACCACGCGATTGGTGCACCCGAGTTGGCTCAGATGAAGTCAACTGCTACTTTGGTCAATATTGCACGTGGTGGCATCGTGGACGACGCAGCGCTGGCGGCTGCCCTGCGCCAGGGCGTGATTGCCGCGGCTGGATTGGACGTGTTTGAAGGCGAGCCTGCGTTGCATCCAGACTTGTTAACCGTGCCCAACGTGGTGCTAACACCGCACATCGCCAGTGCCACCCTGCCTACACGCATGGCCATGGCGCTGTTAGCGGCTGACAACCTGATTGGTTACTTTGTGCATGGCAAGCCCGTCACACCGCTGAATCCTCAAGTGCTGGCCAAGTAGGCTGGTCTGTCAGTGCAGTCCAAACCGCAGCAGTGATCAAATTTCCAATGGGCAGACTTCTCAACTCACCTTCGGCAGCCCCGAATGGCGTTATGAGCTGCTGTGTTTTATGTAGCTGTTAACGCAATAAAAATAAGGGCTAGAAGCCAATTTTGTTTGTAGTTATGAAGTGAGGGAATTGCGCCGCGGTGGTGTGACCCTTTTGAACAACAATAGACCCAAGGAGACTCACCTGTGATGGATGTTGTGAATTGGGCGATGTTGGGTTTGGGCGTGTTGAACGCGGTGGTGATTGTTTCATTGTGGCTGCGTGGGAGCGCGCAGGGTGCAAGCCCGGAAGAACATGCGGCAGAAGCGGTGCTGCAACAGAATCGACAGCAAGAGCTGGTGGAACTGGTTACCAACAGTTCGCAGCAGCTGGCGCGTGAACTGCGACGCGACATCCTGGAGTCCTCACGCGATGGCCGCCAGGAGCTGGCACAAAACCTTGCTACTTTTCAGCAAACCCTGGTGCAACAGGGGGCAGAGTCCACGCGCACCCAAAACACCCAGATTGACGCCTTTGGGCAGCAATTGGCCTTGCTGCAAAAGACACTGCACGACACCTTGACCAACCAGCTCTCAGGCCTTAGCGAATCCAATGCCCGGCGCATGAATGAGATCCGTGAAACCCTGGAAAAGCAGCTGGCGCAGTTGCAGACCAGCAACGCTGCCAAATTGGACGAAATGCGCGCCACAGTCGATGAAAAGCTGCAAAGCACGCTGCAGGCGCGACTGGGCGAAAGTTTCAAACAAGTGGCTGATCGGCTGGAGCAAGTCCACAAAGGGCTGGGCGAAATGCAGACGCTGGCCCAAGGCGTGGGTGACCTCAAGCACCTGCTCAGCAATGTCAAAACCCGTGGCATTTTTGGTGAAGCACAGTTGGCGTCGCTTCTGGAACAGGTGTTTGTAGCCGATCAGTATGCAGCCCAGGTGGCGACCCGGCCTGGCAGCAAAAATGTGGTCGACTTCGCTATTAAGTTGCCCGGTAGATCAGAGTCTGGTGACCCTTTGTGGTTGCCGATTGACGCGAAATTTCCCAACGAAGACTACGAACGGTTGCTCGACGCCCAGGGCCGTGCCGATGCAGTCGCGGCGGAGTTGGCTGGCCGGGCCCTGGAGCAACGCATTCGCCTGGAGGCTAAATCGATCACCGAAAAATACGTGGAACCTCCCCACACCACCGACTTTGCGATTCTGTTTTTGCCGACCGAAGGCCTGTATGCCGAGGTGCTGCGCCGCCCTGGCTTGATGGAGGCCTTGCAGCGTGAACACCGCGTGACCCTGGCCGGTCCCACCACCTTGCTGGCCATGCTGAGTTCGTTGCAAATGGGTTTCAGGACACTGGCGTTGGAGAAGCGTTCCAGCGAAGTCTGGCAGGTGCTGGGCGCAGTCAAAACCGAGTTCGGCAAGTTTGGCGATGTGCTGGCCCGGGTCAAATCTCAAACTGAGACCGTGCTCAAAACCATTGACGGCGCACAAACCCGCAGCCGTGCCATGGGTCGTGCGTTGAAAAATGTGGAAGCCTTGTCAGACACCCAGAGCGCGGCGCTGATCGTGCATGACATTGACTTTGACAGCACCGAAGGGCCGGCAGGCCCGTGATTACACCAAGGGTTCCACTGGGTTCGGTGGCGTTAGCGCGGCTGATTGCAGGCCACATCAGCCTGCATGCCTGTATGGCGGGCATGCGCATGGCGGCACCTTTGATGGCGCTGCGTGCCGGGCACAGCGCTCTGGCCGTGGGTATTTTGCTGTCGCTGTTCGCCTTGACCCAAGTGTTTTTGGCCTTGCCAGCGGGTCGGTATGCAGACCGACATGGGTTCAAACGCCCGATTGGGTTCAGTGTGTTGGCGGCGTGTACCGGTGCCGGATTGGCGGCGGCCCTGCCGCTTTTTCCAGTGCTCTGCCTGAGTGCCTTGATGACGGGGGGTGCGACGGGTGTGGCGTCAATAAGCTTGCAGCGTCACGTGGGTCGTTCCGCAGCCAACAATACGGATCTCAAGCGCATGTTCAGCTGGATGTCCATTGGTCCGGCACTGGCGAATTTTGTGGGGCCGTTGACGGCTGGTTTATTGATTGACCACGGGGGTTTCCAGGTCGCTTTTTTTGGTATGGCCTGTCTGCCGTTGATGACCTGGTTGTGGGTGCGCCATACCGTGGAATTGCCGCCGGTAGCTTTGTCGGATGCCGCCAAACCGAAGGCTTGGGATTTACTGCGCAACCCGATGATGCGCAGACTATTGCTGGTGAACTGGCTGCTGTCGTCTTGCTGGGACGTGCACACTTTTGTAGTGCCTGTGCTGGGCAATGAGCTGGGCTTAAGTGCCTCGGCCATTGGTGCGATTCTGGGTGCTTTTGCGCTGGCTGCGACAGGCATCCGGGTGGTATTGCCCTTGATGGCGGCGCACCTGAAGGAGTGGGTCGTGGTAAGTGCCGCCATGCTGGCCACGGCAGTGTTGTTTGGCATTTACCCGTTTATGGGTTCGGCCATGGGGATGGGTATTTGCTCGGTGCTGTTGGGGGTTTCGCTGGGCTCGGTGCAGCCCATGGTGATGAGCACCTTGCACCAGATCACACCCGAAGCCCGGCACGGCGAGGCTCTGGGCCTGCGTCTGATGATGATCAACGCGTCCAGCGTCCTGATGCCGATGCTGTTTGGCGCTGCGGGAACCGCGCTGGGTGTGTCCGTGGTGTTCTGGACAGTGGGTGCGGCTGTGGGCGCGGGTGCACGTCAGGCGTGGGGCATGCGCCCGGCGCATTACAAACCGTAAAAGCGCGCGATCACGTCCCAGGCGGCCTGGGGTTCGTCCACGTAATGAAACAGGTTGATGTCTTCAGGTGAGATGACACCGTCTTCCACCATCACATCTAGGTTCAACAGTCGCTTCCAATAGCTGCTTCCAAACAGAACGATCGGCACGGGTTGGGCTTTTTTGGTTTGCACCAGGGTAATCACTTCAAACAGTTCGTCCAGCGTGCCAAAACCCCCGGGGAAAGCCACCAACGCTTTGGCGCGCATCATGAAATGCATCTTGCGCAGCGCAAAGTAATGGAACTTGAAACTCAGCGCGGGTGTGACGTAGGGGTTGGCGCTTTGCTCATGGGGCAGGGCGATGTTCAGACCCACCGTGGGTGCACCGACTTCATGCGCGCCGCGGTTGGCTGCTTCCATGATGCCGGGTCCGCCCCCAGTGCAGATGTACAGGCGCTTGTCAGCAGCCTGTGCCTGGCTGTAGTTGGCGACCACTTGGGCAAACAGGCGAGCTTGTTCGTAATGCGCGGCATTGCGGATGTGGCGTTCGGCAACCTTGATCGCTTCTGGATCAGCTTGTTTTTGCGCATCGTTCAGCATTGCCTGGGCCGCTTCGGGTGAGACAAAGCGCGCACTGCCAAACACCACCACGGTGTGTTCAATGCCTTGCTCGGCTTGGTCCAGATCTGGCTTGAGCATCTCCAACTGAATCCGCAGACCGCGCGTTTCCCGGCGCAGCATGAATTCGGGGTCGGCAAACGCCAAACGGTAGGCATTGGCTTGCATCACCGTGGCTTCGGCCGGGTGGTTCAGCAGATCGGCCCAGGCATCAGCCAGGCGCTGTTCGGTTAGGAGTTGGGGCAGGGTTTGGGTGCTTTTCATACATTTATTGTGGACGAAAAAAAGGCCTCTTAAGGAGGCCTTGAGTGTGTCAGGAATCGAATTCCCGTAGCTTAAACACGCTTGCGGTATTCGCCGGTGCNNCCGAGGTGTCGCCCTTGACGGCAGGCTCAGTCCAGGTGATTTCTCGCACGACGCTGGTGGGAAGTTCGACCGAGATTGCCTTGCCGTCGTAAAACACCACTTCCAGTGGCATGCCGTCGTCAAGGTAGTTAAGTGAGTCGCCCATGTTCTCGGCTT
>DFWT01000068.1 GCA_002381045.1 Rhodoferax sp. UBA4127
TGGTTGAGGTCTTCGCGCTTCAAGAAGATTTGCGCCCCGCCTTGCTCGCGGCTCATGCGGGCCGCGTGGTAGACCGGTGAAGGGCGGCCTACAAAATGCGCCAGTTCCGATTCAAACTCGGACATGAAGGCCGGGTCAAACTGGTATTGCGTGTAAGCCGCTTTGAGTTCATTGATGGCGTGGGACAGCGTCTCTGAGACAAAATTGCCGCCGTAGATGCCAAAGTGACCGCGCGGGTCGGGTTGCTGGTAATCAAACATGTTGGTATGGATTCAATAGCTGCTTGCACAGGTAATATAAGGGCTAGAGGCTGATTTCTTATAAATTATGGGGCATCGCAGGTAGGTTTTACTGGCCTGCGAAATCGCCAAAAAATCACTGAAATTACTGGTCGGCTTGGCGTACCGCAACCACAAAGTCTCTGATTCGGGCGGGGTCCTTGATGCCTTTTTGTCCGGGCACTTCTACCCCGGAGCTGACGTCAACCGCGAGCGATTTGCAGCGCGGACGCAACTGCGTGATGCCGTCGATCACGTTGGCAGCGTTGAGCCCACCACTCAAGACGAGGTGAGCGTTGACGTTTGGAGGCAGAAGTGACCAATTGAATGTGTGCCCGCCACCGCCGTACCCGTCAACCTGCGCGTCCAGCAAAATGGCCTGAGCTTGAGAAAAATCTTGGCTGAATTTTAGAAGATCAAAGCCACGCCCCGCCTCGCCCATGGGAATTCGGGCGGCGCGCAGGTATGGATGTTGGCCTTGGCCGCAGGCTTGCCAGCAGTCGGCAGGCGATTCATCCCCATGAAATTGGGCAATAGCTCCGGCCACGCTTGCGAGTGCAGCTTTGATATTTGTAGCAGTCTCGTTCACGAACAACAGCACCGGTGTGACAAACGGTGGCAGGCGGCGGGCCAGTTCCGTGGCGCGAACGACTGACACACCGCGCGGGCTTTTGGCGTACAGGACAAAACCGATGGCGTCGGCACCGGCCTCCACCGCCACGTCCACATCCGATTCGCGGGTCAGGCCACAGATTTTGATGCGGGTGCGTTGTGAAGTGCTTGGTGTGTGAGGTGGTTCAGAACTCATGGCAGTCCGTCGATCAGGCTGGCCCGCTCGGGCAGGCCCCAGTGTGCATCGTAGCGTGGACCCAAAAAGTACAGGCCATCGGGGCTGAAGGTGGGGGCGGCGGCGTCGCGGTCGCGCGCCGCCATCACTTCCTTGATCCATTCAGGTGGGTGGCGGCCATCCCCAATGGCCAACAGGCAGCCCATCAGGTTGCGGATCATGTGGTGCAAAAAGGCATTGGCTTCAAACTCAAAACGCCAGTAGGCACCCCGGCGGCTGATGTCGATGCGCAGCAGGTTCTTTACCGGCGACAAGGCTTGGCAGGCACTGGCCCGAAACGAGCTGAAATCATGCTCGCCCAGCAGCCATTGCGCGGCTAGCTGCATCGGTTCAAACTGCAGCGGGCGATACACCCAACCGACCCGACCCTGGTCCACGCTGGGCCGCACCGGGTCGGCCAACAACACATAGGCGTAACTGCGAGACACGGCGCTGGCGCGGCAATGGAATTCGGGCGGCATCACCTTGGCCCATTGCACCGCAATGTCTTTAGGTAGCAGGGCATTCGGCCCGCGTACCCAGGAGGCCACCGGGCGGTCGACCGGGGTGTCAAAGTGAATCACTTGCATCAGGCCGTGCACGCCTGCATCGGTGCGGCCAGCGCACAGGGTCGAGACCTTGTGGCCAGCAAACTGGCTCAAGGCGTCTTCCAGTTGGTCTTGAACGGTCTGCCGGGACAACTGGCTTTGCCAGCCCTGGTAATGGCCACCGTGGTAGCTAATGCCCATCGCCAGTCTGAGGCGCTCAGACGGCGCGTGGGTCTTGGGCTGCAAGGGTTTACAGCTTTTTAAGTGCGCGCTCGGCCCGTTCTCTGACTTCACCGCTGGCTTCGGCCAGGACTTCTTCGATCAACGCGCGCGCGCCGTCTTCGTCGCCAATGGCTTTGAATTCGTCGGCCAGGGCCAGCTTGGTTTCGAGCGGGTCACCATCGACATCGGCGTAACCCCCTGGCTGGGTGGCAGGGTTGTCAAAGGCGTCTTGCTCTGCGTGGGCCTGTTGCACTGCGTCACTCAGGTTGGGCAGGTCGGCTGCGCCAGTGCGGGAGAAGTCGAGCGAGAGGTCGCCCATGTCGAACTCCATCGGGCTGGAATCGCGGCTGACCTCGGCAGTCGGCTCGACTGGGGCATCGGATACCGGTGGCGTGGCCAGCGGTGCGGGTCGGCTGGCGGGGTCTTCCAGGCCCAGATCGAAGTCCAGATCGGCATCACTCTGGTCGGCGGCGGCTGCCGGTGCAGGTTTTTCGAGGGGCTCTGTGAGGTCATCCAGGGTGTCGAGCGACAGGGTGGGCAGATCCGACTGAACTGGCACCGATGCTGCAGCGTGTGCGGCTTGCTCAGCCGCCATTTCGGCCACCAACTCGTGTGGAATTTCAGGTTCGTCCCCCAACTCACCGGCACCCGTGTGTTCGGTGAGTTGCGGCTCGTCCAAAGAAAAGTCCAGATCCAGGTCCAGATCCAGGTTGTCTAGGCCTTCAACGGCAGCGGGTTGAACGGGCGCTGGGGCGGTGGGGGCATCGGAAAGCGCATCTGCCACGGTGTCCATGTCTGTGGCGTGCAGGGTGGTTTTGAATTCAGACAAGGGCATGCCGCCTGGCAGGTAAAGCGCGTTGTCTGGATCCAGTGCCAAGCCTTTCTCGCAAATGCGTTCCCAGTCGGTACCAACCCCGTTGGTGAGGTTAAAGGCCAATGTGGCAATGCTCTCAAAGGCCTTGGCATCGCGGCGCTTGGCGTAAATTTCAATCAGTTTCTGATGGATTGCCAGACGGTCCGGGTTGGTGCGCAGCGCATCTTTGAGAATTTCTTCGGCTTGCAGATCCCGCCCGTAGGCCAGATAGACATCGGCTTCAGCCACCGGATCGACATCATCGACCGCGTCCAATTGGCTGGGCGAGTACATCATTGAGGAGCCGGTAACCGCGTTGTCATTGGTGTCGACATTGCGCCCACCAGTGCCACCAAAGAACGACTCAGGTTGCAGCTTGCTGTCGGCAAAGATGCTGTCTTGCGAGGCAGACTTCTTGCGTTGTTTGGAACGGTAAAGGCCCAAGCCAGCCAGCAAAGCGATCAAACCGGCAGCGCCGACCGGGACCATTGGATTTTCGAGCAAGCTGTCGATGAAGCTGGACTCCGCCACCACTTCCGGTGCAGGTGCTTTCGGCATGGGTTTGGCAAGGGCCGGTGCGGCAACGGCCGGCGTCACTGGCGCGCTGCTGGGTGCAGCGACGGCACTGGCCACAGGTGCGCTGGCACTGGCAGGCGCCACTGCGGGTGCAGCGGGCGCGGATGGCGCGGCACTGCTGACCGCCGCACTGGATGCTGCAGCAATTTTGCTTAGGTCTTGAAGGTTCTTGGCAAGCTCAGCGGCACGGTCAGCGGTTTCCTTAGCGTTGCGCGCCTGCGCCAGTTGCTCCGCGCTGTTTGCGCCAGCCAAGTTGCCCTTGGACAGGGTCAGCTTGTCGGCTGGCACCAGCGGCGTTTTCTTGTCATCCACATTGGCCGTAACCTTGCCAGTCGCTTCACGTTTGGCAGGTGCCACGTCGGCACCCGGTGCACTGGCGGCCAAACCGCGTCGGTAGTTATTGAAGTCCTGGCTTTGGGCCAAGATCATTTGGCTAGCCTCGGCGGGCGCTGTCTCAGAGGCTTGTGCCTCGGTGGGCAGGTCGACCAGCGCGCCGGCTTTCAGGCGGTTGACGTTGTTGTTGATGAAGGCATCCGGGTTGGTGCGCAGCAGGGCCACCAACATTTGATCCAGAGACACATTGACCGGCTTGTATGTACCTGCCAAATGGCTCGCAGTTTCACCAGGCTTCACGCGTACCTGTGTGGGTGTGCCACCGTCAGCTTCTTTTTTGGCGGGCACATTCGGTTCAGCTTTGGCTGGCTTGGCGGTGGGTGCAACCGGTGCGGGTTTGGTAGGCGCAACTGCCGGTGCCGCTTTGGGTGTTTGTGCCAAGGTGGGCGCTTGCGTTTGAGGCGCGGATGCAGTGGCCTTCAAACTTGGCGGATCGAACAGCAAGGTGTAGTCGCGCACGATGCGGCCGCTATTCCAATTGGCCTCCAGAATCATGTCGACATAGGGGTCGTTAACCGGCTTGTCACCCGTGAGTTTGAGGTAGGGCTTGCCGTTGGCACGCCGATACAGGCTGGCACGCAGACCACTGATGGCGACGTTGTAATCAAGGCCAGAGGCTTTGAAGGCGTCTGGCGAGGCAACCCGGGTGACCAGCGTGGCCGCTTCGTCCGCGTTGATGTCCAGAATGTCGATTTCGGCCGAGAGAGGCTCGCCCAGCGCCGATTTGACGCTGATTTGACCCAAGGACAATGCCTGGGCAGCTGGCGACCACAAACCCAGCAGAATGGCCGAGGCCACGGCAGTCATTTGCCACGAGTGAAGCTTAGAAATCAATTTGTCAACTCCGGTTTGACTGTCACCGCGAAAAGGCTGAGTTCGCGGACCGAGGATAGCTTATCCAAAAAATAGGAAAGGACCATAGCATCAATGGCTTAGCAAGACAAGTTAAGACAGCGAATGAACTTTAACTCTCACGATGGATCGCATCCCGCGAAACCCTCAGTGTTGCCTCTGGACAACGTCCGTGGCAGGCGACACAGCCCCGGTGAGCGCGCAGCTTACTGCAAAAGCCACGCGCCGTCGGCATTCACGCATTCAACAAAATGCGCAGCATGCGCCGCAACGGCTCGGCAGCACCCCACAGGAGCTGGTCGCCGATGGTAAAGGCACCCACATACTCCGGACCCATGGCGAGCTTGCGAATCCGTCCAACAGGTATCGTCAGCGTGCCCGTAACCGCCACCGGCGTCAGGTCCTTGATGCTGGCCTCACGGGTGTTGGGTACCACTTTAACCCATGCGTTGTCAGCGGCCAACATGGCCTCGATGTCGGCGCTGGGCACGTTTTTCTTGAGTTTGAAGGTAAGCGCCTGGCTGTGGCAGCGCATGGCACCCACGCGCACACAAAAACCGTCAACCGGGGTCGCAGCGCTGCCGAAGGCCGGGCCTTGGCCCAGAATCTTGTTGGTTTCGGCCATGCCTTTCCATTCTTCGCGCGACATGCCCCAGCCTTCTTCATCGGACTGCTTGCCTATCCCAAGATCCTTGTCAATCCAGGGAATCAGCGAGCCACCCAAAGGCACGCCGAAGTTGGCTATCTCAGCGGCGCTTAGGGCACGCTGCTTGGCGATCACTTTGCGGTCAATCTCCAGAATGGCAGATTTGGGGTCGTCCAGCAGGGCTTTGACCTCGGCATTCAAGGTGCCGAATTGGGTGAGCAACTCACGCATGTGCTGAGCACCACCACCGCTGGCGGCCTGGTAAGTTTGGGTGCTCATCCATTCAACCAAGCCGGCCTTGTAGAGCGCGCCCACGCCCATCAGCATGCAACTGACCGTGCAGTTGCCACCAATCCAGTTGTTGCCGCCATTGGCCAGCGATTTTTTGATCACCGGCAGATTCACCGGGTCAAGGATGATGACGGCGTCTTCCTTCATGCGCAGGGTGGAGGCGGCATCAATCCAGTGGCCAGCCCAACCGGCTGCACGCAGCTTGGGAAACACCTCGGTGGTGTAGTCACCGCCTTGGGCGCTGATGATGATGTCGCACTTTTTTAACGCATCAATGTCGAAGGCGCTTTTTAGAGCTGTCTCGTTTTTGGCCCACGAAGGGGCTGCGCCACCGGCATTGGAGGTCGAGAAAAACACCGGCTCAATCAGGGCAAAGTCGCCCTCAGACTGCATGCGATCCATCAGCACAGACCCAACCATGCCGCGCCAACCTACCAGACCTACTAAATTTCCCACTTTCATCGCTAGACCTTTTCGTTTGTTAACTCAGTTTATCTTGACCTACAGGCACTTGGTTTGGTCAACCCAAGGCTTTAACGACCGCTGCACCCATCTCGGCAGTGCTGACGCGTGTCGTTCCCGGGCCGTGAATATCCGCGGTGCGCAGTCCCTGTGTCAAGACTTTCTTGACAGCGGATTCAATGCGATCGGCCGCCTGTGCCTGATTGAGGCTGAAGCGCAGCATCATGGCCGCGCTCAATATGGTGGCCACGGGGTTGGCGATGCCTTTGCCTGCAATGTCTGGTGCACTGCCATGACTGGGCTCAAACAAGCCTTGGTTGGCCGCATTCATGGAGGCCGAGGGCAGCATACCAATCGAGCCAGTCAGCATGGAGGCTTCATCACTGAGGATGTCACCAAACATGTTGCCAGTGACCAGCACGTCAAATTTTTTGGGAGCCTTGACCAACTGCATCGCCGCGTTGTCCACGTACATGTGGTCCAGCGCNNGGGCGGCTGTAGCGCATGGTGTCAAAGGCTTCTTCGGCACCCGGGAAATGACCATCAACCGCAGTGCGGCGACCACGTGGCTGGCCAAAGTAAATATCACCCGTCAATTCACGGATGATCAAAATGTCAAGACCGGCCACCAACTCTGGTTTCAGGCTGGAGGCACCCACCAACTGCTCGTAGCAAATGGCCGGGCGAAAGTTGGCAAACAGCCCCATGTGTTTGCGCAGTCCCAAAATGGCTTGTTCGGGGCGCAGAGGCCGGTCCAGCGTGTCGTATTTCCAGTCACCAACCGCGCCAAACAGGACGGCGTCGGCGGCCATGGCCAGCTTTAATGTCGATTCCGGCAAAGGGTGGCCATGGGCGTCGTAGGCGGCGCCACCCACCAACGCGGTTTCCATTTCAAACTTAAGGTCAAGTGCCTGGAGGACTTTGACGGCTTCAGCCACAATTTCTGTGCCGATGCCGTCGCCTGGAAGAACTGCAATTTTCATTTTTTTGGATTGAGCGTTTGGCTGCTTTGAGGTTGAAGCCGATTTGGAAGGAGAGTCGGAACCGATCCGAATCCGTTGGAATGCTTATCGAAAGTTCTTGTCTGACCACTCGCGTTATGCGCCGGGCAGCATGGTGTGCGCCAGCCATGGTTTGGTGGCCAGGCGTTCAGCCTCAAACACACTGATTTTTTCGCGCTGTCTCAGAGTTAGCCCAATGTCGTCAAAACCATTGAGAAGGCAGTATTTTCGAAACGCCTGGACTTCAAATGAAATTTCTTCGCCCTGGGGCTTGACGACAACTTGGCGCTCAAGGTCAACAGTCAATTGGTAGCCTGGAAAGGCAAGCACCGCGTCAAACAATTGGTTCACCACCGACTCTGGCAAAACAATGGGCAGCAGGCCATTTTTAAAGCAGTTGTTAAAAAATATGTCGGCATAGCTGGGTGCAATCAATACACGAAAGCCGAACTGCTCAATCGCCCAGGGCGCGTGTTCGCGGCTTGAACCGCACCCAAAATTTTTGCGGGCCAGCAGGATGGAGGCACCCGCATAACGTGGGAGGTTAAGCGAGAAATCGGGGTTAGGCTTGCGACTGCTGGCGTCTTGACCGGGATAGCCCGCATCGAGGTAGCGCCACTCGTCAAACAGATTCTGACCAAAGCCGGTTTTGCGGATGGACTTGAGGAATTGCTTCGGAATGATGGCGTCGGTATCCACGTTCTCGCGGTCTATCGGCGCAACCAGGCCCTGGTGGACGGTGAACTTATTCATGCTTACTTCTTTGCCGCATCTTCAATTTTTTCACCCGCCTTTTGAAGGTCTTGCCCAACGCCTTTGAGGGTGTTGCAGGCCGAGAGGGTGAGGGCCAGGGCCAGGAAAAATACGGTGATCAATTTGTTCATGACAGGCTCACTGGTTCAGACGAACTGACGGATATCGACGAAATGGCCATGCACGGCAGCGGCAGCGGCCATGGCTGGGCTGACCAGGTGGGTGCGGCCACCGGCACCTTGGCGGCCTTCAAAGTTGCGATTGCTGGTGCTTGCGCAGCGCTCGCCGGGTTCAAGCCGGTCGGCATTCATGGCCAGGCACATGCTGCAGCCCGGTTCACGCCACTCAAAGCCAGCGGCCTTGAAAATGTCGTGAAGACCCTCCCGTTCGGCTTGTTCTTTGACCAAACCAGAACCAGGGACAACCATCACCAGTTTGACGTTTTTGGCCATCTTGCGACCTAACTTTTTCACTACCGCAGCAGCTTCACGCATGTCTTCGATGCGGCTGTTGGTGCATGACCCGATGAATACTTTGTCGACATGGATGTCGTTCATGGCCTTGCCCGGCTCAAGGCCCATGTAGGTCAGGGCCCGCTCGATGGCCGCGCGTTTATTTGTGTCCTTTTCCTTTTCGGGATCGGGCACATGGGCATCAATGCCCAGCACCATTTCTGGCGAGGTGCCCCAGGTGACTTGCGGCAGGATCTGCGTGGCGTCAAGCTCTACCACGGCGTCAAAGAAGGCGTCCACATCCGATTGCAGGGTCTTCCAATAGGCCATGGCCATTTCCCACTCAACGCCGGTAGGAGCCAAGGGCCGACCCTTGACGTATTGAATGGTCTTGTCGTCCACTGCCACCAAGCCAGCCCGGGCGCCAGCTTCAATGGCCATGTTGCAGACGGTCATGCGTCCTTCCATGCTCAAAGCGCGAATAGCCGTACCCGCAAATTCGATGGTGTAACCGGTGCCGCCCGCCGTGCCGATTTGGCCAATGATGGCCAACACAATGTCCTTGGCGGTACAAGCGCTGTGCAGTTGCCCGTCGACCCGGATCAGCATGTTCTTGGCCTTTTTGGCCAGAAGGGTTTGGGTGGCCATGACATGTTCCACCTCGCTGGTGCCAATGCCATGTGCCAATGCACCAAACGCCCCATGGGTGCTTGTGTGGCTGTCCCCGCAAACCACAGTCATGCCGGGAAGGGTTGCGCCACTCTCAGGTCCGATTACATGGACGATGCCCTGGCGACGCGACATGAACGGAAAGTAGGCAGCGGCGCCATACTCAGTGATATTGGCATCCAGCGTCATCACTTGCTCTTTGCTGGTGGCATCGGTGATGCCGTCATAACCCAACTCCCAGCCGGTAGTCGGTGTGTTGTGGTCGGCGGTGGCGACGATGGAACTGACGCGCCACACCTTGCGACCCGCTTGACGAATGCCTTCAAACGCCTGCGGACTGGTGACCTCGTGGACCAGGTGCCGGTCAATGTAGAGCAGAGTGGTGCCGTCGTCCTCGGTGTGGACGACATGCTCGTTCCAAATTTTGTCGTATAGGGTGAGTCCCATCTGGGTTCCTTGATAAGCCCGCGATTTTAAGCGGCCACACTTTTGGGTTACATCACAAATAAAAAACCCGCCGGTGTTGCCAGCCGGCGGGTTTGGAGAAAAGACCCTGGCTTAGCGTTCGCCGATGGGCTTGACGTTGCGCGTGACCGAGCCGGTGAACAATTGACGGGGTCGGCCAATTTTGTACTCGGGATCGCTGATCATTTCGTTCAACTGTGCAATCCATCCGACGGTGCGGGCCAAAGTGAAGATTCCAGTGAACAAATTGACCGGGACGCCAATGGCGCGCTGAACGATGCCGGAGTAGAAATCGACGTTCGGGTACAACTTGCGGGAAACGAAGTATTCGTCTTCGAGCGCAATTTTTTCCAGCTCTTTGGCCAGCTTGAACAAGGGGTCGTTTTCCAGACCCAACTCGGCCAGCACTTCGTTGCAGGTTTCTTGCATCAACTTGGCACGTGGGTCGTAGTTTTTGTAAACGCGGTGACCAAAACCCATCAGCTTGACGCCAGAATTTTTGTCTTTGACCTGTTCCATGAACTGGCCCACTTTGGCCACACCGCCTTGGCGCTGGATGTCTTCCAGCATGTTCAAGCAGGCTTCATTGGCGCCACCGTGGGCTGGACCCCACAAGCAAGCCACACCGGCTGCGATCGCAGCAAACGGGTTGGTACCTGATGAGCCGCACAAACGCACCGTGGAGGTTGACGCGTTTTGCTCATGGTCAGCATGCAAGATAAAGATGCGGTCCATGGCGCGTTCAATCACCGGGTTGACCACATACTCTTCGCAGGGTGTGCCAAACATCATGCGCAGGAAATTACCAGAGTAACTCAGGTCATTCTTCGGGTACATGAATGGTTGACCAATGCCATATTTGTAGGCCATGGCCACCAAAGTTGGCATCTTGGCAATCAGGCGGATGGCCGCCACGTCACGATGCTCGGGGTTGTTGATGTCAGTGCTGTCATGGTAGAACGCTGACAATGCACCCACCAGACCAGTCAAGACCGCCATCGGGTGGGCATCACGGCGGAAACCGCGCAGGAAGAACTGCA
Organism: Rhodoferax sp. UBA4127; assembly: GCA_002381045.1. GTDB lineage: Bacteria > Pseudomonadota > Gammaproteobacteria > Burkholderiales > Burkholderiaceae_C > Rhodoferax. The sequence continues at coordinate 10,328 of DFWT01000068.1, forward strand.
TTTGCTCGTTGACCATCGTGTGGTTGATCACAAGCTTATGAAAGGCCTGGCGGTCTTTCTGGTTGGGCAGTTCACCTTTAAGCAGCAGGTAGCAGGTATCCAGGTAGTCGCACTGGGTAGCCAACTGTTCAATCGGGTAACCACGATAAAGCAATTCACCTTTGTCGCCATCGATATACGTGATGGCCGATTGACACGACGCGGTGGACAAAAAGCCCGGGTCGTAAGTGAACATGCCTGTTTGGCCGTAGAGCTTGCGGATGTCGATGACATCCGGACCCACGTTGCCGTGATAAACCGGCAAATCAATGCTCGGGCTGCCGTTGCTGAACGACAGGGTGGCTTTGTTCTCAGCTAGCTTCATATCGACCTTTCAGATGGTTCTCTCAACATGGATAAAACTTCGCGGACATCTTCCTGCACCAGACTTGGGTCCACCTGCACCAAGGTTTTACGTCCCAGGTGCAAATCGAGCAGATCAGAATCACTCAAATCCATTAGAACGTTTAGACCTTGCGCTTGCTTGACAGTGAGCTTGGCTTCAAAGCGGTGGAAGAAGCGTTGAATAAAGAGGTCATTTTCAAGCAAACCCCGTCGACAACGCCACTTGAGTTTGCTCAAGCTGCGCTCGTCGAGCAGTGCGTCAGGTAGAACCATTTCCACTGGGGTTAAAGACGTTTAGATGGCGCGACGCACCATCAACTCTTTGATTTTGCCAATGGCTTTGGTGGGATTCAGACCTTTCGGGCACACATCCACACAATTCATGATGGTGGTGCAACGGAACAACCGATAAGGATCTTCCAGATTGTCCAGACGTTCGGAGGTGGATTCATCGCGGCTGTCGGCGATGAAACGGTAGGCTTGCAGCAGGCCAGCAGGGCCGACGAACTTGTCAGGATTCCACCAGAACACCGGGCAACTGGTGGAGCAGCAGGCACACAAAATGCACTCATAAAGCCCATTGAGTTCATCTCGCTCTTCCGGGCTTTGCAGACGCTCTTTTTCGGGTGGTCGGGTTTCGTTGACCAGGTAAGGCTTGATCGAGTGGTACTGCTTGAAGAACAGGGTCATGTCGACGATCAAGTCGCGCACCACTGGCAAACCTGGCAAAGGTTTGAGAACGATGGTGTCGGGCAGGGTTCGCATATTGACCAGGCAAGCCAGACCATTTTTGCCATTGATGTTCATGGCGTCCGAGCCGCAAATGCCTTCACGGCAGGAACGACGATATGAAAAAGTGGGGTCCAGCGCCTTTAGCTTCGTCAACACGTCAAGCAACATGCGCTCGCTGCCATCGAGTTCGAGTTCGATGGTTTGCATATAGGGCTTGGCATCGGTGTCTGGGTTGTAGCGGTAAATTTGGAAAGTGCGTTTTGCCATGATGAGCTTTCGTATTCGTTTGGATTCAGAAGTTCAGGATCTCGGGCGTACAGATCGGTCCGCCCGGCAAGACATCAGAACGTCCGCACTTTCGGTGGCACCGAGGCTACCGTCAGCGGTTTGAGGTTAACTGGCTTGTAGCTCAGGCTGTTGGTTTCTTTGTCCCACAGGGTGTGTTTGAGCCAATTTGCATCATCGCGGCCCAGCGGGCAAGTGGCATCGTCAGCAGGGCGGTCGTAATCAAGGACCGTGTGTGCACCGCGGCACTCTTTGCGTGCAGCAGCGGACACCATGGTGGCTTGTGCCGCCTCAATCATGTTGTCGACCTCTAGTGCCTCGATGCGCGCGGTGTTAAAGATTTTCGACTTGTCGGCCAGGGTAATGTTGGACACACGCTCGCGCATGGCGGCAATCTTGACCACGCCTTCGTCCATGCTGGCTTGCGTGCGGAACACGCTGGCGTGGTTCTGCATAACGTTGCGAATATTGTCTGCCACAACCTGAGCGTACTCACCGGTTTTGGTGTTGTCTAGTCGGTTGACGCGCTCCAGGGAAATGTCAGCACCGTTGGCTGGGATGTCTTTATGTACATCGTTTTCATTGTTGAATTCAACGATGTGTTTACCGGCAGCGCGGCCAAACACCACGATATCAAGCAGAGAATTGGTTCCCAGGCGGTTGGCGCCATGCACGCTGACGCAGGCACATTCGCCGACAGCATACAGGCCCTTGACTACAGCCGAGGGGTTGCCATTCTTCGGCGCAACCACCTGGCCATTGATGTTTGTGGGAATGCCACCCATTTGGTAGTGGATGGTCGGCACCACTGGAATGGGCTCTTTGGTGATGTCCACATTGGCGAAATTGTGGCCAATCTCTTGCACGCTGGGCAATCGAAGCGCGATTGTTTCTGCGCCTAGGTGGGTCATGTCCAAATTGATATAGCTCTTGTTGGGACCGCAGCCACGGCCTTCCTTGATTTCCTGGTCCATGCAGCGCGACACAAAGTCACGTGGAGCCAGATCTTTCATCGTGGGTGCATAACGCTCCATGAAGCGCTCGCCGTTGCTGTTGCGCAAAATCGCGCCTTCACCACGGCAGCCTTCGGTGAGCAACACACCCGCACCGGCCACGCCGGTCGGGTGAAACTGCCAGAACTCCATGTCTTGCAATGGGATGCCAGCGCGCGCCGCCATGCCCAGGCCGTCGCCAGTGTTGATGAAAGCGTTGGTAGAGGCCGCAAAGATACGGCCTGCGCCCCCAGAGGCCAGCATCACCGTCTTGGCTTGAAGGATATGAATTTCACCGGTTTCCATTTCCAATGCAGTTACGCCGACCACATCGCCTTCCGCATCACGGATCAAATCCAGCGCCATCCATTCCACAAAGAAGTTGGTGCGGGCTTTGACGTTTTGCTGGTACAGCGTATGCAGCATGGCGTGACCGGTGCGGTCGGCTGCGGCACACGCGCGCTGCACTGGTTTTTCACCGTAGTTGCTCGAGTGGCCACCAAAGGGGCGCTGGTAAATGGTGCCGTCGGGGTTGCGGTCAAAGGGCATGCCAAAGTGTTCCAGCTCATACACCACTTTGGGCGCTTCACGGCACATGAATTCGATGGCATCCTGATCGCCCAGCCAGTCTGACCCTTTGATCGTGTCGTAAAAATGGAAGTGCCAGTTGTCTTCCGCCATGTTGCCCAAGCTGGCGCCAATGCCACCCTGTGCCGCCACGGTGTGGGAGCGTGTTGGGAAAACTTTGGTGAGCACAGCGACATTGAGACCGGCGTTTGACAAGCGCAATGAGGCGCTCATCCCGGCACCGCCTGCGCCGACGATCACAGCATCGAATTTGCGCTTGGTAAGTTTGGAAGTTGCAGTCATGATGTATTTACTTGGTTATGGAATCCTGCAAAGTGCCTTTAAGTCGGCTTCTCTGCAATGAATGAATGGATCGACTTGCCTTACAAGCGCCACAGCACTTGAACTGCCCAACCTGCACAGGCGACCAGCCAAGCGATCGCAAACACGTGCATCACAAAGCGAACTGCATAGGGCTTGACGTAGTCCATGAAGATGTTGCGCATGCCAATCCACACATGAAAGAGCATGGAAAGAATCACCAGAAAGGTCAGCGACTTCATCCACTGCGAGGCAAAAATACCCGCCCACAGTTCATAGCCGATTGGGCCCTTGGTAAAAATCAGTTGTGCAAGCACCAATACCGTGAAAAGTGCCATGAAGACCGCAGTGACGCGCTGGGACAACCAGTCACGCATGCCGTAATGCGCACCAACAACCGTGCGATGGGAACCGTAGTTAACAGATGACATGTGGTACTCCTGAATCAGTAAAGACCGAAAAGCTTGGCACCGAGCACCAAGGTCAGCGTGAGGGTGGCCAAGAGGACGACGGCAGCCGATTGGCGGCCAATGTCCTTGGTTACGTGTTCATGGTGGGTATCCATCCAGAGATGGCGCATTCCGGCGATGAAATGGTGCAGACTGGCCCAGATCAGGCCCAAGGCCACCAGCTTCCACATGAATCCTGGTAGGCCCAGCATGCCAATGTTGAAGGCGGCCTTGAATTTGGAAAAGGAGATTTCTGAGGAAATCGAGTTGTCAAACATCCAGATGATGAAAGGCATCAGGAAAAACATGATGGCGCCGCTGACACGGTGCATGCCCGACGCCAGAGAGGCCAATGGCCAGCGAAGCGTTCGCAGGTTGGAAAATTCGATGTTGCGAAATTCGGGTCGGGGTTTGCTTGGGCTGGTCGCTGATTCGGACATACGATGCTTTCTTGGTTTGATATCAGGTTTGCACAACAACGAGGTGAGCGGATCGGCTCAGGTAATCGGAAATTCTATTGCAATGCTGCAGGTGCCGCCGCGCCAGAGCCGATGTAACTTCATTGTGATAGGTCAATATTTATCGCTTTAACCTGAACCCAAGCTTGCCAGCGTAAACGTACTTTAAGCTGACGCACGGCTAAGTTGTTTAACCCAATGTGTTGTGGTAGTGGTGAGACTCGGTCCGATAGTAGCCGCGGCGCAGCTCCATCGGTTCATCCCTGTAGGTGTAGGCGGTTCGCTCCACGCTGAGCAACGGCATGCCACGCTTCACTTTCAGTAGCTCTTCATGCAGATTTGACGCGGGTATGGCACGTATTTTCTCTTCAGCCCTGACCATGCGTACATTGAACTCGGTCTCAAACAGGGCGTACATGGGGCCTTGGTAGTTGGCCAGTCGCTCCGCGGTCAAGCCTTTAAAGGGAGCTGCCGGCAGCCAGATGTCTTCCAGGATGATGGGTGTGCCGCCAAAACTCAGCACCCGCTTTAGCTGCAACACGGTGTCGCCAGCGCGCAGTGCCAGTGCTCGTGCGACGTCCGCGCTGGCGCGCCCGCGCTTGCATTCAATGATGTCTCGTTGGGCAGGGCCTTCGCTGCCGCGGGTGCCGCTGTCGGGCGCCAATTTAAGAAAGCGAAACTGCACCTGTTGCTCGGCGTGGGTCGCGACAAAGGTGCCTCGGCCCTGACGGCGCAGCAGCAGATTTTCGGAGGCTAATTCATCCACCGCTTTGCGCACGGTGCCTTGGCTAACCCGAAAGCGCGCGGCCAGATCCATTTCACTGGGGATGGCCTCGCCCGGCTTCCATTCGCCAGCCCGCAGGCTATTCAAGATTAAACCCTTGATTTGTTGATACAAGGGGCTGAAGGCGGGCGTGGACAAGGCGAATTCCGCGCTGGTTTCAACCGCCAAAGCGGGGCTGTCGCCGGCAAGGTCAGGTGCAGATTGCATGCTGTTTTGTCTCCGATTTTTTATGCCATCGTGTTTGCGAATCATATCTTATATAAGACATAAGACAAGTTGACGAATTCGGGTTTTACAGATTACACTCGATTGGCTTGGCCTTCCGGCAAACTGTCGCCGATGTGCCAGCGGCTGAATTTTTTAACACTTTTGGAGTTTCAACATGAGCAAGAAGCCTGTCCGCGTCGCTGTCACTGGTGCAGCTGGTCAAATTGGTTACGCCATTCTGTTTCGTATCGCCTCTGGCGAGATGCTGGGCAAAGATCAGCCGGTGGTGCTGAGTCTGTTGGAAGTGCCTGTCGAAAAGGCCCAGCAAGCTTTGCAGGGCGTGATGATGGAATTGCAAGATTGCGCCTTCCCGTTGCTGGTGGGCATGGAAGCCCACAGCGACCCCATGACCGCATTCAAGGATGTGGACTACGCGCTGTTGATTGGCTCACGTCCACGGGGCCCAGGCATGGAGCGTGCCGAGTTGCTCGCCGTCAACGCTGAAATTTTCACTGCACAAGGCAAGGCCCTGAACGCGGTGGCCAGCCGCAATGTCAAGGTGCTCGTGGTGGGTAACCCCGCCAATACCAATGCATACATTGCCATGAAGAGCGCGCCGGATCTGCCCCGCAAGAACTTCACCGCCATGCTGCGCTTGGACCACAACCGTGCCTTGAGCCAACTCGCCAGCAAAACCGGCAAGGCTGTGGCAGACATCCAAAGCATGGCCGTGTGGGGCAACCATTCACCCACCATGTACGCCGATTACCGTTTTGCCACAGTGGACGGCAAGAGCGTGAAAGACATGATCAATGACCACGACTGGAATGCCAACACCTTTTTGCCGACAGTGGGCAAACGCGGTGCAGCCATCATTGCAGCGCGTGGTGTGTCATCGGCTGCTTCTGCGGCCAATGCAGCCATTGACCACATGCATGATTGGGCACTTGGCACCAACGGCAAGTGGGTCACCATGGGCGTCCCTTCGAATGGTGAATACGGCATTCCTAAAGACGTGATGTTCGGCTTCCCTGTGACCTGCTCTGGCGGCGAATACAAACTCGTTGAAGGCCTGCCCATCGACGCATTCAGCCAGGAATGCATCAACAAGACCTTGAAAGAACTGCAAGACGAACAAGCTGGCGTGGCGCATTTGCTGTAAATTTCTCCGGCAAAAGTCAGGCTCGTGACCCATCCAAGCACCATTTTGGTCGGTGCCTCGGCAACCCCAGTGTTGCCGGTGTGCGACCACTACTGTGGCCAGGAAGCGCGCATGGTCAAGAGCTTGGCCTTGCAGGCTGAGTTGGCGCAGGAATTTGGTACTTGCGTGTTTGATGTCACCCTGGACTGCGAAGATGGCGCCGCGGTTGGTGCTGAGAAAGACCATGCTTTTATGGTTCAAGCCTTTGTCAATCAAACGTATGCTGCTTCAAAAAATGCAGCGAACGAGTTGATGTCACGGGTGGCTGCCCGGGTGCATCCGGTGGATCATCCGGCGTTTGCACAAGATGTGGAAATCATCGTGGGTGGCGCGGCTCAGGGCTTGTGTCATGTGATGTTGCCTAAAGTGGATTCGCGCGCTGATGTAGACCTGGCGGTGGCGGTTATTGACCGTGCGGCACAAGCGGGGGGTCGTGTGGAACCGCTGCCGGTTCACGTGCTGGTCGAGTCCCCCTTGGCGGTACACAACGTGGCAGACATCGTGTCGCATCCCAGAGTTGAATCTGCCAGTTTTGGTCTGATGGACTTTGTGTCGGCACACGGGGGCGCCATCCCGGCCAGCGCCATGGGGACATCGGCGCAAAGTCACGCCAGTGATTTGGATCAGTTCAGCCACCCACTGGTGGTGCGTGCCAAGCTTGAAATAGCGGCGGCCTGTCATGCATTTGGTAAGGTGGCATCGCATTGCGTTGTCACAGAGTTCAAAGACAGTGCGCGTTTGGAGCAAGCCGCAAGGAAAGCAAATCAGGCATTGGGGTACGGGCGCATGTGGAGCATTCACCCTGATCAAATTCGCCCCATCCTTGCAGCGTTTGCACCGGCAGCGTCAGAAGTGGATGAAGCCAGCCAGATCATTTGCAAAGCGCATAGCCAGGATTGGGCACCGATCTCGGTGGCGGGCAAATTACATGACCGGGCGAGTTATCGTTATTACTGGCAGGTGCTGGTACGAGCGCGTCAGACGGCGCACCTGCATGCCCTTGATCCGGCCCAGGTTTTTTTCAGTGCCCGATGATGCGGATTTATTCGTCATCGGCTCGAATGCTATTTATTGAATAGCTGACTACCCATATTTTATAACGGCTAGATTCATTTTTTATTGAAGGAGTTGACCATGTTGCAAGCCTACCGCGCCCATGTTGCCGAGCGCGCCGCCCTAGGAATTCCGGCGTTGCCGCTGACGGCGCAGCAAACCGCTGCGCTGATTGAGCTGCTGAAAAACCCACCCAAAGGCGAAGAGTCGTTTCTGGTGGAACTGATCACCCACCGGGTGCCTGCGGGCGTGGATGATGCGGCCAAAGTCAAGGCCAGCTACCTGGCGGCCGTGGCCCATGGCACAGAAAAATGCGCGCTCATCAGCCGCGAAAAGGCCACCGAGCTGCTCGGCACCATGCTGGGTGGTTACAACCTGACCCCACTCATCGATCTGCTCGATGACGGCGCAGTGGCTGCGGTGGCGGCCGAGGCGCTCAAAAAGACTCTGTTGATGTTTGACCAGTTCCATGACGTCAAGGAAAAGGCTGACAAGGGCAATGCGCACGCCAAGGCCGTGCTGCAGAGCTGGGCCAATGCCGAGTGGTTCACCAGCCGCCCCGAAGTGCCCAAGAGCATCACACTGACCGTGTTGAAAGTCACTGGCGAAACCAACACCGACGATTTGTCGCCAGCACCTGATGCCTGGAGCCGCCCGGACATTCCACTGCACGCGCTCGCGATGCTCAAGAACAAGCGTGATGGCATCACCCCCGAGGAAGACGGCAAACGTGGCCCGGTCAAATTCATTGAAGACCTGCGCGCCCGTGGCAACCTGGTCGCTTATGTGGGTGATGTGGTCGGGACCGGCTCCAGTCGTAAATCTGCTACCAACAGTGTCTTGTGGTTTACAGGTGAAGACATTCCCTTTGTGCCGAACAAGCGCTTTGGTGGCGTCTGTCTGGGTGCCAAGATTGCGCCGATTTTTTACAACACCATGGAAGATGCGGGCGCGTTGCCAATCGAATTGGACGTGAGCCAAATGAACATGGGTGACACGATTGAACTGCGTCCCTACGAAGGCACCGCCCTCAAAGATGGCAAGGTGATCGCCAAGTTCACTCTCAAGAGCGAGGTACTGTTTGACGAGGTGCGCGCTGGTGGCCGTATTCCGCTGATCATCGGCCGTGGTTTGACCGCCAAGGCACGCGAATCACTGGGCTTGCCAGTGTCGACACTTTTCCGCCTGCCACAAAACCCCAAGGCCACCGGCAAGGGTTTCACGCTGGCGCAAAAAATGGTCGGCCGCGCCTGTGGTCTGCCAGAAGGCCAGGGCGTGCTGCCCGGCACCTACTGCGAACCGCGCATGACCTCGGTGGGCTCACAGGACACCACCGGCCCGATGACGCGCGATGAGCTCAAAGACCTGGCCTGCCTGGGTTTTTGCGCCGATCTGGTGATGCAATCTTTCTGCCACACTGCGGCCTACCCCAAGCCCGTGGACGTGAAGATGCACCATGAGTTGCCTGAGTTCATCAGCAACCGCGGTGGTATCCCGCTGCGCCCGGGTGACGGCATCATTCACAGCTGGCTCAACCGCATGTTGTTGCCTGACACCGTGGGCACCGGCGGCGACAGCCACACACGTTTCCCGATTGGCATCAGCTTCCCTGCCGGTTCAGGCTTAGTGGCGTTTGGTGCAGCCACCGGTGTGATGCCACTGGACATGCCAGAGAGCGTGCTGGTGCGCTTCAAAGGCAAGATGCAGCCTGGCATTACCTTGCGCGATCTGGTCAATGCCATTCCGCTTTACGCCATCAAGTCAGGTGAATTGACGGTTGCCAAGCAAGGCAAGAAGAACGTGTTCTCGGGCCGCATTCTCGAAATTGAAGGCTTGCCAGACCTGAAGGTTGAGCAAGCGTTTGAATTGAGCGATGCATCGGCCGAGCGCAGCGCCGCTGGTTGCACAGTGCACTTGAACAAAGAGCCAATTATTGAGTATCTCAACAGCAACATCGTGATGCTCAAATGGATGATTGCCAACGGCTATTCCGATGTGCGCACCATCAACCGCCGGATTAAGGCCATGCAGGACTGGTTGGCCGATCCCAAGTTGATGAAGGCCGACGCCGACGCCGAGTACGCCAGCGTGATCGAAATTGATTTGGCTGACATCCACGAGCCCATCGTCGCATGCCCCAATGATCCAGACGATGTCAAGACGCTGTCCGACGTGGCAGGCGCCAAGATCGATGAGGTGTTTATTGGCTCTTGCATGACCAATATTGGCCACTTCCGCGCCGCGTCCAAACTGCTTGAAAACAAACGCGACATTCCGGTGAAACTGTGGATGGCGCCGCCAACCAAGATGGATGCCAAGCAACTGACCGAGGAGGGCCATTACGGTGTGCTGGGTTCTGCGGGTGCCCGCATGGAAATGCCGGGGTGCAGCTTGTGCATGGGCAATCAGGCGCAGGTGAAAGAGGGTGCTACCGTGTTCTCCACCAGCACTCGCAATTTCCCGAACCGTTTGGGGAAAAACAGCTATGTGTATTTGGGTAGCGCAGAACTGGCTGCGATTTGCTCCAAGCTGGGTCGCATTCCGACCAAGGCAGAGTACTTGGCCGACATGGGTGTGTTGACTGCTGCTAGCAGCAAGATTTACCAGTACCTGAACTTTGACAAAGTGCAGGATTACACCGACGCAGCTGCCACCGTCAAGGAAGGGGCAGCTGCCTAACCGCTGGCTGGTGATTTAGGGCGATGTCATCGCATCGCCAAATACAAATGAAGCGCCCCGTGGCTTTGGTCTCGGGGCGTTTTTTTGTGGAAAGAAGCGCAACCTGACGGTTAAACTCTTCAATGTCATCAATCTGTCATGGTGATGACATCGATTGAAGGAGCTCCTGTGTTTTTTGGCAAATTGCTACCGCGCGACACTAGTTTTTTTATTCTGTTTGACCAGCATGCGGACCACATCGTCGCCGCAGCCCATGCGTTTTCAAAGCTGGTTGCCAATTACGCTGATCTGGAGCTTCGCGAGAAATACCACATTGAGGTCAATCGCGCTGAAGGTGCCGCTGACCGCGTGACCCACGAGGTGAACAAGGCCCTGCATAAAACCTTTATCACGCCGATCGATCGCGAACAAATTCATGGCCTGATCAACACCATGGATGACGTGGCTGACCTGATTCAGGATTCTGCGGAAACCATGGCCTTGTATGACGTGCGGCACATGACTGAAGAGATTTCTCGTCTCACGGATTTGAGTGTGAAGTGCTGCGAACGTGTGCGTGATGCGGTGAACCTGCTCAGCAAAATTGCTGAAGCTTCAACCGCCGAGGCAGCACTTAAAACCTGCGATGAAATTGACAAGCTCGAAAGCGATGCAGACCGTGTGATGCGCACCGCGATGAGCAAACTCTTCCGCGAGGAGCCTGATGTGCGGGAAGTGATCAAACTCAAGGCGATTTACGAACTGTTGGAAACCATCACCGACAAGTGCGAGGATGTAGCGAATTTGATCGAGGGCGTGATCCTCGAGAATTCCTGAGCCACAGCGGGGCGGATTGATGGAAACAACGCAAGCAGCGCTGTGGGTGGTCATTGTTCTGGTGGCGATGGCTGTGGTGTTCGACTTCATGAACGGGTTTCATGATGCGGCAAATTCCATTGCCACCGTGGTGTCTACCGGCGTTTTGAAACCAGGGCAGGCGGTCGTCTTTGCGGCATTTTTCAACGTCGTGGCCATTTTTGTGTTTCACCTCAGCGTGGCGGCGACAGTAGGCAAAGGCATCGTGATGCCAGGCATTGTGGACACGCATGTGGTGTTTGGTGCGTTGGTCGGTGCGATCACATGGAATTTCATCACTTGGTACTATGGTATTCCCAGCAGTTCATCGCATGCTCTTATAGGTGGCATTGCAGGCGCAGCCATTGCAAAAGCGGGTGTGGCGTCGTTAATCGTGGCGGGCATCATGAAAACAGTGGTGTTCATCTTTGTTTCACCGCTGCTCGGGTTTCTTCTGGGCTCCGTCATGATGGTGCTGGTGTCGTGGAGCTTTCGGGGTTTTAGGCCGCTCAAGGTGGACAAATGGTTCAGGCGTTTGCAGCTGATTTCGGCCGGTGCCTACAGCCTGGGTCATGGGGGTAACGACGCGCAAAAAACCATTGGCATCATTTGGATGTTGCTGATTGCCACCGGCTATACAGCAGCTGGCGACAAATCACCACCCAGTTGGGTCGTTTTGGTGTGTTATTCGGCGATTGGTTTGGGCACCATGTTTGGCGGTTGGCGCATTGTCAAAACCATGGGGCAAAAAATTACCAAGCTCAAACCAGTTGGGGGGTTTTGCGCCGAAACGGGTGGGGCGATTACATTGTTTTTGGCAACCGCCTTGGGAATTCCAGTCTCAACGACACACACGATCACAGGCGCCATTGTGGGTGTGGGCGCCACGCGGCGTGCCAGTGCGGTGCGCTGGGGCGTGGCGGCCAATATCATCTGGGCCTGGATTTTGACGATCCCAGCCACCGCCTTCATGGCGGCAGTGGCCTACTGGGTCAGCATTCAGGTGTTTTGACGGTGATCCACTCTTAGGCTGGTGAGGTTGCATCACCTAGGCCCAGGGCCTTGTCCATCAGCACCACGTCCAGCCAACGCTCGAATTTCCATCCGCAGGAGGCCAGTGTCCCTACCTGCTGGAAACCGGCACTGCGGTGCACCCCGATCGATCCCAGGTTGTTGGAGTCACCAATCACCGCAATCAGCTTGCGTACGCCGGCGCGCTCGGCCTGATTGCACAACTCGGCGAGCAACGCACGACCTAGACCGGAACCGATGGCATCAGGTGCCAGGTAAATCGAGTCCTCGGCTGAAAAGCGATAGGCTGGCCTTGGCTTGAACCAGTTGCAGTAGGCAAAACCCAGCAACCGGTCGCCATCGGCTGCGACGAGGTAGGGCAAGCCTTTGCCCAAGACATCGGCCCGCCGCTGCGTCATATCGGTTTCGGTGGGTGGTTCGACCTCGAACGTACCCGTGCCATGCAAGACATGGTGTTGGTAGATGGCGGTGATTTGTGCAATATCGATACTTTGGCTGGGGCGAATGATTGGCATGGCGTGTGGAGTCGATATAATCTAAGGTTTTCGCCGTGTCGCACAGCTGGGTGGTTGTGTTGCGTGTCTCAAACGTCGAAATTTTGTCAATTGTCGTAGAACTCTGTTCTGCCCCCCAAAGGATTAATCATGGTCGTCATTCGACTCGCCCGTGGCGGTGCTAAAGCTCGCCCGTTTTTCAACATTGTGGTCGCTGACAAGCGTACCCGCCGTGATGGCCGTTTCATCGAGCGCATTGGTTTTTACAACCCGATAGCGACTGCCAATGAAGAAAGCATCCGCATCGCACAGGATCGCCTGACCTACTGGCGTAGCGTGGGTGCCCAAGCGTCTCCGACCGTGGAGCGTCTGGTCAATCAAGCGGCCAAAAAAGCTGCCTGATCAACACCATGTTGCCCGGCTTGGAGGCCGCCGAATTGCCGGCGGATGCCATCGAAGTCGGGCGTATCCTTGATGGTTGGGGTATCAAGGGCTGGTTCAAAGTACTCCCCTACAGCGCCGACCCCGAGGCGCTTTTTTCTTCCAAGCGCTGGTTTTTGCTGCCCACTGAAAAAGGTCAAAAGACGTTTTCTGGCACGGGCAGACTGAAGATCAAAGAGGCCAAATTTCACTCCGACTCAGTGGTGGCCTGTGCCCATGACATTGATGATCGCAATGCGGCAGATGCCTTGCGAGGTGCGCGCATTTTTGTGTCACGTGAGAGCTTTCCAACCGCCCAGAAAGACGAGTACTACTGGGTCGACTTGATTGGGCTTGACGTGGTCAACCGAGAAGGGCAAAACTTGGGTCAGGTGCGTGAATTGCTCTCAACCGGCCCGCAAACCGTGTTGGTGATCGACGAGGTTCTGCCAGAGCAAACGGTGCAGCGCATGATCCCCTTTGTGTCGGCTTACATCGACGATGTGAAGCTGCCTGAGCGGCGCATTCTGGTGGACTGGCAACCGGATTACTGAGGCCGAGTCATGCGCTTTGATGTTGTGACGCTGTTTCCGGAGTTGTTTGGACCCATGCTCACCGTGGGCATCACCCGCAGAGCGTTTGAATCTGGCCAAGTGGAGGTCCATCTGCACAACCCACGGGACTTCGCCGACGGCAATTACCGCCGGGTGGATGACCGGCCATTTGGTGGTGGTCCGGGCATGGTGATGATGGCCGAACCGTTGGCAAAGTGCGTGGAGTTCATTTGCAACGCCAGACAAGACTCGGCGCCGGTGGTTCTTTTTTCTCCGGTTGGCAATGTGCTGGACCACACCGGTGTGGTGAGGTGGTCCACCAGTGCCGGTGCAGTGCTGATTTGTGGCCGTTACGAAGGTGTTGACCAACGGTTTATTGACGCCTTTGTCACCGAGCAGATCAGTTTGGGTGATTTTGTGTTGTCTGGCGGTGAGATTGCCGCCATGGCTTTGCTCGATTCGTTGGCCAGGTTGCAGCCCGGAGTACTCGGTGACGCCGACAGCCATGCGCAGGACAGTTTTAATCCGGAGCTTGATGGGCTTCTGGATTGCCCGCATTTCACCCGGCCAGAAACCTGGCAAGGTCAAACTGTGCCCGACGTGCTGCTTGGGGGGCACCACCTGAACATTGAGCGCTGGCGCCGTGGCCAGCGTCTCCAACTCACTGGACGTGAACGCCCCGATTTGGTTGATCAAGCTCGCTCGGCGGGGCGGCTGAGCGATGCCGATGAAAAGCTTTTGGCAGGCTATAATGGCGGGCTAATCGATCCTCTGTAGGGCCGCTGCGCACGCCGCAGCACGCATCATGGTGATGCTGGCGCCTGCATGATCACTGAAAGACTGTCATGAACCTGATTCAAATCCTTGAGCAAGAAGAAATTGCTCGCCTTAACAAAACCATTCCCGACTTTGGCCCGGGCGACACCGTGGTAGTGAACCTGAATGTGGTTGAAGGTACCCGCAAGCGTATCCAGGCCTACGAAGGTGTGGTGATCGCCAAGCGCAACCGTGGCCTCAACAGTGGTTTCACCGTGCGCAAAATCTCCAGCGGCGAAGGCGTTGAGCGTACCTTCCAAACCTACAGCCCGCTGATTGCCAGCATCGAAGTCAAGCGCCGTGGTGATGTGCGCCGCGCCAAGCTGTACTACCTGCGTGACCGCAGTGGCAAGTCGGCGCGTATCAAAGAAAAGCTGCCAGCCCGTAAAGTTGCTACCGCTGCGGCTGCCGTTTGATCTGATTCAAGCGCACAATAAAACAACCGCCCGGCTCGCTGTGGCGGTTTTTTTTCGTCTGCCTGCTCTTATTGTTTGCCATGACCGCGCCTCAGTTTGATCCACGCTTGGTTCCTGTGACCCAGGTGGACTCCCATTTGCAGGCAGTCAGTCTGGCAGCGATGCAGCCGCAGGCGTTGCGCTCACGATTTGCCTCGCCCCCACCATGGCAACCGGAATTGGTTGCTGAAAAGAAGTTCATTGATCGCCAGCCGATGCCTGCTGCGGTACTGATTCCGCTGGTCATGCGCGCCGAGCCGACGGTGCTGCTCACCTTGCGCACCAGCCATTTATCCACCCATTCGGGGCAGATTGCGTTCCCGGGTGGCAAAGTAGATTTGACGGATGCAGATGTGGTGGCCGCCGCCATGCGTGAGGCGCAGGAGGAGATCGGCTTGCAACCTACTACCCTTGAGGTTTTGGGTCAACTGCCGGAGTACATCACTGGCTCCGTTTTCCATGTCACACCCGTCGTTGCTCTGGTGAGGTCAGACTTTTCAGCGGTTGCCAACCCCGATGAGGTGGCGGATATGTTTGAAGTTCCGCTGGCCTTTTTGATGAATCCGACCAACCACCGGCACCATCAGGTGCAATGGCAAGGGGTACAACGCGAATGGCTCTCCATGCCCTACCATGATGGCGTGACCGAGCGCTTCATTTGGGGGGCAACTGCTGGCATGTTACGCAACTTGTACCGTTTTTTATTGGCATAGAGGCACTGCCGCTATGATGATTGCATGAGCTTTATCTCTGTTTTGTTTGCCTTGCTGCTTGATCAGGCACGTCCCTTGGGACCGGGCAATTCGGTTCATGCGGGAATGCGTGCCTGGGTGCGTTGGTGCAGCCGCAATTTCGATGCTGGAAAGGCCAGCCATGCCGGATTGGCCTGGAGTGTTGCGGTGTTAGGGCCGTCGGTTTTGTCTTTGTTGATTTACTGGATGTTGGTGGCTTTGGTGGGTTGGCCATTGGGCGTGTTGTGGAGCGCTCTGGTGCTGTATGCCTCTTTGGGGTTTCGTCAATTCAGCTTTCATTTCACCCAAATCCGTGATGCGTTGCTGGCCGATGATGAAGTGCTGGCCCGCAAACATCTGAGTGACTGGCAGCGCTTCGACGCGCAGCAAGGGACGCGCAGCCAGATGATTGGCCGGGTGCTTGAGTTTTCTGTCTGGGCCGCACATCGCCATGTGTTTGGTGTGTTGGCCTGGTTTTCGGTTTTGGCGGCGTTTGGACTGGGTCCGACAGGTGCCGTACTGTTTAGGCTTAGTGAGTTTGTGGCGCGCTATTGGCAGCGTCAAAGCGAGGCGCACCAGCAACCCGTGAGCGCGGCACTGAAGACCCACGCACATGTGGCTTGGCAGTGGGTGGACTGGGTCCCGGCCCGTATCACTGCGTTCGGATTCGCCGTAGTGGGTAACTTCGAGGAAGCCGTCGATGGCTGGCGCAGGTACGCTGAGCAATCCCAGTCGCACAGCGATGGCGTGCTGCTGGCGGCGGCGGCAGGTGCCATGAACGTTGCCTTGCCGAGTTTGGATGTGATCAACGCGCAGGCCGCCACGGGTGGTGGGGAAATCAATCGCAATGCCCAAAGGCCCGCGCCAGAATTGGCACATCTGGCAATTCTGGTGGGTTTGCTTTGGCGCGCTGTGGTGATGTGGATCGTGCTGCTGGCGCTGCTGACCATGGCCCGTTTGCTGGGTTGAGTGGTGCCGCTGGTCCACCAAAGTGGTTTAAAACCTTGAAATAAAGCGCGCAGCCCCGTGACGTCCAACAGTCTGATGAGTCCGGTGCTGTTGCACCTTTTGCCCTATGTGCCGGGGGAGCAACCCAAGGTTGCTGGTCTGGTCAAACTCAACACCAACGAAAACCCTTACCCGCCTTCACCCAAGGTGGTGGCGGCCATCACACATGCCGCTCAGCAAGGCTTGCAGTTGTACCCGGACCCTGAGAGCGCTCCTCTGCGCCAGGCCATTGCCAACCACCTTGGTTTGAACCCCTCGGAGGTGTTTTTGGGCAACGGGTCCGACGAGGTTTTAGCCCACGCGTTTTACGCGTTCTTTCAGCAAAATCTGCCTCTGCTGATGCCCGACATCAGCTACAGCTTTTACAAGGTCTATTGCCAGCTGTATGGCATTCCAGTCGAGACGGTGCCCTTGCGCGAAGACATGGGCCTGGAAGTTGGAGACTATGAGGGCAGGAATGCCGCTGATGTTGCCGGAGTGGTGATCGCCAACCCGAATGCCCCGACAGGCATCGGCTTGCCTTTGTCGAACATTGAGCGCCTGTTGCTGGCGCACCCGAAACGTGTGGTGCTGGTGGATGAAGCCTATGTGGATTTTGGTGGGGAAAGTGCCGTGGCGCTGATTGGCCGGTATCCGAATTTGCTGGTGGTGCACACCCTGTCCAAGTCGCGTTCCTTGGCCGGACTGCGCATTGGTTATGCCTGTGGCCAGGCGCATTTGATCGAGGCGCTGACGCGCGTCAAAAACAGCTTCAACTCCTACCCCCTGGACCGTTTGGCGATTGCGGGAGGTGTGGTAGCCTTTGAAGAACAGACCTACTTTGAGCACACTCGTCAGGCGGTGATGAGCAGCCGGGAAGGGCTGGTGCTCTCGCTTGAGGACCTGGGGTTTAAGGTGTTGCCCAGCCAAGCCAATTTTGTCTTTGCCAAGCATCCGGCACATGACGCAGCATGGCTGGCCGGCGCGCTGCGCGACCGCGGTGTGTTGGTTCGGCATTTCAAACAAGCCCGGATTGACAACTACCTGCGCATCAGTGTGGGTACGCCGGCGCAGTGTGACCAACTCATCAGTGCGATAGCCGCTGTGTTGGCCGAGCCAGCTTGATTTAACCCATTAATAGCGCCGAATCGATTTCAGTTCGGCGTATAAATCGCTATAAATTTGATATCTGTTCTCGCTTATTTCACAAGGGCAAGGAGCCGATTTAACCTGAGATAACACGCCACAACCAGGCTCATGCAAATGGCTGCAGTTATAAAACTTACAGTTCGCCACATGCGGTTTGAAATCCGGCATGTAGGCCGCCAGCTGCGCCGGGTCAATGTGGTTCAGACCAAACTCCTGAAACCCCGGCGAATCGATCAAAGCCGTGGCCTTTTCTGCATCGACCCAATACCAAGTGGTGCTGGTGGTGGTGTGTTTGCCGCTGTTCAGTGCTTGTGACAAGATGCCGGTTTGTACGGTGGCGTTGGGCACCAGGCAGTTGATCAAGGTGCTTTTTCCTGCGCCTGAGGGGCCCAGCACCAGCGTGGTTTTGGACCTCAGTCGCTCGGCCAGCAAATCGCGGCTCGCCGGCAGGTTTTTCAGCGACAAGGGGATCACGTCATAACCCATGTGGCGGTAGGGTTCCAGCCAGGACCAGGCCCGCGCAAACGGCACGGCCAGGTCGCTTTTGTTCAACGCAATCAGTGGCGTTATGTGCTGCTCTTCGGCCGCGATTAAGGCCCGCGAGAGTTGGCTGCTGGAAAATTCGGGTTCGGCCGCGATAAGAATCAGCACCTGATCCAGGTTGGCGGCAAATGACTTGGTGCGCACCTCGTCCTGCCGATAAAACAGGTTGCGCCGTGGCTCAATTTTTTCGATGGTCCCTTCGTCCTTGGAGGCCAACCATTGAACCCGGTCACCCACCACCCCCAGACTTTTTTTGCCGCGCGAGTGGCAGATCACCCGTTGACCGGCGACCCCTTCGACCAAAAAATGCCGCCCGTAATTGGCGACGATCAAACCCGAAACAGAGCCTGGTGGTGTCATGTCAACTTGGCTGGCTGCCAGGCAAGGCATCTACCGCGGCCGCGCAGTCAAGGTCCAAGCGCGAGAGCCCAGCGACATCATGGGTGCGCCATTGCACCCGACAGCTCTTGAACTGCACCCGTAAATCCGGGTGGTGATTGCGGGCCTGGGACAACCAGGCCACCGCGTTAACAAACGCCATGGTCTGGGCG
Source organism: Rhodoferax sp. UBA4127 (assembly GCA_002381045.1). Lineage (GTDB taxonomy): Bacteria > Pseudomonadota > Gammaproteobacteria > Burkholderiales > Burkholderiaceae_C > Rhodoferax. Next base: position 29,006 of record DFWT01000068.1, read on the forward strand.
TAGCTGTCAAAAGGGTAGGCCTTTTCAATGGCGACATCGGGACCGTCACCGCACAGTGTCCAGCCGTCGAGCTTGGCCAAACATGCTACTACTTCAGTAGCTGTTAGCGCTCTATTTGTATGGGCTGGAGGCATAAATATTTAAAAACTTTGGTGCGTTAAGCAATTGCCGCAACAGCGCGGTGAATACGAGCCAAACGCTCGGATGCGCCAGGATGCGAATAGTAAAAACGCACGTACACTGGGTCAGGTGTCAATGTGGACGCATTGTCTTCAAACAGCTTCAGCAGGGCGCTGGAAAGGTCCTGTGCGCTGGTTTGCTGCACCGCGTAGGCGTCTGCCTCAAACTCGTGTTTGCGCGACAGCTGGGCAAACAAAGGTCCCACAAAAAAGCTGAATACCGGCAGGGCCTGCATGAACAGCAGCAAAGCCAGCGCGTCGTTGGCACCCATCAGGTTGGGCTGTACCCCCAGGCCGGTGTAAAACCAACTTTGCTGCGCCAAAAAGCCAAGCAAGCCAAAGCCCACCAGACTCATGGCAAACATCGACACGATGCGTTTCACGATGTGTTTGTGCTTGAAATGCCCGAGCTCGTGTGCCAGTACCGCGTCCACCTCGCCGGCGCTCAGTCTGGCCAGCAAGGTGTCGTAAAACACCACCCGCTTGGCCGCGCCAAAGCCGGTGAAATAGGCATTGGCATGCGCACTGCGCTTGCTGCCGTCCATCACAAACAAGCCCTTGGCCGCAAAACCGCAGCGCTGCATCAAGCTAGTGACGCGCGCTCTCAGCGCCTCGTCTTCCAGTGGCACAAACTTGTTGAAGAGCGGTGCGATAAGTGTTGGGAAAATCACCAACAGCAGCAGGTTAAAGCCCATCCAGAACAGCCAGGCCCATAGCCACCACAAACCACCGGTGGAAGCCATCACCCACAAAATGAAAGCGGCAATCGGCAGCCCGATGACCGCACCTATCGCACTGCCTTTGAGCATGTCCACCACCCAGAGCTTGAGTGTGGTTTTGTTGAAGCCAAAGCGCTCTTCGAGTACAAAGGTCTGGTACCAGGACATGGGCAGGTCGATCACGCCGCTGATCACCACAAAGGCCACCAGCAACGCCAACTGTTGCGTCATGCCGGCCCCCAATGCTTGCGTCAAGGCGTCGTTAACCAACGACAGGCCGCCCAGCAGCGTCCAGCCCAGCAGCACAGCGGTACTCAGTGCCATTTCCAGCATGCCCAGGCGCGCCTTGGCCACGGTGTAGTCGGCGGCTTTTTGATGTGCCTCCAGAGATATGGCCTGCGCAAACGCCGTGGGCACGGCATTGCGGTGCTGCGCCACATGACGAACCTGGCGCGATGCCAGCCAGAACTTTGTCAGCAGACTTGCCACTAAAGCGATTGCGAACAAACTGGTGAACAACAGGGAAGGGGAGGTCAAAGACTCGGGCATAGCCGCGCAGTTTAGGTGATCAGCGACAATTTGGAGGATGAAACCTGCTGACACCCCCACTGCACCTGCGCCGCTTGCGAAGTCCGATCAAAACCTGGTTTGGCTCGATTGCGAAATGACCGGCTTGGACCCTGAGCATGATCGCATCATTGAAATTGCGGTGATCGTCACCGACGCCCACCTCATCCAACGCCTGGAAGGCCCGGTGCTGGTGATTCATCAAACAGATGCCCTGCTGGACGGCATGGACAAATGGAACAAGGGCACGCATGGCAAAAGCGGCCTCATTGACAAAGTCAAGGCATCCAGCACCTCGGAAGAAGAGGCCGAGAAAGCCTTGCTCCATTTCCTGGCCAAGTACGTACCCAAGAGCGGTTCGCCTTTGTGTGGCAACACCATCGGCCAAGACAGGCGCTTTCTCGCCAAATACATGCCCAAACTCGAGGCTTTTTTTCACTACCGAAATTTGGATGTCAGCACCTTGAAGGAGCTTGCAAAACGCTGGGCGCCAGAGGTGCACAAGAGTTTTAGAAAGAAGCAGCGCCACACCGCGCTGGCCGATGTACACGAGTCGATTGACGAGCTGGAACATTACCGCACGCACTTGTTGAAACTGCCGGATTAGGTAGAAACCCGAATCTGTGCCATAATCGCAGGCTTCGCGGCAAACTGCTGCAACTTTGCACATCTCCCAACATTCACCGGGTCTCGCGTCAAGTCAAACGACTTGTCTAGAAAAAGACCCCTGGCGCTGAATACCTCACCTGAGTGAGCCAGAGCCGGTTCCGTTTGATGGTTGATGTTTTTTAACCATCCACGGAGCCACCGCACAACTTGTGGTGCTCGTGTATTTGAGGATTTCTCATGACCGACGCTACTTTAGCGGCGGGCGACTTGTCGTCTGCCGAAAACTTTTCTTCTGACATCAACCTGCTTCCTTTGGACGCTGCTGAGGCGGTTTCCACCGAGCTTGCAGAGCCTGTGATTGATGACACTCCCAATGGCTTTATTGCTTTGGGACTAGCACCCGAATTGATTCTGGCGGTGAAAGACCTGGGCTTCACCCAGCCAACCATCGTTCAAAACAAAACCATTCCGCTGGCCATGCAAGGCCTGAGCGACGACGGCAAAGGGGCGCGTTTCGTTGACCTGATGGTGTCCAGCCAAACTGGCAGTGGCAAGACAGCAGCGTTCTTGTTGCCGGTGCTGCACACCTTGCTCAAACAGCAAGAAGCTGCCGAAGCCAAATCCCGTGCCGACTACGAGCAAGCTGTGGCAGAAGCTGCCGCCAAAGGCGAACCTGCCCCCAAGCGCGCCAAGCGCAAAGATCCGACCAACCCGCGTCACTTTTCAGCGCCAACACCCGGCGCCCTGATTGTTTGCCCCACTCGTGAGCTGGCACAGCAGGTGGCGCATGACGCCATCGACCTGGTGCAGCATTGCCGTGGTCTGCGCATCGCCAACATCGTGGGTGGCATGCCCTACCAGTTGCAAATTGCCAAGTTGCAAAACGCCAATTTGGTGGTGGCCACGCCAGGCCGTCTATTGGACTTGCAACGCTCGATGCAAATCAAGCTGGACCAGGTGCAGTTTTTGGTGGTGGACGAAGCTGACCGCATGCTTGACCTCGGCTTTGCCGACGACCTGGCCGAAATCAACCAGTTGACCATTGGCCGCAAACAAACCATGATGTTCAGCGCCACCTTTGCGCCGCGCATTCAGCAGCTTGCTGCCCGTGTAATGCGCGAACCCCAGCGCATCACTATCGACAGTCCGCAAGAAAAACATGCCAATATCAAGCAAGTGCTGTTTTGGGCGGACAACGCCCAGCACAAGCGCAAGCTGCTCGACCACTGGCTGCGCGACACCAGCATCAACCAGGCGATTGTGTTTGCCAGCACCCAGATTGAGTGCGATGGTTTGGCTAATGACTTGCAGCAAGATGGCTTTGATGCGGTGGCTTTGCACGGTGCCTTGAGCCAGGGCTTGCGCAACCGCCGCTTGATGGCATTGCGCCAAGGACAAGTTCAAATTCTGGTGGCAACTGACGTAGCCGCCCGCGGTCTGGATGTGCCCACCATTACCCACGTGTTCAACTTTGGCTTGCCCATGAAGGCCGAGGACTACACCCACCGCATTGGCCGCACCGGCCGCGCCGGGCGTGATGGTCTGGCCGTTACCTTTGCCGAGTTACGTGACCGTCGCAAGATTTTTGACATCGAAGCCTACAGCCGCCAGCCGATCAAGGCAGACGTGATCCCAGGATTGGAGCCCAAGCAGCGCATTCCTGACGCACGCCCCAGTTTCGGTGGCCGTGACAACCTGGGTGGCGGCGACTTCCGTCCGCGTGACCGCAAGTTTGGCGGCGACAACCGTTCGGGCGGTGGCTTTGGTGCACCGCGTAACTTTGATGCCCCACGCGGATTTGATGCACCCCGCAATTTCGACGCACCTCGCAGCTTTGCAGACAGAAATGCCTCTGGCCCCCGTATCGTAGGTGCGGACAGCTATCAAAAACAAAGCGGTTTTGCAGGCCGTGACGAGCGCCAATTTGCGCCCCGTGAACCCGCCAGCTACGAGCGCAAGGGTGGCTTCAACGACCGCTTCGCGGGTGAGCGTCAAAACCGGGATTTCGCACCCCGCGCTGACTTTGCCCCGCGCAAGCCGGCATTTGGAAAACCTGCCTTCTCGAAACCAGCGGGTGGCGGCAAGGTGTTCGTGCCGCGTGACGCACAAAAGCGCTTCTCCAAGACCGACCGCTAAAACAACACGACTGACAAAAGCCCGCAAACCTCAGGTCTGCGGGCTTTTGTTTTGCTTGTTCTACATCAAGTTGGGGTGTGTCGCCATTGCTTAAGATTTGTGCTCTTCGCATCAAAATAATTAAGCGCGTGGAAAGTCCGTTTGCTTTGGATATTTGTCGTTTTTTGCTATTGAGCACGGGCAAAAATCGTTCACGTCAGGGCAAAAAGTTGGTTGCTACGACTGCCACAACGGGCCGAATGGGGGTTAACGTCAATCACTGACAGGTTGATCGGCCGGGCAAACCTGATTGACCGCAGTGCTGAATGTGCAAATGGGGCTGAGATGGAATTGCATTCATCCGTAGCAAAACACAGGAAGTCACCCTTGGCGATCGTTGTCAGGGTGGGTATTGCCATTCTGGTCATCGAGTTTGGCATCATGCTGCTTATTGAGGGCGCTTTGCTGCCTCTCTATCGTGACAGTGTGGCACCTGTTTTTTGGCAGTTTGTCGACCCCGTTTTGTTGGCCGTTTTGCTGGCACCCGTGCTCTACTTTTGGGTTCTTCGTCCCATGCGGGAGGCCGAATCCAAGATTCTTAGCCTGGCCTTTTATGACCCGCTCACCCACTTGCCCAATCGGCGCTTGTTCAATGACCGGCTGACACAGGCCATGGCCGAAACCAAACGAACCAAAATATTTGGGGCGCTGATGTTTCTCGATCTGGACAATTTCAAAGCGCTGAACGATACACATGGCCATGCGATGGGCGATATGCTGCTGCGGCAGGTGGCCAAGCGGCTGAAAGAAAACATGCGTGAGATGGATTCCATCGCCCGTTTCGGGGGTGATGAGTTTGTGGTGTTGGTCAGGGATTTAAGCGCAGACCGCGCCACATCGACGGCACAGGTCGGTGTTCTCGCCGAAAAGATTCGTGCCAGCCTGGCAAAGCCCTATCTGCTAACTGCCCAGCACCCCGGCCAGCCGGACGTGGTGGTGGAGCACCGATGTTCGGCCAGCATTGGTGTGGTGGTTTTTATCAAGCAAGAAGCTGATGAGTCAGACCTGCTGAAATGGGCCGATGCGGCGATGTACCAGGCCAAAAGCGCGGGGCGCGATGCGATCCGGTTTTATCAGGGGCAGACCGCCGCTTGACGGTTTGCCTGTGAACTGCGCACAGCCTGCGGCTGTTCTTGCTCTAGACCGAGTCAATTTCCTTGCGCTACCGGGCGTTGAGCAGTGCCTTGGCTGCGGCGCTGTCCTCAGCCTTTTTGGCAAACTCTGCCCGCAACGCTTTGAGTTTTTCCCGTGGGTCTTCGCGCACGGTGGCCTGGTCCAAACCCATTTCAGCAATGAATCGGCTGGGTTGCGCGGCAATCATTTCCCGGCCTTTCTTTCGCTTGCGGGTCCAACTCACGGCCAGGCTGCGCTGGGCCCGCGTGATGCCCACGTACATCAGCCGGCGCTCTTCCTGAATATGAATCGTTGATGCGTCCGTAGCGGCTTCATAGGCCCGCTCGGCGTCGGTCATTGAGGCGGCCACCGGTTCACCGCTGTCCCTGAGCTTGAACGGCAACAGGCCTTCGGTCACACCCACCAGCATCACATGGGGCCACTCCAGCCCCTTTGCCGCGTGCAGCGTGGAAAGCGTCACGACGTTCTGGTCGGTTTCACGCTCATTGATGGTCGAGAGCAGCGACACAGTTTGCGCCACTTCCAGCAGCGACTTGACTTCACCCACAGTGCCCACGCCGGACGCGTCTTCCAGCGCACCACCACAGCGCTGTGACATCCAGTCGCAAAAATCCAGCACATTGGCCCAACGCGCTGCGGCCAGCTTTTCGCTGTCTTCACCGTCGTACAGGTACTTCTCAAACCCGATGGCCTTGAGCCAGTCCAGCAAGAAATCCTTTGCAGACTCCGCGCCGAGGGTGTGGCGTGCGCGGAACTCCAGGTCGTTGATCTCGCGGCCAAACTCATGCAGGCTGCCCAGTGCCTTACCTGAAATGACGCTGGACAGGCTGCTCGAGAACAGTGCCTCGAACATGCTGACCCGGTAGCGGGTCGCAAAGTCGCCCAGGTGGGCTAGGGTCTGGTGGCCAATGCCGCGTTTGGGTGTGGTCACCGCACGCAAAAAGGCTGGGTCGTCGTTGTTGTTGATCCACAGGCGAAACCAGGCGCACAGGTCCTTAATTTCGGCTCGATCAAAAAAGCTGGTACCGCCTGAAACCTTGTACGGAATGGCTGCCTTGCGCAGTGCCTTCTCAAAGGTCTTGGCCTGGTGATTGGCCCGGTAAAGCACCGCAAAGTCACGCCATTCCTTAAACTGCGGACCGGCCTGATTCAAGCCACTGGCACGCAGACTCTGGATGCGCGCCACGGTGCGCTCGGCTTCGTGTTCTTCGGTGTCGGCATCCACCACACGCACCGGTTCACCTTCGCCCAGGTCACTCCACAGGTTCTTGGGAAACAACTTGGGGTTGGGGCCAATCACGTTGTTGGCAGCGCGCAAGATGGCTCCTGTGGAGCGGTAGTTTTGCTCAAGCTTGATGACTTTGAGTCCTGGAAAGTCAATCGGCAGCTTCTTTAAATTGTCCAGCGTGGCACCGCGCCAACCATAGATGGATTGGTCGTCGTCACCCACCGCGGTGAAGCGTGCTTGCGCCGGGTCTTTGCCGCCCACCAGCAGTTTCAGCAACTCGTATTGGGTGGCGTTGGTGTCCTGGTACTCATCAACAAGAATATCGGCTACCAGCGCTTGCCATTTCTGCCTGACATGCTCATGTTGTTGTAGCAGCTTGAGTGGCAGGCCAATCAGGTCGTCAAAGTCCACGCTCTGGTAGGCGCTGAGGCGTTCTTCGTAGTGCGCCATCACACGTGCCAACATGCGTTCACTGTCGTTGCTGGCTGCAGCCAAGGCGCTGGTCGAATTCAGGCCCTGGTTTTTCCACAGGCTGATGTTCCACTGCAATTGGCGGGCGGCAGCGGCGTCCACATTGCCGCCAATGTCCTTGAGGATGCTGGTGACGTCGTCACTGTCAAGGATCGAAAAATTCGGCTTGAGCCCGAGCGCCGCGCCATCCAGCCGTAACAGCCGCACACCCAAGGCGTGAAAAGTGCAGATCACCACGTCTTTGGCGGCTTTACCAATCAGACTTCGAGCACGCTCGCGCATTTCGGCGGCAGCTTTGTTGGTGAAGGTGATGGCAAAGATGCGCTGCGGCGGCACGCCGGCCTGGATCAGTCGGCCAATTTTGTGGGTGATGACCCGCGTTTTGCCCGAGCCAGCGCCCGCCAATACCAGGCAGGGGCCGTGCATGAAGTTCACGGCTTCTTGTTGGGACAGGTTCAGACCAGCGTTGGTTGGTGACGAAGAAGAATGGGACAAAGTAAAACCGAAAAAGTTGGCCGATAGAAAGGCCAAGGCATGGCACAGGATTGCTGGATTGTCTCAGGTGATGGCCGTCGCAAGTGCAGTGCGATACTGCGCGCCGTTTGCAGAAGTTTGCAAAAAATCCAGTGTGGGAGGAATGGTATGCACGGCACTGAACCGCATCGATGTTCGTCTGGGAGTGGACTGCGACGCATGGACTGGCGATGGTGTTTTGTCATGCTGGCCAGTCTGACGGGGTTGCTGGCTTGGCCGGCATTTGCGGAAGGTGCGCCTGGGTCGCCAACGCATACCTGCCGGGTCGAGGGCATGCCCAATGAGTTGCAGTGCGGCGTTGTCAAACGCCCGCTGAATCCCGCGGTAGCGGATGGCCCTCAGATTGATGTGCATTACCTGGTGGTGCCCGCCATGTCCCGCAACAAGCATCACGACGCCGTGTTGCTGCTTGCGGGTGGCCCAGGGCAGAGTGCGATCGATTTGGCACCGGCTGTCGTGCCACGATTGAGTCGCTTGAATAACCGGCGTGATCTGGTTTTTATTGACCAACGTGGCACTGGTTTATCAGCACCACTGCAGTGTGCAGATGATTCCAAGCTGCCTTTGCAGGAAAGTACCGATCCGGCGCAGCAGCTCCAACGCTTGCGTCAGTGCAGCGAAACAATCGCGAAGTTGCCCTATGGTGACATGCGCTTCTTCTCCACCACGTTGGCGATGCAGGATTTTGAGGCGGTGCGTGAGCAGTTGGGTGTGCCGCAATGGAACTTGGTTGGCGCCTCCTACGGGACCCGTGCCGCACTTGAGTACCTGCGGCAATTCCCGCAGAAGGTTCGACGCACCGTGATCGACGGTGTTGCACCGCCCGACATGGTGCTTCCAGCGAGTTTTGCGACCGACGGGCAGGCCGCGTTGGATGCCATGTTCAGGGCCTGCGAGGCGGACTTGCGCGGCCCGGCAGCATGCGCCAAACACTACCCGCAACTTCGGCAACAGTGGGGCGACTTGCTGAAGCGCCTGCCCATGCGGGTGACCGTGAATCATCCGGTGACAGGTGCGGCGCAAGCATTTGAATTGACCCGCCCGGTTTTGTTGCAAATGGTGCGTGGGCCACTGTATGCACCGGCACTGGCCTCGGCTTTGCCAGCTGCAATTGACGCCGCGGCGCATGGAAATTTTGCCGGCCTGATGGGCCTGTCGGGTGCATTGGGTAATCGCAAGTCAAACAAGTTGGCCATGGGCATGCACTTTGCCGTGGTGTGCGCAGAAGACGTGCCGCGCATTGCTGACGCAGCGCAGCAACCACCCTCAGATTTTGGTCAAATCGATGTACAAAAGTATGAAAACGTCTGTGCGTTCTGGCCGCGCGGCGAGGTGCCATCCGGGTTCTACCAGCTTCCTGCGGCGCAATCACCGGTGCTGGTGCTCGGCGGCGGGGCCGATCCGGTCACACCACCTCGGCACGGCGAACGGGTCACCAAAGCCTTGGGCGCAAAGGCGCAGCATGTGGTGGTGCCCGAGGGGGGACATGGCGTGATGGGCTTGGGCTGTATGCGCGATGTGGTGGTTCGTTTCATCACCGCCCCAACCGACGCGCAAGCGCTGCCACAAGACGCCAGTTGCGCCATCAAAGTACCACGCCCGAGTGTGTTCCTACCGGCTGGCACTGGCGTGAAAAAGGGGAGGGCGCATGATTGAGATTCAAAACGTCTGCAAGCAATTTGTGGTTGCGGGTGAGGCCAAACCACTGCGTCGCGCACCAAAACAAATCATCGAGGCCGTGCGTGGTGTGAATCTACAGGCACCTAATGGACGCATCACCGGACTGCTGGGACCCAACGGCGCCGGCAAGACGACCACCTTGCGAATGTTGGGTGCATTGTTTCAACCCGACAGCGGCACCATCACCGTCGATGGCATTGCGGTGGCAAAAGCGCCGCGTCAGGCACTTGCCCGCATGGGCATCCTGGGCGATGCCCATGGCTTGTATCCGCGACTGACGGCACGGGAAAACGTGGTTTATTTCGGGCGACTGCAAGGTCTGGACAGCGGCACAGCCCATGCACGCGCGCAAGAGTTGGCCCGACTGCTGGACATGGGCGCGATTCTGGACCGGCGCGCCGAGGGTTTCAGTCAAGGTGAGCGTATGAAAACTGCGCTAGCCCGCGCTTTGGTGCACGACCCTGCAAACATTGTTCTGGATGAACCCACCAATGGGTTGGACGTGTTGGCCACCCGCGCCTTGCGTGAAGTTCTGCGTTTTCTCAGGTCACCTGAGGGTGGCAGCAAATGCATTGTGTTTTCGACCCACATCATGCCCGAGGTGCAGCAGCTATGCGAGCACGTGGTGGTGATGGCCAAAGGGCGCAGCGTTGCCGAAGGCACGGTCGACGAACTGCTAGCGCAGACCGGGCAAATCCATTTTGAAGACGCTTTCGTCAAACTTGCGTTCGAACCACAAGACATCGGGGTTGCAGCATGAATGCAGATTTATTCAGAAACATGGGCGTGGTGCTGGTCAAGGAACTCATTGACGGGTTACGCGACCGACGCACACTGTTGCGCCTGATGATTCCCGCGGTGCTGATGGGCCCCCTCTTGCTGCTGGCTATTTCGGGGCTGATTTCTTCGCTGGAAGAGCGTGCCGACAAGCGTGAGGTGATGGTGGCCGGCATCGACCACGCACCCACCTTGCGCAACTACCTGGAGCGCCAGACCTATACCATCAAAACAGCGCCGCCGGACTACGAGGTGCGCCTGCGTGCATCAACCTTGTTGGAGCCGGTATTGGTCATCGGCCCACAGTTTGAGCAGGACTTACTTGCGGCAGACCGTCCGGTGGTCGAACTGGTGAGTGACAGCAGCAACCAGCGCGCTAGCGCCGGGTTGGGCACGCTGCAACGACTCCTGGCGGGTTTCAACCAGGAGCGAGCGACGTTGAACTTGGCACTGCGCGGTGTGTCCGTTGAACTGCTGCAACCGGTAGAGATCAACGAACGGGACCTGGCTAGCACCCAGGCACGTGCCACCCGCATTACCGCCATGATTCCCATGTTCATCATCATGGCTGTTTTGTACGGCGCATTGACAGCCGCGCTGGACAGCACTGCAGGCGAGCGTGAGCGCGGATCGCTGGAGCCCCTCCTGATGAACCCGGTACAGCACTTGGCGTTGGTGATTGGCAAGTGGTGCGCGGTGGTCATTTTGGGTATGACCGTGGCCTTGATTTCCAGTCTGAGTTTTATTCCGGCCCAGTGGTTTATTCAGAGTGACAGCTTGCAGGCTATGTTCCAGTTCGGACCGTCCGAGATGTTCGCTTTCCTGCTGCTGCAAGTGCCTCTGGCGGCTGGTCTGGGGGCGGTGTTGATGGCCTTGGCGATACGCTCAAAAACATTTAAGGAGGCACAGGCGGGAAGCGGTCTGGTGATCACGCTGGTGGGTCTGGCGCCGATGATCAGCATGCTGAACCCGGGAGGTGATGCATCCTGGCACTTATGGGTTCCGGGCCTAGCCCAGAATACCCTGATGATGCTGGTGCTCAAGGGCGAATCACTGAGCTTGGTCAAGGTGTTGCCCGGCGTGCTTGTGGGGCTCTTGTTGGTGGTGAGTTGCCTGGTCTATGTGGCCCGCTCGATGCGTTTGGCGGTGGCCCGCTAGGGGCAGGGTGGCGCGGTGAACGGAATTTCCACCCCGGTCCAGCCTGCCATGAGAGTTGGTCTGCCAAAATGCAAACTGCCCCGACCACAGCTTTCAGACCGAATATGACATGAGTGCACTCAACATTTCAGACTACACCCAGACCCTGGGCCGTCAGGCCAAGCAGGCCGCCAGCCTGATGGCCAAAGCCAGCACGGCGACCAAGAACCAGGCGTTGCTGCTGCTGGCCAAACTGCTGCGCGAGAACGTGGCAGCCCTGCAAGTTGACAACGCCAAAGACATTGAACGGGCCGTGGCTGCTGGGCTGTCCGCGCCGATGGTGGATAGGCTCAAGCTGACACCGAAGGTCATCGAGACCTGTGCCCAGGGCTGTGAGCAGTTGGCGGCCATGGCCGATGTGATTGGCGAAGTGACTGCGCTGCGCCAACAACCCAGCGGCATTCGGGTCGGGCAAATGCGGGTGCCGATCGGTGTGTTCGGCATGATCTTTGAGAGCCGCCCGAACGTGACCATTGAGGCCTCATCCCTGAGCATCAAGAGCGGTAATGCCTGCATTTTGCGAGGTGGCTCAGAGGCCATCGACTCCAACAAGGCACTGGCCAAGCTGGTGCAACAGGCCTTGCTGGAGGCGGGTTTGCCAGCCAACGCGGTGCAACTGGTGCAGACCACCGACCGCGAGGTGGTAGGCCAGTTGATTGCCATGCCGCAGTATGTGGACGTGATCATTCCGCGTGGCGGCAAGGGGCTGATCGAGCGCATCAGCGCCGGTGCCAAGGTGCCGGTCATCAAACACCTGGATGGCAACTGCCACACCTATGTGGACGAACCTTGTGACATGGCCATGGCCCTGAACGTGGCCGACAACGCCAAGACCAACAAATACAGTCCCTGCAATGCCACCGAGAGCCTGCTTGTGGCACGCGGTGTGGCCGCCGATTTTTTGCCACAAATCGCCAGCATTTATGCAGCCAAAGGGGTAGAAATGCGATGTGATGCAGAGGCCCTGGCGCTTTTGCAGGCTTACGAGAAAAATAGATCTCTAGCCCAGACGAAAACAGTGTCAGATGCTACAAATAATGTATCAAGTGAGTCAAACCCGCCGCCGCTCAAATTGGTTGCTGCGCAAGAGTCGGATTGGTTTGAGGAGTACCTGGCACCCATCATCAGCATCAAGATGGTGGATGGCGTGGACGAAGCCATTGCCCACATCAACCAGTATTCCAGCCACCACACAGATGCCATTCTGACGACAGACCACTTGCATGCGCAGGCTTTTTTGCGTGAGGTGGATTCGGCCAGCGTGATGGTCAACACCAGTACGCGTTTTGCGGATGGGTTTGAGTATGGCCTGGGTGCCGAAATCGGTATCAGCACCGACAAGTTTCACGCCCGTGGACCGGTCGGCATTGAGGGCCTGACCTCGCTCAAATATGTGGTGCTGGGCGAGGGAGAAGTGCGAGCCTGAAGCGGCTCCTGGCGCGGGGAACTAATGACGCTGATGGTGCTCTGAGGTCTTTGTTGCGAGCTGTGGTTGCCTTAAGTGGCGTGCTCGTGGCAGACACCTACAATTTCGGCTCACATCCACAAGGCTCCCTATGGTTCCGCACCTGATTACTGCCCTGACCGGCCCCATCAATGAATTGGAGCAGCGCGTGCTGGACTCCATGCCGGCCATCGAGCGCTGGTTTCGTCTGGAGTGGATGGAACACACTCCCCCGTTCTACAGTTCGGTGGATGTGCGCAATGCCGGCTTCAAGCTGGCGCCGGTGGACACCAACCTGTATCCGGGCGGCTGGAACAACCTCACGCCGCAGATGCTGCCGCTGGCGGTGCANNCCGGTGGACACCAACCTGTACCCTGGCGGCTGGAACAACTTGACTGCGGAGATGCTGCCGCTTGCCGTCCAGGCGGCCATGGCGGCCATTGAAAAAATTTGCCCGGAAGCACGCAATTTGCTGGTGATTCCAGAGAACGGCCACCCCAGCAGCTTTTACCTGGCCAATTTGGCCCAGTTACAGCGTATTTTCAATATGGCGGGCTTGAATGTGCGCCTGGGCTCAATTGACCCGGCCCTCAAGAAAAACACCA
>DFWT01000194.1 GCA_002381045.1 Rhodoferax sp. UBA4127
CGCCCATTTTTCCCATTGGGCCAGGGGCACCTGGTAGGCGATCAGTCCGGCTGCCAGCGCCATCACCAGCCAAATCGAGTGACGCGACAAGAAATAGGTGTGGGTGTAGAGGGCAAAACGGGGGTTGTCTGGCATGGCAATGGATGCCGAATAGACCATCACCAGGCCCCAAAGCAAAAGTGCCGCTGTGACCCAAACCAGGTGCTGGTCAAAGCCCTTGGCTTGCAATGGCGCAGAGCCAGTCGCACCCAGGCGCACCGGCAACACGTCAGCGGCAGGCGCACGTCGCCCGAGCCATCCCAACAGGCTGGACAAGCGTGCGGCCGTGGCGCTCACAGACCCACCTCCAGCGCAACACCGGCATCTGCGGCCAAAACTTCCACCGCCTGTACAAAGACCTGGGCACGATGGGCATAGTCCTTGAACATGTCAAAACTGGCACAGGCCGGCGACATCAATACCGCGTCGCCTGCACTGGCCTGCGCGTTGGCCAGGTTGACCGCATCGGCCATGCTCGGGGCATCATGCAACGGCACCTGGGTGTCGGCCAGGGCGGCACGAATCATGGGCGCATCTCGCCCAATCAGCACCACCGCGCGCACGAACTGCGACACGGGGCGCGCCAGTGGACTGAAGTCCTGGCCCTTGCCCTCGCCGCCCAAAATCAGGACCACCTTGCGCTCAGCGCCCAGGCCCTGCAGGGCGGCCACGGTGGCACCGACGTTGGTGCCTTTGCTGTCGTCAAAAAACTCGATGCCATTGACCGTGCCAATCGGCTGCACCCGGTGCGGCTCTCCGCGGTACTCACGCAGACCGTACAACATGGGACCCAAGGCGCACCCGGCAGCACTGGCTAACGCCAAGGCTGACAAAGCGTTGATGGCGTTGTGACGACCGCGAATGCGCAGCGCATCGGCTGGCATCAAGCGCTGAATGTGGATGTCGGCCACCTCACCCTTGCGCAGCTTTTGGGTTTCATCGGCTTCCAGGGCACGCACAAGCCAGGTCATGCCGTTGACCGTTTCAATGCCGAAGTCGCCGGGGCGCCTTGGCATGTCGCCACCGAAGGTGACACAGGCACGCTGCTGGGGTTTTTGCAGCTTCACCTTCATTGGTGGTGGGAGCATTTGCATCACCGTTTCGTCTTCCCGGTTCAGCACCATCAGCCCTTGTTGACCAAACACCGCTGTTTTAGCTTGGGTGTAGGCGGCCATGCTGCCGTGCCAATCCAGATGGTCCTGGGTCACGTTCAGCACGGTGCCTGCGGTGGGCTCAAAGCTCTTTTCACCGTCGAGTTGGAAGCTGGACAACTCCAACACCCAGACTTCTGGCAGGGCATCCGCATCCAGGCGTTCGCCCAGGGTGTCAAGCAGGGTCGGGCCAATGTTGCCGGCCACCGCCACGCTTTTGCCAGCGCGTTCCACCAATTGGCCAGTAAGTGAGGTCACCGTGGTCTTGCCGTTGGTGCCGGTGATCGCCAACACCTTGGGGTCATAGCCACGCTCGGCCTTGAGTTGGGACAACGCCTGAGCATACAAGCCTAATTCGCCTGCATCCCATATACCGCTTGCACGAGCAGCTTCATAAATAGGAGCAACTTCCAGTGGACTCAAACCTGGACTCTTGAACACGGCGCGCACGTCGGTGCCCTGCACCAGCACGGCGTCAAACGCACCGGACACAAAACGGGCGGTCGGCACATCGCGCTGCAAAGTAGCCAACTGCGGCGGTGCTGCGCGGGTGTCGGCCACGGTGACCTTCGCCCCGCAACGGGAACACCAGCGTGCCATCGCCAGGCCGGAGGCACCCAGGCCCAGGATCAGCACATGTTGGTCTTGTAAGGTTTGCACGGTTATCTCAGCTTCAAGGTGCTCAAACCCACCAGACACAAGAGCATCGTGATGATCCAAAAACGCACCACCACTTGCGTTTCCTTCCAGCCGCTTTTCTCAAAATGGTGGTGCAAAGGCGCCATCTTCAGCATGCGCCGTCCAGTGCCAAATTTTTTCTTGGTGTATTTGAACCAGGTCACCTGCAGCATCACCGACACCGCCTCGGCCACAAACACGCCCCCCATGATGGCCAGCACAATTTCCTGGCGCACGATGATGGCAATGGTGCCCAGTGCGCCACCCAAGGCCAGCGCCCCCACATCCCCCATAAACACCTGGGCCGGGTAGGCGTTGAACCACAAAAAGGCCAGCCCTGCACCAGCCATGGCCGAGCAGAAAATCATCAACTCACCTGCGCCCGGAATATGCGGCAAGAACAGGTAGCGCGAGAACACCACGTTGCCGGTGACGTAGGAAAAAATGCCCAGGCAGGCACCCACCATCACCACCGGCATGATGGCCAGGCCATCCAGCCCGTCGGTCAGGTTCACCGCGTTGCTGGAACCCACAATGACCAGATAGCTCAACAGCACAAAACCCAGCACCCCCAGCGGGTAGCTGATTTCCTTGAAGAACGGCACCATCAACCCGGCCTTGGGTGGCAGATTCAAATCGAAACCAGACTGGATCCAGGTGAAAAACAGTTCTAGCACCCTGTAGTTGGTGTTTTCCGAAATGCTGAACACCAAGTACATCGCCGCCACCAGGCCAATCAATGACTGCCACAGGTACTTCTCACGCGATGGCATGCCTTCGGGATCTTTGTTCACCACCTTGCGCCAGTCGTCCGACCAGCCAATCGCACCAAAGCCCAAGGTCACCAACAACACAATCCAGACAAAGCGGTTGCTCCAGTCAAACCAGAGCAAGGTCGACAGTGCAATACACAGCAAAATCAACACCCCGCCCATGGTGGGTGTGCCGCTTTTGGCCAGGTGCGTATCCATTCCATACCCGCGAATCGGTTGGCCAATCTTCAACTCGGTCAGGCGCCGGATCACCCAGGGGCCAGCGGCCAAACCCATCAGCAACGCCGTCATAGCAGCCATCACCGCGCGGAAGGTCTGGTACTGAAACACGCGCAAGAAGCCCAAGTCGGGCGACAGCGTCTGCAACCATTGAGCCAGCCAGATCAACATATAACAGACTCCTGTTGGCAGGTGGCACTCAGCGCTTCAACCACCCGCTCCATCTTCATGAAGCGCGAGCCTTTGACAAGAATGCTGGCCACATCAGGCAAGTTAGCCAACACTGCAGCTTGCAGGTCACCCATCTCAGCAAAATTTTCAATTGATTCAAAATTCATAGCTGCTTGCCCAGACGCTACGCCAGTGACATAAACTTTTTCAATATTTTTCTCAATGGCCAGTTGCAATGCTTCGGCATGAAACTGTGGCCCCTGATCACCGACCTCACCCATATCACCCAGCACCAACAGGCGCGGTGCCGGCAAAGCCGCCAACACCTCGATGGCAGCGCGTACTGAATCTGGATTGGCGTTGTAGGTGTCATCCACCAGGGTAATTTCACGCTGGCGATGGGTCAGCAACAACGCGCGCGAGCGACCCTTGACAGGCTCGAAGCTTTCCAGCCCGGCGGTAATTGCATTGAGGGGTGCGCCCGCGGCCAGTGCACAGGCCACTGCGGCCAGCGCATTCTTGACGTTGTGGGCGCCAGCAATATGGAGGGCAAAGTGCACTGCACCCGCAGGCGTCATGGCAGACACCTGCCAGGCGGCATGAGACCAAACCGCACGGGTCGCCCAGACCTGCGCATCAGAGCCCGCGTCGCCAGCAAACCGCAGCGAGCGACGAGCACCGGCTTTGCCACGCCAAAGTAGCGTGTAGGTGTCATCTGCGGGGAAAACGGCCACGCCGTCACCAGGCAACGCATCAATAACCGAACCGTTCTCATGCGCCACCGCCTCCACCGTGGCCATGAACTCAAGGTGTTCACGCTGGGCGTTGTTCACCAGCGCCACCGTCGGCTGCGCAATGACTGACAAGGTGGCGATTTCGCCAGGATGGTTCATGCCAAGTTCCACCACCGCCACCTGGTGGGTGTCGCGCAGGCGCAGCAGGGTCAGCGGCACCCCAATCTCGTTGTTCAAATTCCCTTGGGTGGCCAAGCTTTGCTCGCCCTGCCAGGCGCGCAAGATGGACGCGATCATTTGCGTCACCGTGGTTTTGCCATTGGAACCTGTCACCGCAATCAGCGGCAACTGGAACTGCGCGCGCCAGCGTGTGGCCAGTTCGGCCAAGGCAAGTTTGGCATCGGGCACCACCCATCCGGGAAGACCTGCCTGTTGCAGCTTGAGCGTGGCGCTGTCGCCCTGGCAAATGGCAGCCACCGCCCCTTTTTCACGGGCCTGCGCCAAAAAGTCATTGGCATCAAAACGCTCACCGCGCAGCGCCACAAATAGATCACCCGGGGCCAGTGTGCGGCTGTCGGTGTGCACGCGCTGTATCAACACATCGGGATCTTTCACACCCACCGCATGCGCCTGATCCAGCCAGGCAGTAACCTGCTGCAAACCCATCATGGCGTTCATGCGATGGCCTCCTGACCAGAAGGCGCCACCACACCGAGCGCAGCGCGCACCACGGCGACATCCGAGAAAGGCAGGCGTTTGCCAGCGACCTCCTGGTAGTCTTCATGGCCCTTGCCTGCCACCAACACCACATCATTGGCGGCAGCGTTTTGCAATGTGCCGCGGATGGCTTGTGCGCGGTCTGGCTCAGCAGAGACATCCTTCACACCCACCAAACCCAACAGAATCTGACTAATGATGGCCTGGGGCACTTCGCTGCGCGGGTTATCGCTGGTAACTACCACGCGGTCGGCATTGGCACCGGCCACCGCACCCATCAACGGACGTTTGGTCGTGTCACGATCCCCACCACAACCAAATACACACCACAGTTGCCCGCCTCGCGCGGCAGCCAAGGGTTGGAGTGCCTGGAGTGCCTGCGCCAAAGCATCCGGCGTATGGGCATAGTCCACAGCCACCATGACGCGCCCAGGCACCTGCACACACTCCATGCGCCCTGGTACTGGTGTCAGACCCGTGCAGGCTTGCACTGCCGCCTGCAAAGACACACCCAAAGTGCGCATGGCGGCAATCACTCCCAGCACATTAGCCACGTTGTAGGCACCGATCAGCTGCGTTTTCACGGGCAGGGAGCGACCAGACTCAACGACGTTGAACATCACACCATCGGCCTGGTAACGAATGCCTTGCGCCTGCAAACGTGCCTGGTCGTTGCCACTTGGCCGCATCGACACCGTCCAAAGGTCTACCAATGGCGCTTGGTGGTGCAATGCCAACGCCAGTTCCGCGCCAAACACATCGTCCACATTGATGACCGCAGCGCGCAAGCCAGGCCAGGCAAACAGTTTGGCCTTGGCGCGGCCATAGGCAGCCATGTCACCGTGGTAGTCCAGGTGGTCCTGGGTCAGGTTGGTGAACAAAGCGGTGTGGATGCGTGTGCCATCGAGGCGGTGTTCTTCGATGCCAATGGAGGAGGCCTCCACTGCACAAGCTTTGAACCCGCGCTCGCGAAAGTCTGCAAACGCCGCCTGAAGGGCCACCGGGTCGGGTGTGGTCAAACCCGTGCTGACCACATTTGGCGGCACGCCCACACCCAAAGTACCTACTACCCCGCATGGCATATTGGCTGGTTGTTCCAGATTTGATAGCGCCTGTGCCAACCACCAGGCGGTTGAAGTTTTGCCATTGGTGCCGGTGACGGCCAGCACGGCAAGCGCCTCACTGGGCTTGCCAAACCAGTCACTGGCAATCGGGCCACTGGCCGCTTTGAGGCCTGCATAGCTGGCAATCCGGGCGTCATCAAACGCAAATTCGTCGCTGCCTGCGCGCTCCACCAGGCAGGCGCTGGCACCTGCGACCAAGGCAGCACCCACATGCTTGCGCGCATCCACCGCTGCACCGGGCCAGGCAAGGAAGCCGTCGCCCGCACGCACTTGGCGGCTGTCGGTGCGCAACCGGCCAGGGACGTGTGTGCGAAGCCACTGGGCAGCAGTTTGGGGGGTGGTGAGTTCTGGCAGCATCAGAAGCTCTCTTCCACCGCTTGGGTCACGATCTGCGGCACCACCGAAATGTCAGGCGCTACACCCAGCACCCTCAGGGTCTGCTGAACCGTCTGGCTGAACACCGGCGCAGCCACATCACCGCCAAAGTATTTGCCGTTGCTGGGCTCATCAATCATCACGGCCACCGAAATGCGCGGCGCATCAATGGGGGCCAGGCCAGCAAATACACCCCGGTATTTTTTGTCGGCGTAGCCTTTGCCTTCCTGCTTGTGGGCGGTACCGGTCTTTCCACCGACCGAGTAACCCATGGTCTGCGCCTTGGGTGCGGTGCCGCCTGGACCGGTCGCCATGTGCAGCATCTGGCGCATGGCTTTGGCGTGACGCATGTCGATCACCGGAATGCCATTGACGCGCTCCTGCGCCTTGAACATGGTGACTGGCACCAAATCGCCATCACGTCCGAA
>DFWT01000257.1:0-193 GCA_002381045.1 Rhodoferax sp. UBA4127
TCAGCGCCAAGATCATCGGCGTGGGAGCTGGGCAGTCGTATGCCATTTCAAAACCGACCCGAAGCAGCGCTGGCCGGGTCGGGCCAGAGGTGGGAAAGGGGGCAGGAGAGGCGTTTGCGATTGGGGCGGCGGGCGACGGGTAGGTCATGGACATCCTCAGTGGGCCGGGTCGGGCTGGACGGGGTGCGACTGG
>DFWT01000257.1:231-1882 GCA_002381045.1 Rhodoferax sp. UBA4127
GCGCCGCCCAGCCGCCATCCATATTCCAGGCCACGCCGCGCACGTTGTTGCCTGCGGGCGAGCAAAAAAACACTGCCAGTGCACCCAACTCTTCAGGTGTGGTGAACTGCAAGGAGGGCTCTTTCTCGCCCAGCAGCAGCTTCTTGGCATCCTCGTTCGAGAGGCCCAGCGCCGCAGCTTTTGCATCCACTTGTTTTTGCACCAGCGGTGTCAGCACCCATCCCGGGCAAATGGCGTTGCAGGTGACGCCGGTGGTGGCGTTTTCCAGCGCGGTCACTTTCGTCAAACCCACGACACCGTGTTTGGCTGCCACATAGGCTGACTTTTCTGCCGAGGCCACCAAGCCGTGAACCGAGGCCACGTTGATAATGCGGCCCCAGCCCGCCGCCTGCATGGCTGGAAGTGCCAGCCGGGTGGCGTGGAAGGCACTGCTCATGTTGATGGCAATGATGGCATCCCAGCGCTCCGGTGGGAAATTTTCGACCCGCGCCACATGCTGGATGCCGGCGTTGTTCACCAAGATATCGACCCGGCCAAATTGTGTGGCAGCGTAGGTCATCATGGCGTCTATTTCCATAGGCTTGCTCATGTCAGCGCCGTGGTAAGCCACTTTGACCCCGAGGGCCGTCACTTCAGCTTTGGCGCCGTCGACTTCGCCAAAACCGTTAAGCACAATATTGGCACCCTGGGCTGCCAGGGCCTTGGCAATGCCTAGACCAATGCCGCTTGTTGAGCCTGTGACCAGGGCGGTTTTACCTGTGAGCATGGTTTCTCTCCGAAAAAGTTGGTAACTGTGGGTACGTGTTGCAGCGCATCGATGCGTTTGATTTAGGATGCTGCCTTGTGTCTTACGCAACAGCTTTTTGAGCAGTGTGCAGGCATTATCCAATGCCTCTGAACCGCGATCCCGTCATGTTTGAACCCACCCTCGAATTTGTCACTTGCCCCGAAACTGAGGGCGCGCACCGCATGGCCTATTGGCAGTGGGGACAGGCTGATGCCCATCATCTAGTGCTATGCGTGCATGGTCTGACGCGCCAAGGGCGCGACTTTGACGTGCTGGCGCAGGCGCTTTGCCAGCGTGCCCAGGATCTTGGTCATCCAATTCGAGTGGTGTGCCCGGATGTGGTCGGTCGGGGCAAAAGCGATTGGCTGAAACCCCCAGTGCAGTACCAGTTGCCCACTTATGCTGCCGACATGTTCGCCTTGCTGGCCAAATTGCAGCCCAGTACGCTGGACTGGCTTGGCACCAGCATGGGTGGCCTGATTGGTATGGCGGTGGCCGGGTTTGCCCAGGCACCGCCCTTTGCTAAGGTGCGCCGTCTGGTGCTCAACGATGTTGGCCCTGCGATTGAGCCCGCAGCCTTGTTGCGCATTGGNNCCAGCAGCTTTGGTCCGCACACCGCAGCGCAGTGGCTGGCACTGACCAAGCCGATGCTCATACCTACCGCAGACGGCAGCGGGCGCCTGACGCTGCATTACGACCCGGCGCTGGCCGAGCCGTTCAAGACCATGACGGCCGAGGCGGCAGCGCAGGGCGAAGCCTTGCTGTGGCAAGCCTATGACCAGATCACCGCACAAACCCTATTGGTGCGCGGTGCAGAGTCTGATTTGCTGTCAAGCGTCACGGCGCAGGCCATGACCCAGCGTG
>DFWT01000257.1:1897-7503 GCA_002381045.1 Rhodoferax sp. UBA4127
GTGATGGCAGCCACCGCGCATGACCTGCCTGACCAAGCTCATTCGCTGGCCCGGGCCCGAGCCTTTGCCGAGCCCCTGTTGGCTGGTGAATTATTGGACACCGGTGAGAACATCCTCGCGCACGCCGACGCAGTCGCTGATATCCTGCGCGGCATTGGTGGCTCCGAGGCTATGCAGGCCGCCAGCTACCTGGTGTATGCCTGTGATCACTTGAACAAGCCTCAGGAAGTGATTGCCAAAGCTTTCGGTGACAGCTTTGCCGCATTGGCGCTGGAAACCACGAAACTGGTGCGGGTGCAACGCCAGGCCAGGCTGGCTCGCATGTCCTTGCAGCGCAGCCAAACGCCCCTGGCACAACCGGGTGCAGTGCAAACAGAAAACGTGCGCAAGATGCTGCTGGCGTTTTCACGTGATTTGCGCGTGGTGATGCTGCGCCTGGCCTCGCGGCTGCAAACCCTGCGCTTTTTTGCCCATAGCAAGTTGCCCATGCCTGACGGCATTGCGGCGGAGTCTTTGCAGGTGTTTGCCCCGCTGGCGAATCGATTGGGCATCTGGGAAATCAAGTGGGAAATGGAAGACTTGGCGTTTCGTTTTCAGGAGCCCGACACCTACCACCAGGTGGCCAAGTTGCTGGACGAAAAACGCGCCGAGCGTGAAGCACATGTGGAGCGCATGCGCTCGCAATTGCAGACCGACCTGAATGCCAATGGCATTCGCGCCCAGGTGTCNNGGTTTTGAGCAGGTCTATGACGTGCGGGCGTTGCGTATTGTGGTGAATGACGTGCCTGAATGTTATGGCGCGTTGAGTTGGGTGCATGACCATTTCAGTGCCATTGCCGAAGAGTTTGACGACTATATTGCCAAGCCCAAGGTCAATGGCTATCAGTCTTTGCACACTGTGGTGCGTGATGCCAATGGCCAACCCACCGAGATACAGATCCGCACCGAGGCCATGCACGCCCATGCCGAGAGCGGGGTGGCTGCGCATTGGGCCTACAAAGAGGCTGGCACCAAAGGTTATGCCGGCGTCTCCGCCAGCGGCGAATACGATGCCAAGATTGCCGTGCTGCGGCAATTGCTGGCATGGGAGCGTGACTTGTCGGGTGCGCAGACCCACGGCGTGTTTGAGGACCACATCTATGTGCTGACGCCGGATGCCGCGATTGTGGAATTGCCCCAAGGTGCCACCGCGGTGGATTTTGCCTACAACGTGCACACCAGCCTGGGACATCGCTGCAGGGGAGCGCGGATTGATGGCGTCATGGTGCCGCTCAACACACCGCTCAAAAACGGCCAGACGGTGGAGGTCACCACCGTCAAAGAAGGCGGGCCGTCGCGTGACTGGTTGAACCTCGAGCAAGGCTACTTGGTGAGCCACCGGGCCCGCACCAAGGTGCGCGCCTGGTTCAATGCCCAGGCCATGGCCGAGACCATCGCCAAGGGCCGTGAGGCGGTTGAAAAACTGTTGCAGCGTGAAGGCAAAACTGCCCTGAAGCTCGACGATCTGGCCAGCCAGTTGGGCTTTACGTCCTCTGAAGCCTTGTTCGAGGATGTGGGCAAGGAAGAGTTTTCACTGCGCACCATTGAACTGCTTCTGCGTCCTAACGAGCCCGCCCAGTTTGATGCAGACGCGCCGCTGATTCGTAAGCCACGCAGTGAATCCAACCCGAGCAAGGGAGGTTTGCTGGTGGTGGGCGTGGACTCGCTGATGACGCAGTTGGCCAAGTGCTGCAAGCCGGCACCACCCGATGCCATCCGTGGTTTTGTGACCCGTGGCAAAGGCGTCAGCGTGCACCGAGCCGACTGCCCGAACCTGCGCGAAATGGTGGCAAAAAACGGCGAGCGCCTGATAGAAGTGGAGTGGGGTTTGAACCAGTCGGCGGGTGGCTCGGTCTTCCCGGTCGATGTGATGGTGCTGGCGTTAGACCGCCAGGGCCTGCTGCGGGATATTTCCGAGGTCTTCACGAAGGAAAAAATGAATGTGATTGGCGTCCAAACCCAGTCCATTAAAGGCACGGCCTGGATGACTTTTACCGTGGAGGTGGTCGACTCGGGCCGCTTGCACAAGGTGCTGGGGCTGGTGGCTGAGTTGCCGGGTGTGCGCTCCGCCCGAAGAAAGTAAACAAATCAGGTTGTAGCCCTTATTATGCATGTGTCATAAGCTTCGCTTTATATAGCAAACCTCCTACAAGGCGAACGATTTTTCTCATGTCTCACACCTTTCTCTGGCACGACTACGAAACCTTTGGCACCGACACGCGCCGTGCCCGGCCAGCCCAGTTTGCAGCGATCCGCACCGACGCAGAATTGAACCCCATCGGTGAGCCGGTCATGCTGTACTGCCAGCCCGCGAATGATTTTTTGCCCGACCCGCAGGCCTGCTTGATCACCGGCATCACGCCCCAAGAATGTCTTGAAAAAGGCGTTCCAGAATATCAATTCGCGGCCCAGATTGAACAGGCCCTGGCCACGCCGGGCACGGTTGGTGTGGGCTACAACACCATCCGGTTTGACGATGAAATCACCCGTTTCATGTTCTGGCGCAACCTGATCGACCCCTATGCGCGTGAGTGGCAAAACGACTGTGGCCGCTGGGATCTGCTGGACGTGATCCGTACCGCCTATGCCTTAAGGCCCGAGGGCATTCAGTGGCCGCTCAATCCCGAAGGAAAACCCAGCTTCAAGCTGACCGATTTGTCCGCCGCCAATGGCCTCAGTCATGAGTCGGCCCACGATGCCTTGAGTGATGTGCGCGCCACCATTGCACTGGCGCAATTGCTCCGATCCGCACAGCCCAAGCTGTTTGATTTTTGTTTTGGCTTGCACAAAAAAGATCGCGTGATGGCCGAGCTGGGCTTGCCCACCACGCTGACGCACGCCAAACCCTTTTGGCACATCTCTGGCATGTTTGCACCTGAGCGTGGTTGCCTGGCCTTGATGTGGCCGCTGGCCATGCACCCGGGTAACAAAAACGAGTTGCTGGCCTGGGACCTGTCATTTGACCCGACTGAGCTGGCGACGCTGAATGCCGACCAGATCCGCCTGCGCCTGTTCACCAAATCTGCCGACTTGCCCGAAGGTCTGAGACGCCTGCCTGTCAAGTCGGTTCACTTGAACAAGTCACCCATGGTGATGAGCAACCTGAAAGTGCTCAACGCTGCCATGGCCAAGCGTTGGCACATTGACCTGGACCAACAACTGCTGCACGCCGAAAAGGCCCGTGACCTGCCCGACATGAGCGCCATCTGGGTACAGGTGTTCAAACGGGATGACGCAGGGCCAGTGGACGTGGACGCCGACCTGTACGGTGGATTTGTTGGCAATGCCGACCGGCGCCGTTTGAACGATCTGCGTCAATGCACACCAGAGCAGTTGGCCAATGCGCGCCCCAGCTTTGACGATGCACGACTGGGGGAATTGCTGTGGCGCTACCGGGCACGCAACTACCCGCAAAGCCTTAACTCAGATGAAGCGCAAGCCTGGCAGGCGCACCGCGTGGCGTGTCTGATGGAAGGCGAGGGCGGGGCACTTACTCTGCCAGCGCTGTTTGATGAACTAGATCGTTTGGCAGAGTCGGCCGATGAACGCTGCGAAGCCATCCTGGGTGCACTGTACGACTACGCGGAGATCATTGCGCCCTGACGCCAAGAAAGCCAAACGAGCCTGCGGTGCAATCCTCCGTGCACAAATGCCAGGCGAGCTCTGACCGGGAAGACGCCTAGGTAGTTTTACCCCAGGGTGTCGTTCATGATGTTGCCCGCCCATGACATCGCTCNNCACAAAGCTGTAGCAGGTGTTCGCAATGATGGGCATGTCGGGTATGGGTTGGCCAAGTGATTGCGACGCAATCGCACCGGCGCACACCTTGGCTTCCTGATTTGCCATGTGGCCGGATTTGGGCATGCCTGGTGCGCCTGCAACCGAATCGCCCAACACATGAATGCCTTTGTGAACGGTGGACTCGTAGTTCAAAAAATCTACACCGCACCAACGGCCACCTACATTGGCCAGTCCCGATCGGCGGGCAATGGCACCCGCACGCTGCGGCGGAATCAGGTTCAGCACATCTAGCTTTTGTTTGCCCTGAATCTTCAGGTCCAGCGTCTGTGTCTTGGCGTCTACGTTTTCCACCTCAGCATTGGGAACGTATTCCAGAAGCCCCGCATACTTTTCTTTCCAGACGGCTTCAAACAAGCCCTTTTTGGCCTGTATTTCCGGGTTGCTGTCGAACACCAACAACTTGGCCTTCGGATTGCGCACCTGCAGCATGTACGCAATCAGACTGGCACGCTCGTATGGCCCGGGTGGGCATCGGTAGGGCACCTTCGGAATGTGCATGGCCACGACACCACCCACCGGTAACGCCATCAACATTTCGCGCAGGCGCTGGGTTTGTGGACCAGCCTTCCACGCGTGGGGAACCATCGCCTGCGCTTGTGTTGTGCCCATGCCGGGAATGTCGTCGTAGTTGTAGTCCACACCTGGCGAGACAATCAAACGGTCGTACGCATACTTTTCTTTTCCGACACGGACCTCGCGTGATACCGGGTCGATTTCATCGGCTGAGCCCCGCACCCAGCGGATATCGTATTTGCTGACAAACCGGTCATAGGGACGGGTCAAATCACGCATGGTCATGCCGCCATTGATGACCCGATTGCTGAGCGGACACATCACAAATTCTGAATTTGGCTCGATGAGCGTGATTCGCAGCGCCGGGTTAAAACGCTTCAAGTATTTGGCTGCTGTTGCGCCACCAAAACCCCCGCCAATGATCACCACTTTTGCATCGCTCTGAGCATAGGTGGCAAAAGGCAGGCCTGCCAAGGAGGCACCGGCCGCCTGCAACAAAGTACGACGTGAGAATGTCATGATGGCCTCACTTGAGCTGAGAGAAGTAAATGGCGATTCGCTTTAACTCCTCATCGCTGTAACCTTTGGCATGCTGGTCCATGATGGTGCCGGTTTTTTTTCCTGATTTGAAGGCAAGCAGGGTATCCGTCAGTTCCTGGCTGGTTTTGCCATGAAGCGTGAGGCCAACGCCCTCGGCTTTGCCGTCGGTGCCATGACAGGCCATGCAGCTCACCGCCCACAGCGTGGTTTGAAAGTCGGCGGGGGATGCTTTGGCGGGTTGAGCCATTGCGACTTGGCAACCCAACAGCAAAGTTGGTAAAACGAAAAAGTTAATGTTCACGACTTTCGGCCCTGATTGATGAGAATCCTAGACTTGAAACTTGCTTGCTGATGAACCGCAGCNNATTCAACAGGGTTCAAGACGAACCGACACAGCGGATATTAGCATTGCACTTTGACGACGCTGCTTGTGGCGAGTCACTGGTGCGGTGTCGAGAAAGCCACTGCCAGGCCACGACGGGTCAAGAGCAAGCCGAAACTGGAAAACAGCAACGAAGTCAAGTCAAAGGGGCCGGTGCGGTACCCCAGACGGGCTCCTGCGACCAGGCAGCAGCCGGGCGCCATGAATTGGCCCAGGCATGCAGCTGTTCAGCTGGCATCGGCCTGGCAATGCCAAAGCCTTGCGCGAGTTCGCAGCCCAGTTTCAGCAGGGCGGTGCCGTGCGCGACAGTCTCTACACCTTCGGCTATCAC
>DFWT01000257.1:7538-7784 GCA_002381045.1 Rhodoferax sp. UBA4127
TGACCGCAAGCCGCAATCACCTGCGACACCTGCTCTATGTCTTTCAAGGCATTGGTTTCAAGCACCTCCAGCTCAATGCATTTGGCTGGCACCTGCGGATGAGCCGCCAGAATGGTGTGCAGGCGGGCGACAAAATCGGGATGCTGCAACTGGCGTGCACCAATGTTGACGCTCACCGGTACATCCAGGCCGATGGCATGCCAGGCTTCCATTTGACACAGGGTCTGCTCAATGACCCATTCGCCC
>DFWT01000168.1 GCA_002381045.1 Rhodoferax sp. UBA4127
GGCCGCCACTTCGCCACTTGGGTGGATCCGCACAAAAAGCCATGTTACCTGTTCGCTTTGGTGGCAGGCAAGCTGGTGGCGCGTGAGCAGCGCATTAAGGCGCGCAATGGCCGCGAGCATCTGTTGCAGGTGTACGTGCGTCAGGGTGACATGGACAAAACCGAGCACGCGATGAAGTCGCTCATCAAATCTGTCATTTGGGACGAAGCCCGCTTTGGGTTGCCGCTGGACCTGGACCGCTTCATGATCGTTGCCACCAGCGACTTCAACATGGGCGCCATGGAGAACAAGGGCCTGAACATCTTCAACACCAAGTACGTGCTGGCCAACCAGGCCACCGCTACCGACGCTGACTTTGCCAACATCGAATCGGTCGTGGGCCACGAGTACTTCCACAACTGGACTGGCAACCGCATCACTTGCCGCGACTGGTTTCAACTGAGCCTGAAAGAAGGCCTGACCGTATTCCGCGACCAGGAATTCAGCATGGACCTTTGCGCCGACCCCTCAGCGCGCGCGGTGAAGCGCATAGAAGACGTGCGGGTCTTGCGCACCGCCCAGTTTCCCGAAGATGCGGGCCCAATGGCCCATCCGGTGCGGCCCGACAGCTACATCGAAATCAACAACTTTTACACCGTCACCATTTACGAAAAAGGGGCCGAGGTGGTGCGGATGATGCAAACCCTGGTGGGACGCTACGGGTTTGCCAAAGGCATGACGCTGTATTTCTCCCGTCATGATGGGCAGGCCGTTACCTGTGACGACTTTGCGCAATCCATCGCCGATGCCAACCCGCACTCGCCGCTTGCCGCGTTGTTGCCCCAGTTCAAGCGTTGGTACAGCCAGGCTGGCACCCCGCGCGTGGCGGCATCGGGACACTACGATGCCGATGCTCAAACCTACACCTTGCGATTTGGCCAGAGCTGCATGGCGACCACCGGGCAAGAGGTGAAAGATCCGTTTGTCATCCCGATCAGCCTTGGTCTGGTGGGTGCCAACTCTGGCGCAGCCCTGCCCCTGCACGTGCAAGGTGATGGCGCGGTCAGTGGCGACAGCTACCTGTTTGTCATGACGCAAGCGACGGAATCCATTACCTTTGAGAACGTGCCCGAGGCACCTGTACCCTCCCTGCTGCGCGGTTTCAGCGCGCCGGTCATCATCGACTTTGACTACACCGATGCCCAATTGCTCACGCTGCTGGCCAGCGAGCCCGACCCCTTCAACCGCTGGGAAGCCGGACAAAGGCTGGCTTTGCGAAGCGCTATCAATTCAATAACTAATCACACATATTCAACGGGAGCTAGCGGCCTAAATGCCGCATATATTTCAGCCATGCGAACGGTGCTGCGCCACCCCGATCTGGACGCTGCGTTCAAAGAATTGGTACTGACATTGCCCTCGGAGACCTACATCGCTGATCAACTCGATGAGGTGGACCCGCAGCGCATTCACGCGGTACGCGAAGCCATGCGCGAACAACTCGCCACCGAACTGGCCCCGGACTGGCAATGGGCTTTTGAGACGCATTACCAAAACGGTGGGTACACGCCCGACACCTTGTCCAGCGGCCGGCGTGCCTTGGCGGGCCAGGCGCTGACTTACCTGTGCTTGGCCGCACGCAGCAGCGGCGACACCGTCTGGCCGGGCAAAGCCTACCAGCGCTTCAAGGACGCAGACAACATGACGGACCGCTTCAACGCCTTGAGCGCTCTGGTGCAAAGCGGTCACGAACTGGCCACCCCGGCCTTGGCGCGCTTTCACAGTTTGTTCAAAAACGAAGAATTGGTGTTGGACAAATGGTTTGCGCTGCAAGCCGGTTGCACCGACCGTGGCGGCCAGGTGCTGCCCGCGGTGCGCCAGTTGCTCAAGCACCCCGACTTCAACCTGCGCAATCCGAACCGCGCCCGCAGCGTGATCTTCAGTTATTGCAGCGCCAACCCCGGCGCATTCCACCGCGCCGATGCGGCTGGCTACGTGTTCTGGAGCGAACAAGTGCTGGAGTTGGATAGCTTCAACCCGCAGGTAGCGTCACGCCTTGCGCGCGGGCTGGACCGCTGGAAAAAGCTGGCCGCACCCTACCGCAACGCCGCACGCGAAGCCTTGAACCGCGTGGCCGCCAAGGCTGACTTGAGCAATGACGTGCGTGAAGTCATCAGCCGTGCCCTGGCTGACTAATCCAATTCATTTTGGGAGCTTTTCTGTATGTCTAAAAAAACCTACCTGACCCGCTACCTCGTAGAGCAGCAACGCCGTGCAGACCTCATTCAGCCTGAACTGCGGCTGCTTTTGGAGGTGGTGGCGCGCGCCTGCAAGCGCATCAGCCAGGCCGTCAACAAAGGCGCGCTCGGCGAGGTGATGGGCAGTACTGAAAGCGAAAACGTCCAGGGCGAGATGCAAAAGAAGTTGGACATCATTGCCAACGAGGTGTTGATTGAAGCCAACGAATGGGGTGGCCACTTGGCTGCCATGGCCAGCGAAGAAATGGAGGGCATTTATGTGGTGCCCAACCGCTACCCACAGGGTGAATACCTGCTGATGTTTGACCCACTGGACGGCTCCAGCAACATTGATGTGAACGTCAGCATTGGCACCATCTTCAGCGTGCTGGTCAAGCCCGAAGGCACGGGCGTGTCAGAGCAAGACTTTTTGCAAGCAGGCGTCAAACAGGTGGCTGCCGGCTATTGTGTTTACGGCCCACAAACCACCTTGGTGCTGACTGTGGGCCATGGCGTGGTGGTGTTCACACTGGACCGTGAGCAAGGCTCGTTTGTACTCACTGAAGAAAACCTTCGGGTGCCTGAAGACACCAAAGAGTTCGCCATCAACATGAGCAACCAGCGCCATTGGGCACCGCCAGTGCAGCGCTACATTGATGAATGCCTGGCAGGAAAGGACGGCCCGCGCGGCAAAGACTTCAACATGCGCTGGGTGGGCAGCATGGTGGCTGATGTGCATCGCATCCTGACGCGTGGCGGCGTTTTTATGTACCCCTGGGACAAACGCGAGCCCGACAAGCCCGGCAAGTTGCGCCTGATGTACGAAGCCAACCCAATGAGCTGGTTGATCGAACAGGCCGGCGGTGCAGCCACCGACGGCACCCAACGCATCATGGACATCCCGCCCACCCAATTGCACCAACGTGTCAGCGTCTTCATGGGTTCCAAGCACGAGGTGGAGCGGGTCACCGCGTATCACCAGGCCCTATGACCCTACCGCTATAATTTTCGAATCCCAAAGCCGGTGTAGCTCAGTCGGT
>DFWT01000295.1 GCA_002381045.1 Rhodoferax sp. UBA4127
TGTGTGACCGGTTCACCGATGCCACTTTTGCCTACCAGGGTTGGGGTCGCGGTTTCGATTTGAAAACGCTCACCTATTTAGAGCATTTGGTGCAGACTGTAAAAGGGCTAGAGGGTGATTTTGTTCGAAACCCTGACTTGACCATTTGGTTTGATCTTTCGCCTGAAGTTGCTTCAGTGCGCTTGGCTGGCGCCCGCGTGCCCGACAAATTTGAAGCCCAGCCTGTGGCATTTTTTGCCGAGGTGCGTGCCGGCTACCAAGCCAGGTGCGATACCCACACCACCCGCTTTGTCCGCATTGATGCTGAGCGCAACCGCGAAGCCGTTTGGCAGGATGTCATAGACGCAGTGCGGGAAAAAGCTTGGCTCAAATGAATGTTGCCGCACCAGCGGTTGCGCCCTGGATTGCCGGGCAAACCAAGACTCTACTGGCACAGCGCGGCCACGCCTGGCTGCTGGCTGGCCCATCAGGCTTGGGCCAATACGATGTTGCCATGGCCTTGGTGCGCGCCTGGTTGTGCGAGCAGCCCACTGCTCAGGGCGCCTGCGGCCACTGTGCCAGTTGCCATTCCATCGACGTGCATGCCCATGCGGATCTCTGCGTGCTCATGCCCGAAACAGTGATGCTGGAGATAGGCTGGCCACTAAGTGAAAAAGCCCAGGACGACATCGACAGTAAGAAACGCAAAGCCAGCAAGGAAATCCGAGTCGAAGCCATGCGTGAAGCTGTGGAATTCAGCCAGCGCACCAGCGCCCGAGGGCGTGGCAAGGCCGTGTTGGTGTTTCCGGCAGAGCGTATGAATGTGTACACCGCCAATGCGCTGCTCAAGACCTTGGAAGAACCACCGGGCGATGTGAAATTTGTGTTGGCGACTGACGCAGCTCATCAGCTGTTGCCGACCATCCGCAGCCGATGCCTGGCGCACGCGATGATCTGGCCAAACGACGCGGCTGCCCTGAATTGGTTGCAAGGGCAGGGCATCGCACAGAACAAGGCGCGGGTCATGTTGCGCGCCGCCGGCGGCCGCCCGCAAGACGCTCTGCAATACACCGATTTGTGCGAGGTTTGGCCGCACCTACCCCGCGCCGTGCAAGAGGGCAATGTAACCCTGTTCAAAGACTGGTCCCCGGCCCAAACCCTGAACGCATTGCACAAGCTTTGCCATGACATGCTGGCCCAGCGAGCGGGCGCGGCACCCCGTTTTTTTGAAGCCAACGACCTGCCAAAAACAGGCACCTGGCACAGCCTGACCCAATGGAGCGGTGCATTGGCCAACGCCATGCGCACGGTTGAACATCCTTTTAATGCCGGCTTGATGCTGGAGGCGCTGGTCAGTCAAGGCCAATTGGCTCTAAACTCGCGCGCTTAACTGCTTCCATTTCGCGCACAACGATCCCGTATGTCCAAGTTGCACATTGCCGGCGCACCCCGCCCCAGCGTCATCCAATTGGCGATTAAGGAGAAGTCCGCGCTGTATGCTGCTTATATTCCCATCTTCACTACCGGCGGCTTGTTCATTCCCACCGCACGGGACTACCAGCTAGGCGATTCGGTGTACGTGTTGGTGTCGCTGCCGGATGACCCTCACCGCTATCCAATTGCCGGGAAAGTGGCTTGCGTGACGCCTGCCAGGGCGGTCAGTAGCCGCACCCAAGGCGTGGGGGTGATTTTTCCTGACGACGAAAAGTCCAAAGAATTGAAATTCAAAATTGAAGAACTTTTGGGCGGCCACCTCGCGTCAGACCGGGTGACACAAACCATTTGAAGTTTTCGCCCGGCCTGCCGCTTGGCCCTGGGCAGCAGCTATGTTCACCGATTCACATTGCCATTTGAATTTTCCTGAGTTGGTGTCGCAGCTCGACGCCATCCGGGCCGCCATGGCTCAGGCCCAGGTGAGTCGGGCCTTGTGCATCAGCACCACATTGGAAGAGTTTCCAGATGTTCACAAATTGGCCCTGGATCATGACAATTTTTGGGCGACCGCCGGTGTGCATCCCGACAATGAAGGCGTACAGGAGCCAAGTCTTGACGATTTACTGTGTCTGGGCAGCTTGCCTCGGGTGGTGGGGATTGGGGAAACGGGACTCGATTACTACCGTCTCAATGGGCGCAGTGAGGCGGATATGCATTGGCAACGCGAACGTTTTCGCACCCATATCCGTGCCGCACGGCGGCTAGCTAAACCCTTGGTCATTCATACCCGGCAAGCCGCCGCAGACACGCTTGCCATATTGCGAGAAGAACGCGAAGACGGTTCAACAGGCAGTGCGGGTGGTGTGTTCCATTGCTTTACCGAGAGTCTGGATGTGGCCCAACAGGCGCTGGATTTGGGTTTTTACATTTCGTTTTCAGGCATTCTGACCTTCAAGAGTGCGCAGAATTTGCGGGATGTGGCGGCCATGGTGCCGCTTGACCGACTGTTGATCGAGACTGACAGCCCCTACTTGGCGCCGATGCCCCATCGCGGCAAAACCAACAATCCGTCCTTCGTGCCGTTTGTCGCGGCCCAACTGGCGCAAATCAAGCAAATGCCTGTGCAAGACATGGCAGCACTGACCAGTCACAACTTTGACCAACTCTTCAAAGGCGTGCTGGCATGATTTTCGGTCCGATTTGCATATTCATAAATCACCTTAGAAATGTCTTATATCTTATTGTTTTAATTGGATATTCATCTGCTCATTCAGGTTCGTATGAAGATTTTTTTACGGCATTGGTCCAAGACAATCCAAGCAAGGTTCAAGCGCTCTTAAATCGTGGATTTGACCCAAACACAGTGGATCCCAATGGGGTTCCAGGTTTGTTGGTGGCCATTAACGCCTTGGCTTTCAACGCATCTGATGTGCTGGTGCAATGGCCAAGCACCAAAGTTGAAGTTCGCAATAGCGCGGACGAGAGCCCCTTGATGCTTGCTGCGCTCAAAGGTGAATTGGCGTTGTGTCAGGCGCTCATCAAGCGCGATGCAGACGTCAACAAACCTGGATGGGCGCCGTTGCATTACGCAGCGACCGGTGAGAACCTGGATGTGGTGCGTCTGTTGCTTGATGAGAACGCCTACATTGATGCGGCATCACCCAATGGCACTACACCTTTGATGATGGCGGCTCAATACGGCACAGACGCGGCCGTGAAGTTGCTGCTTGAAGCCGGGGCGGATCCCCAGCTTAAAAACGAACAAGGACTTAGCGCGTTTGATTTTGCCAACCGTTCTGGGCGGGTCAAAACGGCTGAGTTGGTTGCCGCTGCCGTCCGGGCAAAACAGCCAAAAGGGGCTTGGTGATTCAACGCTGAGCTGTTGTTGTCCTGCTTAGCCTCACCCCATTACTTTATACGATGTATAGCATGCTGAATTCACCAGTTTTGTAAGCATCTAGGGTGTTAGCCCTTGCATCGCTTGCGCTGGTAGCTATCAGAGAAATAGCAAAACAGACTGACAAAATCGCAGTCGTGGCCGCGCCGGACAGCCGCGCCGCAATGCGTGACCACATCATCCGGGCCGGGCCATCGGGGGACCGCGCCGCCTGGATTTGCGCCGCCACGAAATCGGGATCGTCGCCGGATAAGGCGCAAAGCTGCTCAATAACCGACTCATTCGGTAGGCTTTTACCCTTCCGGTAGTTACTGATGACCTGATGAGATTTTCCTATCACTTTTGCAAGTCGATAGTCAGAATCTATCGATGCCCTAGCCTTTACAGAGTCTAGGAACTCCGCTATTGAAAACATAGTAATGACCCTTCCGAGGTGTTGATAAATTCATCTTACGCCAAGGGTCGTTGCAATGCAAGAATCAAATCCCTATTGCGTAGGCAAAGGTTTGTTGCATACACTCCAACCCGCACCACGCCGGGAGGATCAATCAGACCCTTCCACCCTGCCTCCCGCTGGTGCCCTTCGGGTTAATTTGCAGGGTGAACGGGTCAGAAAAATGGGTGGAACCATGAACAACGCAAGACGGGCCAAGCTGGAAGCAATTCGCACCCAGCTCGAAACAATTTCCAACGAGCTGGAAGAAATTCTGAGCGATGAACAAGACGCTTTCGACAACATGCCGGAGGGTTTGCAGTCGTCAGAAAAGGGAGAAAAAGCAGAAAACGCCATAGGGGAAATTGAAAACGCCATATCGACATTGGCGGACGTTGTTGGAAATTTAGAGGAGGCGGGCGCATGAAATCAGAGCCAGGAAAAGAAACCGCCGTCGCGCTGTACACGCGACTAGCCAAGGACGCCGCCGAGTCGTCCGAAGTGCTTTTGAAAATGTACAACGACGCAAAGAACAAATACACCCCGAGAGGTAAGGCGCTGTGGGAAGGGTACTGGAACACCGCCGAGGAAAAAAGACGCCTTGAGAAATTGTTGGGTGAGGCCATCGCGTATGAACTGCGCACAGGGGTGGCGTTATGACACCTTCAATCCAAGTGTGGGCAGAACAATGCCACAACCAAGCCGCGCCAAATTGGCTTTTAACGCTGTTCATCGGCACGGCTCACGCCGGAATGATGCCAGGACATGAGTACATGAGCGGCTACCCGCAAGCCTGGGCCGTTGTGGACAACTTCGGGAATCTCGTGCGAGTGGAGCGCTTTGGATCATGAAAAACACCGAAGACTCAATTTATGTTGCGGCATTCTGCTTTTTCGGAATGTCCGTCATTGCCGCCGTGGGTTTTGTGGTGTGGGTTGTGGTGGGGGTAGCCGCATGAAAACCACCGTCAAAACCGCCTTCGGAGCCGCCGCCACCGTGCAGCCGTTGAAGCTGATGGGCATGGTACTTATCAGCCTAAAAGACCAAGCCGGGGACACCGTAACGGCAGAGTGCACACCGGACCAAATCGGGGCGCTGATGTTCGGACTTGAGCAGGCCATGGCCGCATTAGGGCAGGGGGCCGCGCAATGAAATCACTGCAATCTGAAATCAAAGCCGCGCTATACCGGCCAACGTTTGACACACCATACACCGTAAAAAAAGAGGACCGCAAAAGCCAAAAAGATTATTCCCGCCTGGGCGACTTGTTAATTGAAGCGCAACACCACACAAACCCGGCATTCTTTGACGAATGCAGGCCGGGACAGTTCGCCGTCGTGGACATGGAATTCGAAATGAAAGGCCGCTTTGAGTGGCCAGCAGGTGATAAGCCAGCCGGGTACATCACCAAGCTGATCGAGCAACATTTTGACGCACCAGCGCTGCGCCTGACCACAAACCTATGGATTGTCTGACCCGTGGTTGAACTGGACGTCAGGGCACCGGAGCATGAGCTAAAAGCCTTCGGGCATTGGTGCATCAGCAAGACAAAAACATTGCTGGCTGGCATCGGTAAAAGTCAGCCTACCGCTAGGCCGGGCTACACCGCCGACGGTATGCCTACGCTGACATGGGCAATGACCGAAGCCATACCAATGCAGCCGGAGCAGATCGCCGCGCAGTTGGACACCTTGGCCGCTGGCCTGGGTGCCAAACCAGTCGCCGCGCCGATCACCTTGGCCGGTCGCATTGCCCGTATGTCCGACTTGTCGTGGTGGCTGCGCAATTTGCGCCGGGAAACCATTCGCAAAAACGAAACCGTAGAACACCAGTGTGGCCACATCCGGCGCAAAAAGCAGTGTTATGCCAGCGACCATGCCCACAAGCTGAAACGAGAGCGCAACAAGGCCAACCGGGCCATTCTGGAAAGCCTGGAAGTGGTCAACGAAACCGGCTTTTCGATGAACCTGTTAGAAGCCGCCGACGCCAGCGTAAGCAACCCGGCATTGCGCCGCGCTGAATTGATGGTGCGCGCGCGGGGATTTGAAACAATGGCCGAAACCCGAGGCGATGTAGCCATTTTCTTGACCATCACATGCCCGAGCCGGTTTCACCGATTCACCGGGTCAGCGCTGGATAACAAAAACTGGACCGAAGACACACCACGCGATGCGCAAGATTACCTGTGCGCCATATGGGCCAAGATTCGCGCCGCCTGGGCGCGCCGGGGATTCTTTCCCTACGGGTTCCGCGTGGCAGAGCCGCACCACGATGGGTGCCCACATTGGCACATTCTGCTTTTTGTGCCGGCCGTTTCCGTGGGCTGGTTTGAGCCCGAGCGCCTATTGGCCGGGCGCAAAGACCACGGGGCCGGGGTAATTGGCATTGCAGGCAAGTACGCGCTGAAAGACAACCCGACAGAGCGCGGAGCCGTAAAGCACCGCTACACCGTCGAGCGCATCGACACCACCAAGGGCAGCGCTACCGGCTACATCGCCAAATACATCGCAAAGAACATTGACGGCCTGACCGAAGCCGGGGAAAACGTGGGCCTGGACTTTGCCAGTGGCGGCAAAGCCAGCGACACCGCGCCACGGGTGCGCACCTGGGCCAGCGTGTGGGGCATCCGGCAATTCCAACAGGTGGGCGGGCCATCCGTCACGGTTTACCGCGAATTGCGCCGCCTGGGCGAAGTGGACCGTGCCACAACGCCGGACCTATTCGCCGGACCGCAAGACGCCGCCGACCAGGGAGATTACGCCATGTTTTGGAGCCTGCAAGGTGGGCCGGACGTGCGCCGCAAGGATTTGACCTTATCGCCAGCTTACAAATCCGACACCGTGGGCAAGTATGGCGACCCTGTGGACCGCGTGGCCGGAGTCAATGCCATTACCGGAGAATACCTTGAAACCAGATTGCACACATGGACCGTGCAACGCGCCGGGCTGGCCGTGGTCAACGTACTGCAGGCAGAGCACAGTGAACAGATGCGCACCGATGCCGCGGTAGTCCGGTTTCTCCGCGAAGCGGGGGATTTTGCGGCCGGGTTTTCGGCGCATAGCGCCGCTTGGACTGGTGTCAATAACTGTACGGTTTTGCCAGAAAAAGAAGCCTTCACGGGCTTTGACTTCACCGGATTTGAGCCGGAACCCGTCGAAATCGGCCACTGGCTGGACTACATCGATGGCATTGCGCCGTGGGTGCGCGACGGATTCATCTACAAGCAACCGATTTTTAGAGCCGACCCGGGGGAAGTGGCAACCGAGGCGCGGATTTTGGACCAAGCCACACAAAAGGAACGTGAACTATGGGAACACCAACACAAAAAGCCGACCGCCTGCGCGAGATAGCCGCCGAAATCAGGGGCAACCCGTATGCACGGGGCACCATCGCGGAAGGGTTCGAACTGATCGCGCAAGCCATGGAGCCGTGCGAGGACTGCGGCCATCCGGCGCACGATGATTTCGGGCCAACAATCGACCCGAAAGATCACCCGAGCGTGGGGGTTTAATCATGGCTTCAAAAATGGTAGGCCGGGCCAAATGCCCGGAATGCGGGTTTGATTCTGCCCACGTCAAACAGTCGGAAAAATGCCTGTACCGGTACTGCCCGGACTGCGGGAGCCAGCATTACGCCAAGTCGCCGCGTCAAGTTGATGACCTGATGAAAAAAACCCGCGTTGACGGTAGCCCTACGCCTAGCCCTAGCCATAGCGATAAGGCTAGCGCAGGTACAGCCACACCTAGCCCAATTGAAACCACCGCTACCGGTACGCCAGCTAGCCTACCGGCACAACAGAAGCCGCGCCACGGTTTAGGGCTTTTCCAATGAGTACCGCACCGGAAAGCACCAACCGGCTAGAGCAATTGGCCGGAATGGCACAGGAAACCGACCAAGCCAACCCGAGCGCGGAGCAGCAGCAGCAGGCCGCGCAAGAAATAGAGCAGGCCAGCGCCGCCGACATTGCCGCGAAGCAGTGGGGCATGTTGATGTTCACAATTGGCGGGTTCGCTTGCATGATCGCGCCGGAACTGCGACAGGTGTACGCAGAAGAACGATGTTTTGCCTGGGGACAGCAGGCAAACAACGTCGCCGAAAAATACGGTTGGAATGGGCCAAGCGCCATGCCTGAATTGGCCTTGATCGCCAGCACCGCCGGGTTTTTTGTGCCGACCTGGATTGTGATTAAGCAAAAATTGGAGCAGGCCAAGGCCGCGAAGGACGGCAGCATAGGCGAAAAACTCGCCGCGTGGTGGCAACACCGCAAAGCCAAACGCGCAGCCAGCCAAGCGCCGCCGGTAGAAGCAGGGGCCGCAAGTGTCAGCCAGTAACGCCGCGCAGATTTGGGCCGTGATCGGAGCCAGTGGTACGGGTAAAGGGCTTTGGATTAAACAGCAACTTGCCGCCCTGCAACCGGCACGCCTTGTTTGTTGGGACTTCAAAAACGAATACGGGGACTATGCCCGACCGGTTGAAACCCTGGAAGGCATTCGCCGCGCCATGCTTACCGCCGGGTCCGGGCCGCTACGCATTCGCTACCTGCCACGCGGGGCCGGTGAAAAAAACGTTCGAAAAGAGTTTGAAACCCTTTGCGAGTTGGTCTATGCATGGGGGCAGTGCGTTTTTGTGGCCGAGGAATTGTCAAACGTGACAACGCCAGGATGGGCACCCGCCGCATGGCGAAAAATGACCACTTCAGGCCGCCATGAAGCGGTTCACATCATCGGTGCCACGCAAAACCCGGCATTAGTGGACAAGACATTTTTAGGAAATTGCACCCTTGTACACGTGTGCGCCTTGCGGGAGTATCCGCACCGCCAATATGTTGCAAGGTCGATTGACTGCCCGTTGCAAAGCGTGACCGATTTACAGCAATTCGAGTGGATTGAACGCGATTACGCAACAGGGGAACTCAGAAATGGCCGGGTACAGGTGCCCGGAAAAGCCGGTAGGGCTAATGGGCCTAGGGCTAGCGCTACGGGTGCGGCAAGGGCTTGCCAGAGTAGCACGGGTGGCAGTGCAATCGCCACACCTTAACCACTCACTCACCCAAGGAAACCAAATGAAAGCACATGCCCTTTTTGCCGCCGAAGTCGTCGCCGTTCTTTTTGTCGTCGCCCTGGTGCAAAAAAACTTCATGAATTTGCCCGTTGTTGGTGAATACCTGCCCGGCTACACCGCACGCTAAACCAGCGCCGTCGCCCGCACGTAAACCAACCAAGGAAACACCATGAGTTTCAAACTTCGCGCAACCAATTTGCAAAACGTCGCACCCGGCAACACCGCCACCCTGAAATTGCCCACAGGCAAGAATGCGCCAACCCTGGACAAAATCATCCTTGAGTTGTCCGGCGCAGGCTTCGGACCGGAGGACATTGAAAGCATTCGCGGCAAGGCAAACGGGCGTTTGTTTTTTGACGAAACAACCGGAACCATCATGAACAAACGTGATGATTACCGGGGTGTATTCAGCGCCGCCACGTTTTTGACGATTGACTTCACCGAGAAAAACGCACGCAACGGCGCGGTTGAGCAATTGCTGTCAAGCGTGCCAATGTCATTGCTTCAAGACTTGAGTTTTGAAATCAAGCTTGCCGCAGGCGCACCAGCAGTCGCCCGCCTGGATGCTCAGATCGTGGTACGCCAGCCGACCAACAATCCGTACATTCTGAAAAAGCTCAACACCACGCAGAATTTCGGCAACAGTGGCGAGCAAATCATGTACCTGCCCACAGGTGGCGCAGGTGGCAAGATGAAGCGCATTTGGATTCATGAAGCCGTCGCCGGGACAATTACCGACCTGCAAATCCGCGTAGGCAATACCACCGTTTACGAAACCAACCGCACCAAGTTGGAACACTCGCAAAAACAAAACGATCTCACGCCACAAGCCGGGATTGTTGTGGTGGACTTTATCGAGGACGGCAATTTATCTGGTGTGCTGGATACCGGCATGGCTCCAAACGTCGAACTTCGCCTGACATCAAGCGCAGCCAACACCTACCAAGTGTTTTACGAATTCATCGACCCGATTGGCCGACTGTAAAAGGGGGCCGCGATGGACTACTCACTAGGTAGCACATCGGCATGGCCTAGTTGGGTAGACACCAGCTACGACCAGCCGGTTTATGACAACACCGTAACCAGCGACATTGCCACGCAAGGGCAGGCCGTGACCAGCACACCTACAAACGATGGGTGGGGCGATTGGTTCAAAGGCATTGCGACAAGCGTGGTGAATTACTCGCTGGCAAAGGATGCCGTGCAAACGAAAGCGCAGGTACAAGGCCAGGGCACCACACAGCCGGGCCTAGCCTACGCGCAACCAAAAACAACCGGGGCCATCAATGCCAACGTGTTGTTATTGGCCGGGGCCGCATTCGCCGCAGTGTTGATTCTCAAAAAATGAAAACAGCACCTTAGCCACCATCAAGCGTGGCGGGTGCCATTGGAAAAAACATGCAACTGCCGCCGCTTCAATTTTCCAATACGTCAAGCGCCAAAACCGGGGACCTAGCCTCAAGTTTTGGCAATGACGCATCCGGGTTCAGCGTCAACTATGGCAACGGAGTAAGCCAGGGTGGGGGATTGGGCCAAGACCTGACAAATCAATTGATCGTGGCCGCAATCGTGGCCGTGGTGGCGATATGGTTCAAAAAAAAATCTAC
This sequence comes from Rhodoferax sp. UBA4127, assembly GCA_002381045.1. GTDB lineage: Bacteria > Pseudomonadota > Gammaproteobacteria > Burkholderiales > Burkholderiaceae_C > Rhodoferax. The sequence continues at coordinate 10,412 of DFWT01000295.1, forward strand.
CTAAGCCGCCTTGAGCCGGAATTTGCCGCCGCTTTGCTGGCCGGAACCGAACACCTAGACCCGTCAGGCATCACAACAAGCAAAGACATTGCAGGCATGGCCGAGCGTGGATTGTGTTTTGCAGCCACCGCACCCGCCGCACAGGCCGTCTACATCATCGAAGTTAAAAACGGCATCGCCTGGGTGAATGCCGCGCAGGGCTTCGGGCCTGCCGATTGGGCCGGGGTGTTGTTGCCAATCATCGAAGCGCAGGCCAAAGGGTGCCATGCCGTCGCATTCCAAACAGCCAGACCGGGACTGTTACGCCGCGCAGAAAAGCAGGGCTACACCGTCACCGGATGGATTCTAAAAAAGGCCATCCAATGATTCACAGTTTCGAGCAGCGCCACGCGCCAGGGGGCAGGTTATGCCCGGCATTTGGTGGTGACAGCAGCAGCTCAAGCAGCAGCACCACCAACAATACCGATATGCGGGTTGTGGGTGGCAACGACAGCACCAACATCAGCGCGCAAAACTCGTCAGTGTCAGTCGTCAGCACCGACCACGGGGCCGTTAACGCCGCCGTGGGTTTGGCAAACAAAGCCATCGACACCAACGCCACAAGCAGCGCCGAAATGTTTAGTGGTGCCCTGGGTGCCGTATCAGGTGCAAACGAGCGTTTGGCACTGGCCTACCAATCGGGCCAAGCCGGGGACCAAACCTCACTCAAATATGCCGGGTTCGTCGTCGTCGGACTCGCCGCCGTCATGCTTTTCAAAAGGCAATAAAAATGCAATACCGAATCTCACTCGTCGCCGGGCAAAAAAAGCGCCAGGAATTCAACGGGACAACACTCGTTTTACTGTCAACCGGAGCCGCAACCGAGATTGATATGCAAATCGAGGTCACAGGCTACGCAGTCGAGGATATGCGCGGGGTAAGAACCGGCTTGAGACTACGGGGGCCGGGTTTCAGTGGTGCCAGTTTTACCGCCGCCGTGGACTGCACTTTAGAAGTGATCGTAAGCACTGCCGATATTTCAATCAACTACACCGAAGGTTCAACGGTAAACGCAAACATTGTCGGGACCGTGCCGGTAAGCAATGACCGTGGAAGCCTGGGAAACCCGATCAACGTCGTTGGAATCACCTACACCGACGCGCCTGCCGTGACACTGACTGATAACGCCGCCGTGGCCGTGACAGACACCGGTGCCGCACTGGTAGCCGCCAACGCCAACCGCCGCAGCTTGCGATTCACCAATATCGGAACCGACCCGGTAGCCATCGGGTTTACCGGCATCACCTGGGCGAAGCGTTGCATTGTGCTGAACAACGGAGATACATGGATTGAAGATCGCGCCGCAAATCTGGCATGGGCCGCAGACTGCGACACCGGAAAAACCGCTAGCGTGACCGTTCAAGAGGTGATCGCATGAGCCAATTTTTTAGAAATACAGTAACGAAATCGTTACTGGCATCCGAACAGGGGGCAAGCCTAACGGGTTCTCGTGGAATTACTGTGCAAGACGCAATCGACAATAGTTCTAAAAACATGAAGTTGCATCGCCTTAAAACCGCATTGTCAAAGATAGCTGCGGGTGTTAGTACACGGGCTTGCCTGATGTTCGCCGGGGACTCGATCTGCCGAAGTTTGGTGCCAGATCAGTACGTTTACCAGCTTTACCGACAGTATGGATATGCTGGGCATTGGGCTTCTGCCATGAGTGCGTTTGGCGGGACGCTTTATTCACTCTACACGGGTGGCTTCTTAAACGGGTCAACAATTGTAAATACCTGCTGGTCAACGCACTTTAATGGAAGCGTGTTTTTACTTACTGCATCAGGCCATGCTGTTCAGTTTTCTGGCATTCTTGGCAACACCTTCAACAAGGCAACACTGGTCTACACCAAGCGCAGCGGTGGTGGTGTTTTCAAGCTGCAAACATTTAGGCAAGATGCGATCAGCGACACAACAGACTGGGTTGATGTAGCTGGGGCTGAAGCCATTGACACCAGCAACGCAACAGAGGTATTGGCAACTTTGGTTGTCAATATGCCAGCAAACGAATCTGCCAGGGTAAGGGCCGCATGGGTGAGCGGTGGCGAAGTCGAAATTGTTGGATGCTTGATTGAAGATACAACGGCATCAGGGATGGTAATCGCTTATGTAGACCGTGGCGGTATAGATCAAATCACCAGTGCAAATGCCATGACCACGGCAAACCGTGCTGTACTGTTGAACCTGATTGCGCCTGATCTTGTTTATTGGTCGGCTAAAGATATAAACACCGACTTGCCAACCGTGCAAGCTGCATGGGATGCGTCTTACCCAACAGATTGGCTTTTCTCTGCGCCTTATCCAGACTCAACATCAGCAACACAAGCGCAAGCCAGGGCGAATGCCCAGCCAGTAATTGACCATGCAATCTCAAACGGGCATGACTACTTTGACCCACTGATTGAGTGCCCAACTTACGCTTATGGCGTAGCACAGGGATGGTTTGCTGATGGCACACACTTTAATTCCACAGCAGGTTTTGCCATTGGTGGAAAAATGTGGAGGTCAACCGGGCTATTACCTAATGTTTCCGATGCTGAACTGCTAGACACAGCAACCTTCGACACCATCGAGACTGATGTTTTGGTGATCGACGGTAAAGATCAGGTGAGCAGAAACACTGAGCTACTTACTGCCTCACTGTCCACTGACGAAGAACTAACAATTTTAGCTGGTGGGTATATTGTCAACTACGCATTACGACCAACCACGATTGATGCAAACCCATTTACGATGATTGGTGTTTTTAGGGTTCCTAGTACGCCAGGAGCTATTAGCCTAATGTCTCTTAGGTCTACGACTTTCGGAGGGCCAGCAGCCCTAGATTGTTATCTGACTGTTGATGCAACAAAATTTAGCTTTACTGCAAGGACTGCTGGAAATGTGTTGATTGGCGGGAATTGCAGTGTTGAATCTGGTTCCTACTTTTGGGGGTTAGCTGGTCAATTGGTGACAGTAGCAGTAACAAGAAATCCATCACCTGCAACTGGGGTTTCTCCTGTTATTGTCACCGTAAACGGTAGAAAATTTCCAGTGTCTTATGCAGGGACTCCTACAGACTTTATTTCTGGTACTTATTTTCAGATTGGTTTTTCTACAGCCGGGTCAGCCATAAACTTTAGTCTTAGAAAAGTAGCGTTGTATTTGTCTGTGTTGACTGACGCACAAATACAGAAAGCAAGTTCTGATGGATATTTCCCTTCGGGTGCTGAGATAGGATGGAACTCAGCCAATGGTTACGGCATTGGGTTATCAAACTGGATGGGTAATTATTTCGGAAGGATCATTTCAGGATCATGGGACAAGCTAAAAAAACCAAGCGTAAGTTGGAACAACTTAGAAACAGGTGGAGTAATCCCGTATGTTGAACCAGTTGTATCAACGCGGGCCAACACATCAGTTCCAACGCACACCCTACCTAGCACACCAGTATTTGGGGACATAGTAGAGCTTATAGGGCAGGGTGCAATGGGCTGGAAAATTGGTCAACCAGCAGGGCACACCATCCGCACGGGTGCTGGTGTCACCGTGGGTACAAACGCCACCACAGCAGGTGTCACCGGGTCACTGAGCGCCACTGTCAGGTACTCATGCGTCAAGCTGATGTGCGTAAACGCTGTGCCAGCTACGCCACTTTTTGATTGGGTGATTGTGTCGAGCAGTGGTACGCTGATATTCACATGATTTACCTTCTACTCATTCCAGCCGCTTGCTTTGTTGCATGGGCACTGGTACGCCAAGCGGGAGACTGATATGCAGCAACGCCTACTGACCATCTTCATTGCGTTTGATATTTTCCTATTTGCGCTGCTCACGCTTGGTGGATCAAAGAGGAATGAAA
>DFWT01000080.1 GCA_002381045.1 Rhodoferax sp. UBA4127
CACTGATGACCAAGGTTCTAATCTCGACACCAAGATCGACGTGTTCGCTGTTGGCGTCAAGCACACGTTCTAATCCAATGCTGGCGTAAGCCAGTTGACGGTTAAAACCTAAAACCCCGCTTGGGCAACCTAGCGGGGTTTTTTATTGCAACCCGTTACCCCATATTTCGAACCACTGTTCCATCCCAAGCCGCCGCGCCGTTGGCCACCAATTCGTCGACCAGTTGCTGTACCCAAGCTTGAAAGCTCGTCTGTGGTGCATCCAATTGATGCAAGCGCAGCAGTAAATCGGTGGCCGTGGTCCATGCCAGAAGTTTTGCTACTTCGATGGCCTGGACCTCCAACAGTTTGAACTTGATCATTACCTTGGCCGCGTAGCGCACATGCTTGGCGGGGTGCTGCAAAAAGCTATTAAGCCGCTTGCGAGCCCTAGCCAATGCCGCAGGGACATCGCAAAACGCCCCGCCGTGGCCAGGTATCACAGTGAGTGGCCTTAGCGACTCAATCAAATCCAGCGTGGTCCCCACTTCGGCAAACGCATCGTCGCCATCTAGTTCTGGGAAAACCACGCCAAAACCGTTTTCCCATAGCGCGTCTGCAGACAACAACAGCCGTGATTGGGGTTCAAACAACACCACCGAATTGGGGTCGTGCCCGGGTGCCGCGTGAACCTGCCAGCGCAGATCGCCCAAAACAAGCTCGGCACCCGCTTGCAGGGTGGCGCAAAAGCCAAACTGTTCGCACTGCTGCCCAGTGGGGGTGTAGGACAGGGCGTAGGGGTCCCACGCGGCCACATGAGGCGCTTGCCCGAGCGGAATGAGCGTTTGCATGGCGGGGTAACGGGCCTGCAGGGCGGCATTGCCACCGCAATGGTCGCTATGCAAGTGGGTATTAACCAGCACATCCAGACTGCGCCCGCCCAGCGCCGCTTGAACCAGTGCCAGGGTTTGGGGCGCATGGGTGGCGTAGCCGCTGTCCACCAGGGCGCAACTGGCGCCACCACAAATCAAAACATTGTTGGATGACAGCCAGCCCCGTTCCAGTACGGTCACACCGGGGGGTAAAGCAGGGCGATCAGACATGGCTTGGCAATTGCAACTCGGGTGCGGGCTTATGGGTCAGGCTGCGACAGTGTCGCTGCTCAACACTTGCATCAGCTCTGTCACGCATTTGTCTGAGGAGGCATCAAAAAGCGTGTTGATCCAGTCTGTTTCACGGGCGCGGATGGTGTCTAAAAAGAATCCGACTGCGGCGGGTTGGCGGGCCATACCAGCAAAATGGTCAAAACCGGATTCCAGAAAACGCTGCAAGGACGCCATGCCAGCCAGTTCTGCTGGGCGTCGCATCATTTTGAGCATAAGGCGCAAACCGGGTTTGCGGGTGTAGCGGCCCAATGCCCGGCCAATTTCTAGCACAGTGCTGAGTTGCCAGCAGCGCAAGTCTCTTTGGCCAATTTTTCGCCATGCGCCCAGGTAAGACATGGGCTCATAGCTATGTTTTTCATTGCAAAATTGCTGGGCCATGGCCATGTCCAGCTCTTCAGTCTGGCGGTGCAGTTTGGCCAGGGCCAGCACAGTGGCCACCACCGATTCGGGGAAGGTGCGCTCGATGGCACCGGCAATGCGGGCAAACTGCGCGTCGCGGGCGCTGTAATCCTGCGCGCTGTAAAGCTCTTCCAGGAAGAACCGGGCGCTGGGTGCATACAACGGGTTGGCCAGCAAATCAGCGTAAGTGCCGGCAAACCGTCGCGCCTGGAGATGTTTCACGGTGTGTAGTGACTTTGCCAGAGGGGTTTGACCTACGGCCAGTTGTCTGAGTTCAGCGACCCGGGCCAAGGCACTGCGTATCTCTTCTGAGGCTTGCATATTGCGCCAAGTTTATCGGTGTGCCGGCGCACCATCTGCGCTAAATGCGACACTGACAGGAGAATTGGTCTTATTAGGCGTTTGAACCTAGGGAAAACCCTTATATTCCAGTCATGTTGCAAACGCTTAACCGAAGTCAAGCCCCCATGGAGCTACCGAACCAGCCAGAAACCGGCCAGTCGCTTCAGACGGACCTGCCTGCGCAGGCCAGGAAGCCGGACCTGATTGTCCCGATTCGTTCTCTGGGTGAAAACCACAGAGCGCGCATTTGCGCCCACCTGAAAGCCTTGAATGCCAATGACAGGTATTACCGTTTTGGTTTTCCTGCGTCGGACACACAAATTGAACGCTACGCAGAATCACTGGATTTTGAGCGGGACGAGATTTTTGGTATTTACAACCGCCGCCTGGAATTGATCGCCACCGCTCACTTGGCGTATTCGAGCGAAGACCGAAAAAACTCGGCCTCCGAGTTCGGGGTGTCGGTGCTGGCCGCTTCGCGTGGCAGGGGGTTTGGCAAACGCCTGTTCGAGCGCGCCATGATGCATGCCCGCAATGAAGGTGTGCAGACGATGTTTTTGCATGTGTTGAGTGAAAACACCATCATGCTGAACATTGCCCGCAAAGCCGGTGCCAAGGTGGTGCGCGACGGCGCCGAGTCTGAGGCGCATTTGCACCTGCCGCCAGCCACTGTCAATAGTCAGATTACCGAAATGGTGGAAGAGCATCTGGCTCAGGCCAACTACCAGATCAAGGTGCAGGCGCAGCAGTTTCGTGCTTGGCTGGAGCGGCTGGAAACCGGCTGGCGCAAGGACAGTTGAGCCACCGGTTGGCCGCATTGGAAGCTTGAGCGCGCGGCTCGTCACGTTAATCCGCTATCCTAGCGGTGTGTATCACTACCGCATGTCCTGCGCCTTTGGCTGTGTCTGACCCCTATCCCACCCGTCCTGAGCGGGAAGATACCCGTACTTTTCTTCAAAAAGTCGCCGAGTTCATTCACCCGGGGCCTGACTCTACGGACGAGTTATTGGAAACGCTGGTCGATGCCGAACACAACCAACTGA
>DFWT01000024.1 GCA_002381045.1 Rhodoferax sp. UBA4127
TCGATGTCGGTGCGCCCGGTCAGCTCCTTCTTGCCGCCAACTTGGGCAATGGCCCCGCGTAGCTGGTGGTAGGACTCGATCCGATTCTGTGAGCGGTGGAACTCATAGCGAGTGATGCTGGTTCAAGGCGGCACAGGCTTTGCGGACGGTGTCTGCGAGAACGCCCTGCAGGGGGTGCGGAGCTGCGATGTCCGGAAGAAGCATATTCACCTGGTAACCGATGGCAACGGTAAGCGGCCGCACTACTAGGTCCGGTCCGCTGAGTTCCAGTGCGGTGAGCGGGTTTACGATGGCAACGCCCAGGCCCTGACGCACCATGGCGCAGACGGCCACTGCGCTCGTGGTTTCAAGCAGGGTTGCTCGATGTACTTTTGCGTCCTCGAACATCGCATCAATGGCGGTTCGATACGGGTCGCCAACCGCGAGACTGATGAAGCGCTCGCCTGTAAAGTCGCGTGGTTGCAGTCGCGCCTTGCGGCACAGGCTGTGATCACGTGGCAAAACAGCCACTTCATTGACTTTCAGTAAGGGCTGCAAGGCAACTCCAGCAGGTGCCTCTTGGGTTTCACTCAGTCCCAGGTCAAAACGCTGTTCACTCATGGCTTGCTCCAGCCAGGGCGACTCTAAGGGATGCACACTGACTCCTAGTTCAGGATGTGCATGTGAGAGATATACCAGTGCGCGGGGTACCAAGGCATGGGCCAATGCCGGCAAACACGCAATGCGCAAGCGACCTGTCACTTGCGTGCGCAATTCGCTGGCGCGCGCTGCGATCTGTTCCAAGCCTATAAACGAGCGTTCTACTTCCTGCATCAGCGCAAGTGCCCGTACGGTAGGGCGTAATCGGCCCCGCACCCGGTCAAAAAGGTTAAACCCCATCAACTGCTCCAGACGCCCCAGCTCGCGACTCAAAGTGGGCTGGCTTGACGCGCACGCGTCAGCTGCACGCCCCAGGTTGCCGTGCAGCATGATGGCGCGAAACATCGTCAGCTGGCGATGGGTTAGATTCATATCAATATTGAATAGCTATACAACAAGAGTAGCATTGATTGAATTGATTATGAAGGGGATCATCCACCCATGAATCCTTTTACTCCCGCTACCATCGCTCCTTTGGCCCAGCGGTTCGGTACCCCGCTGTGGATCTATGATGCCGACACCATTACGCGCCAGATTGCCGCTCTGCGGTTGTTTGACGTAGTGCGTTTCGCTCAGAAAGCCAACTCCAATACACACATCCTTCGCCTCATGAAGCGACAGGGCGCAGTGGTGGATTCGGTGTCTTTGGGTGAAATCGAACGCGCGTTGGCTGGTGGTTTTACGCCGGGCTTGCGCAACGGGCACGCAGACATCGTGTTCACGGCCGATCTGCTGGACCGCGCTACGCTTGCGCGCGTGGTGGAACTCAATATTCCCGTGAACTGCGGCTCCATGGACATGCTGGACCAATTGGGTGCGGTCAACCCGGGGCACCCGGTGTGGCTACGCATCAACCCAGGTTTCGGGCATGGCCATTCCAAGAAAACAAATACCGGTGGCGAGCATAGCAAGCATGGCATCTGGCATGGCGACCTAGTACGCTNNCGCGCCTGCGAAAAGATCAAGTCCAACGGCCTGGCCTTGCAGGGCCTGCACATGCACATCGGCTCAGGCGTGGACTACGCGCACTTGCAGGAAGTGTGCGGTGCCATGCTGAAGCTGGTAGAGGTAGTGAATGCGCAGGGTTTGGACCTGCACGCCATCTCTGCGGGCGGCGGTCTGTCCGTTCCCTACCAGGCAGGTGAACCCACGATTGATACGGCGCACTACTTTTCATTATGGGATGCAGTGCGCCATGCGGTGGAACAACTGCTGGAGCACCCAGTGAAACTGGAAATAGAACCGGGCCGCTATTTAATGGCCGAGTCCGGCGTGCTGGTCACCGAGGTACGCGCCACGAAGCAACAGGGCGCCAACCATTTTGTGATGGTGGACGCCGGCTTCAGTGATCTGGCTCGCCCGGCCCTATACGGCGCCTACCACGGCATGGAGTTGATCCACTCTGATGGCATAGCGGTTAATGGCCTGCAGTTTGACACGGTGGTTGCCGGACCTCTGTGCGAGTCGGGAGATGTGTTTACGCAGGGAGAAGGTGGCGTGGTGTTGCACCGGTCCTTGCCGCAGGCGCAGGTGGGAGATCTGCTGGTGTTGCACGACACCGGAGCGTATGGCGCCTCCATGTCATCGAACTACAACGCGCGCCCGCTGATTGCCGAAGTGCTGATGGAAAATGGTGAGCCCCGGCTTATTCGACGAAGGCAGACGGTGGCTGAGCTGCTCGCGCTGGAGGCGGTGTAAGGCAGCACACAATGGCCTTGGCAACGTAACCTGAGGCGGCGGTAGAACGTTTTGACTGATTGCGACATGGTTCTGGCGCCACCAGTGCGAACCACACACAACCTGCTCTACTCGGGGTATTGGGTGCAGCGGAACGGAAAAAGCAGATAAGCCATTGTCATTAACTGATTTCGAGTAATGGCTGTTCAGTCGGCGGATATTTCCTATTCTTATTCGATTTGAATTGTGCGACGCAGCAACGATTTTTGATTGTTAGCGGGCAAGTTCCCACAGGCAGGTCGGTGCCCTGAGCAGTCAGATGGCTGTGATGAAAGCGGCCGTTCAACGTTGTAGGTAAGGGGCGCTGCGCGGCGTTTTATCGCGCAGCGTCCAGCGACCGAAGGGAGCGGCCTTGACCGCGATGTTGGGCGCCATTGGTTGGATGCTTGCGACTTCAACACTGCGCAGAGTGACAGGCCACACAGAGCTTGTTGCCATCAGGGTCTCGGAAGTACGCGCCGTAGTAGTTTTCGTGGTACTCGGGCCTTAAGCCTGGTGGCCCTTCGGACGTGCCGCCGTTAGCAAGAGCGATGCTGAATGCTTGGTCTACGGTGGCTCTACTCTCCGCGAGAAACGCCACCATGTTGCCATTACCTGGCGCTGGTGCGAGCTGATTGAACGGCTTGCCAATAATGAACAGCGGCCTTGGGCCTGGACTTGATTGCCAACCTGCCCAGGGGCGACTTCTCTCGCAAAAGCGAGCCTCAATGCCAAGTGTTGCCATCAACGGCTCGTAGAGCGAAAGCGCACGCTCAAAGTCACTGACGCCGACGCAGATATGTGAGAACACAAATTCCTCCAAGATAGATCAGATGACGCCCAACGTGGAAGCTCAGCCGACGGCAAAAAGCACAGCTTTTTGACCGTCGGCTGGAGCGGATTGTTGGGCCTCTGCGGCAAGAAATTTGTCAATTAGTGGCGCAATTTCAGTAGCGTGAGTTTCGGCGAGATCGTGATCT
>DFWT01000296.1 GCA_002381045.1 Rhodoferax sp. UBA4127
ACTGGCTCTTGGCGCACCCACACGCCGTTTTCCACCACCGCATCGACCGCGCAACCCACAGAACAGTGGGTGCAAATGGTGCGCTTGACTTCGATCTTGCCCTCGCCGACGGCGACCTTTCCAGTGGCCGCCTGTGATTTTTTGACCAGCGTCAGTTGCGAAGCGGCCAGACCCACGCCCACACCCAAACCCGAACGACGCAAAAAGCTGCGACGGTCCATGGTGGGCAAGGCTTGGCTGAGGCCACGGCGCAGGCTATGAACAAAAGGTGTGCGGGCAGCCGCCTGCTCACCAAGTTTCTTGGTTAACAACATAGATGTCTCCGAAAAACGGGGGGAAAGAGGTTCAAACCCGGGCAGTCGCGTAGTACTGCTTGACGCGCTCACTCAGCACATAACCGCCGCCTTTTTCTGGCTTGACAGGCAAGGGCGCTTCAGCCACCGGTGCTGCCGACTGCAGTGACGGCAAGGCGTTGACCGCCACAGCCAAAGCACCTGCGGTACCGGCGCCTGCAAACAAGGTGCGACGAGACAACTTGGAAGAATTTAAAGGCATGAAAAAGCGTCCTTTTGTGATTAACCTATGAATCCAGCGACATATCCTAGCCGGGCCTAATTTAACCGCAAGAAGAAGCCCTTGCAAGCGGAGATACCCCCGGACACGGCGAAAAAATAAGCTAGCTGTAACGACTTGTTGAGGCCTCAGACCAAAATATCAAAACCCTGCGCCTCCACACTCATAAACGCCCGGGTTAACTCTGCCACCGCTGCGTAAAAACGGGCTTTGGGATGAGTCGCCAAGGTGTCACACAACTGCGTTGACCACGGCTGAATGTGCGCGGCAAAAAAACCCTGCTGGCGGGTCAGGTTTGACACAGCTACATCGTCGCCGGCGATCAGGTAGCGCATGACCTCACACAGGTAGGCGATGTGGTCCTCGGTCTCGGACATGGCTTCATCGCGGCTCAGGCCCAATTGGTTCAGGTCGGTGCGCAGGCGCGCCAGCGGCTTCTCATTCAAAAACCCACTGAGGTAGTGCGAGCCATAAAGATAAACCTCGGGCTTGCCGACGCCGCCAAACAAGGCCTCAAACTCGGCGGCAATGGCCGCGTCCGACATCTCACGGGCCACACCCACCAAAGCGCGCCAGGGTTCTTCAAGGAAGGCGCCCGGGGCGGGTGAATCGGTGGCCGCCGCACGCAGATCCGCTATAAATTCAGGTGCTGGTGGCCCATAGTAAACAAGGGCTAGAAGCCCATAAAGCTCAGAACGTGCGGTTTCTTCGTCGAGCGCACTGCTGGTGACTGGAATGGGCAAGGGCATCATGATTTGAGGTCGGTGATTTTCAGTTCATTGTCGGCCGAGTAGATATCAATGACCCGGCAATCGCCGCACATTTTCAGGCGCTGCAAAGCCTCGCCCTGGAACATGGGATGGCCACTGAGTTTGCCAAGCATGCCCTCGATCGCTTTTAGCGTGCCGAAGGGTTTGCCACAGCGTACACAGGCGTAGGGCTGCATCTCGTTAATCACCACCGGCTCTTTGCGCTGCGGTGTCAGATTGAGTTGTGGGACCAAGGTCAGCGCTTTTTCCGGGCAGGTACTCACGCACAAACCGCACTGCACACAGTTCTTTTCAATGAAGCGCAGTTGCGGTGTCTGGGTGTTGTCGGCCAAAGCTCCAGCCGGGCAAGCGTTCACACAGCTCAGGCACAAAGTACAGGCGTCTTTGTTGATGGCCAGCGCACCCAAGGGCGAGCCAGTGGCTGGCAACGCAATGGGTTGCAACCCCGGCTTGGGCGTGAGCGTGGATGAATGGGCCATCAGGTGGTCCAGGGCCAGTTCCAAGGTGGCACGTTTGTCACTCTGCACCGCAAAGCTGGCGTGTTTGGCTGGTGCTTGAGCGGCGGAAGCTTGCAGGGCGCGATCAAGTTCAGCCAGGTCACGTGCGTCACGCACCTGCAGCAGTTTGAAGTGTTCTCCGCTGTAGCCCAGGCCGGTCAAAATTGTTTGAGCCACCGCCATTTGCTCGGCCAAGGCGACTGTGTACTGTGGCGCTTCTTCGTCCGTGAGCAGCACCCAAACCTGGCTTGCACCATAAGCCACGGCGGTGAGCCACACCTCCAGCCCGATCGATGCGGTGTGCCACAACGGCACCGGGATCACACGGGCGGGCACACCCTGTGTGCCGTCTCTTTGGATTTTTTCGAGCTGCGCCGCGCGGCCAAGGTCACCCAGCAGTTGCTGGCCTTTGGCCTGGCTGTGCAGCAACAAAACTGGGTCTTTGCCACCACTGCGCAAGTAGGTGGACAACAGGGTTTTGAAGCGCACGCCCATGTCGCTGGCGCGCGGGTAAGCGAAGCCCATGGCACCGGTCGGGCACACCGTGCTGCAGGTGCCGCAACCGACACACAGGTTCGGGTTGACCTTGATTTGCTGGCGTTTGAAATCGCTGTTGATGGCACTGGCCGAGCACACGTCAATGCACGCGGTGCAACCGATCTTGTCGTTGCGGCTGTGGGCGCACAGCTTTTGCTTGTAGTTGAAAAACCTCGGCTTTTCAAATTCACCGACCAGGTCGCGCCATTGCAGCAGCGCCTTCAGGTCGTGCCTATCCCAATGCAGGTAGCCTTGGGGTTTGGCATGCTGGCTGAAGGCGGGGTTGGTGCGCAAGTCAAGCACCAGGTCAAAATTTTCTGAGTGGGTTTGGGCTGCGCGGTTGAAGTCGATGGCACCGGCCACCTTGCAGACTTTGACGCAGGCGCGGTGTGACTTGCACGCCGCCAAATCAATCTGGTAGTCCAGGCCAATTGCGTCTTCCGGGCAGGCGGCCAGGCAGGCATTACAGCGGGTACACAAGTCCAGATCGATCGGGTTGTTTTGCTCCCAGCGCAGCTCATACGCACCGAGCCACCCGGTCAGTTGCTGGATGCGCCCACCCAGCACCGGGTAACGCCGCTCCTGCGTGGCTCCCGCGGCGCCCGCGCCCTGGGTGAACAGGGTCACCGTCATCGAGTCACCGAGCAAGGCGGCAGCTTGCTCGGCCGCCCCCAGTTCGCCAATGACCAACACACGCCCGGCGCTCTTGTAAGTTACTGTGGCCACCGGCTCCGGGTCGGGCAAATGGGCGGCTGCCAACAGCGCAGCCATTTTGGGGTTGGCTTTGGCGGCATCACGGCTCCAGCCACCGGTTTCGCGGATATTCACAAACTTGATCGGCGCGCTGGACTTGGCCTCGTCCGCCAGTTCATCGAACAACCGGGCCTCCTGGGTGCAGGCCACCACCACTGCGTCACTGCCAGACGCCGCTTTCAAAAAATCCGCAGCCTCGCGGCGGCACAAACTGGAATAAAGCGTCAGGCTTTCATTCAGGGACGCGCTCAGACTGCGTGCGTCCAGGGGCATCGTTTGGTTGCAATCGCAAATCAGTGTGGTCATGGTGAGGGTCTTGGGCAGGAACGCCAGCCAAAGTTGGCACTGGCAAAGGATCAGTCAGCATTTCGGATATCGGCGCCGCTGGAGTGTCCGACAAAACAGGTATCGGTTCATCGACGGGTGCAGATTCCACTGTCGCCAGATTGACATCTGATCCTTGAGGCTGAATCGGTTTGCCAGCACCCGCCGTGGTTTCTTCGTCATCAAACAAATTCAGGAATTTGGCGCTGGCCAGTTGGCGCAGCATGGACGCTGGCATGGGATCGGGCTTGCTGTAGTCGTCAATGTAAATGTCCAAGCCATCCATCAGGTTGTAATGCGGGTCAGTGAACAGCTTTTTCATGGCGGCGTTGCGCACCTCGGGCGACACATCGCGCGAGACAAACGGGGCAAAGCTGGAATCGGCGTTCAGCGCCTTGACATCTTCCAGCGTTGGCGCCGGTGGTGCAAGCTGATCAGCGGCTACCTCGGTCTGCTTGGGGACGACCTCGCCCGGCAGGCCCTGTTCTTTGCTGACCCCGGTTGCAGCAGGCGCAACTGCATCAACCGTGACCGGCTTGGCTGGTGCCGTCTCGTCCACCACCCTGCCCTGCTGGACCGCCTGTTTACGCTGCGACCAGCGCCCCAAAAAACCATCAGCCACGACGACCCCCTTGCGCACCGCCCTGCCCCCCCACTTGCCCACCACCCACCTTCTTGTCAGTGGAAATGGACGCCGGTTGACCAAATCGGTCGGTCAACGCCCGAAAGCTCTCGGGGCGTTTGCGGCGCTTGGGCTCGACCACGTAATGCTCATTCACAAACCCGTTCAACCACTCCAAAACCTCAGCCGGTGCGGGTACCTGGTCCACGTTTTCCTGGGCATCCAGCCAACGCCCTGCATCGTAGTAACTCAGGCTCACCGCCCAGGGCCGGGGAATCGGCTCAGCGGCCACCGTGGCCTCTTCTTCCATGCGCCACAGGACGAACCAACTCGGCACGTCGGTGGTAGCGTTGAGGTAGTAGCCTTCGGCGTCATCCTTGAACAATTCCGCCTTCAAGCCCGGGTGCAGCCAACGTTGCGCGCTCTCATTTTCATAAAGCAAACGTGGCGCAGAGCCAAAGCCTGGCTCGTTCATCACCACGTCCACCAGTTCCCAGCGCCAGGCTTGCCAACGCGCCCCGGCGCCGGTGTTGGCAGTGCGCTGCAGGATCACAGCCACTTCTAGGGTTGGGCGCTCGATGGACATAGGGGCTGCACTGTAACGGATCGTTGTTAGGCCACCAACTGTCAGGGCAATCTGTCCAGAGCCACCGCGCAGTACTTGAATTCGGGGATCTTGCCCACTGGGTCGAGCGCCGGATTGGTCAGCAAGTTGGCAGCCGCTTCGCGATAGGCAAATGGCATGAACACCGTGCCATCTGGCGTGCCGTCATCCTCGCGCAGTTGCACCTGCAGGCTGCCCCGGCGGCTGCGCAGACGAACCAGCGTCCCGGCAACCACGCCGAGTTTGGCCAACTCGCGTGCATTCACGCTGGCCGTGGCCACGGGCTCCAAGGCGTCCAGCACCTCAGAGCGGCGCGACATGCTGCCGGTGTGCCAATGCTCCAACTGGCGCCCGGTAATCAGCGCCAGTGGATAGTCCAGGTCGGGCAGTTCATTGGCCTGGCCTTGGCCCGCAGCAACGAGCTGGGCACGGCCATTGGGCGTAGGAAAGCGCTGCATGAACACCGTGGGCTGACCCGGATCGTCTTCGATTAGGCAAGGGTAGGTCACGCACCCATCACGCTCGAGACGCTCCCAGGAAATGCCGGTGATGACGCTACCCAGGCAGTTGCGCATTTCTTCATGCACAGCCGCCACACCATGGTAAGCACCGGTGTAGAGCCAAGACAGGCCAAGCCGTTTTGCAATTTCCTGAATGATCCACAGGTCGGCACGCGCGTCGCCAGGTGGTTCAACCGCTTGACGCCCTAGCTGCATCATGCGGTCAGTGTTGCTGACCGTGCCGGTTTTCTCGGGCCAGGCGCTGGCGGGCAGCACCACGTCGGCCATCCAGGCGGTCTCCGTCAAAAAGATGTCTTGCACAACCAGATGGCGGAGCCCGGCCAAGGCCTGCCGAGTGTGCGCCAGATCCGGATCGCTCATGGCCGGGTTTTCACCTTGTATGAACATGCCGCGCACCTTGTGCGGGTCGGTCTCTGGTGCCAGCGCCTTGCCAGTGATTTCGACCACGGTGTAGCCCGGCTGATCATCAAGCTGGCAACCCCAGTAAGACACATACCAAGCGTGCACGGCCGGGTCATCCACGTGCAGGTAGTTGGGAAACATCATGGGCAGCAGACCGGCGTCGCTGGCACCCTGCACATTGTTCTGCCCACGCAAGGGATGCAGGCCAGTGCCCGGGCGACCGATTTGGCCACAGACCATGCACAGGGCAATCAGGGCGCGCACGTTGTCGGTACCGTGGGTGTGCTGGCTCACTCCCATGCCCCAGAAAATCATGGCTGCCGGGGCGGTGGCGTAGGCCCGCGCCACTTCGCGCAAGGTAGCCGCCGGGATGCCACACAAGGGCGCGACCACTTCCGGGATGTAGGCTTGCACGCCGGCCCGGATGGCAGCCAGGTTGTCCACCCGCTCAGCCACAAATGCCTGGTTGGTCAAGCCTTCATCAAACACGGTGTAGATCAGCGCATTCACCAAGGCCACATCGGTGTCCGGGGTGAACTGCAAATGCCGCCAGGCGTGTTGGCTCAAGTCCACCCCGCGCGGGTCGGCGGTGATGATGCGGGTACCGCGCTTGGCCGCGTTTTTCATCCAGGTGGCAGCCACCGGATGGTTGACGCTGGTGTTGGAGCCAATCACCAGCACCACGTCGGCCAATGCCACGTCACTGATTTGGTTACTGACCGCACCCGAACCCACGCCTTCGAGCAAGGCCGCCACGCTGGAGGCATGGCACAGCCGGGTGCAGTGGTCCACATTGTTCGAGCCAAATCCGGTGCGTACCAGTTTCTGGAACAGATAAGCCTCTTCGTTGCTGCCTTTGGCACTGCCAAAACCGGCCAGCGACTTGGGTCCAAATTGGCTCTTTAACGCGGTGAAGCCACCCGCAGCCAGATCCAGTGCCTCTTCCCAGGTGGCAGGCCTAAACACCTGCGCCCAATCCGCCGGGTCACGCATCACATTGACATCTTTGGGCACGTCGGTGCGCCGAATCAGGGGCTGGGTCAGCCGGTGCGGGTGGTGGATGTAGTCAAAGCCATAACGCCCCTTGACACACAAACGGCCATGATTGGCCGGGCCATCCCGCCCCTGCACACCCACCACGGTGTTGCCCTTGACCTGGTAGGTCAGCTGGCAGCCAACGCCACAAAACGGGCACACCGAGTCCACCTGTTTATCTGCCACTTGGCCACCCATGAGTGTCTTGGACACGAGTGCCCCGGTCGGGCAGGCTTGCACACACTCGCCACAGGCCACACAGCTGCTGGCACCCAGCGCGTCATTCACATCAAACACCACTTGACTGTGCTTGCCCCGCCAGGCCATGCCGATGACGTTGTTGACCTGCTCTTCTCGGCATGCCCGCACGCAACGGCCACACTGGATGCAGGCATCCAGGTTGACCGCAATGGCGGGGTGTGACGCATCAGATGCCACCGATGCACGGTGCAGGCCTTGCAAGCCGCTGCGCACCTGCACACCCATGCGCGCGGCCCAGTCACTGAGTTCACCCATTGGCAGCGGTACTGCTGAATCTGGATCGGCCTGTTCAACCTGCCCTGCGTTGCTACCCGGTGCCTGAGAGTCGTGGGGCAAATCCGACAGCAGCAGTTCCAACACCATGCGCTGGCTCGAGCGTGCACGTTCGGAATCCGTCTGCACCACCATGCCGGGTGTCACCGCGCGGCAACAACTGGGGGCCAGCACGCGCTCGCCTTGGACCTCGACCACACAGGCGCGGCAGTTGCCATCAGGGCGCAGACCTTCTTTGAAACACAGATGCGGCACCTCCACACCGTGCCGCTTGGCCGCCAACAAGATACTTTCACCAGGGTGTGCCAAGGCCGCACGGCCATTCAAATCAAAGGGCACATCCGGCGCGTGACCCGTGGCCGCAGATCCCTCGACTTTGGCCACAACGACCGGCATGGCTGGCGTCATTCAAACCACCTCATGCGCGAAGTAGGTCAGCACACAGCGCAGCGGATTCGGAGCGGCTTGCCCCAGACCACAAATGGATGCGTCCATCATGACCTGCGCCAGATCTTGCAGGGTGGCTTGATCCCAAACCGGCGCCTCCATCAGTTTGGCGGCTTGCGCGGTGCCAACCCGACATGGTGTGCACTGACCACAACTCTCATGGGCAAAAAATTGCATGGCGTTCAGGGCAGCATCACGCGCCTTGTCGTGGTGGCTCAAAACCACCACGGCGGCTGAGCCAATGAAGCAACCATGGGCTTGCAAAGTGTCAAAGTCCAGCGGCAGATGCGCCAGACTGGCCGGCAAAATGCCGCCCGACGCACCCCCCGGCAAATAGGCATACAAGCGGTGGCCAGGCAACATGCCGCCGCAGTGCTGGTCAATAAGGTCTTGCACGCTGATGCCGGCTGGCGCCAGCTTGACGCCGGGATTGACCACCCGACCACTCACACTGAAATTGCGCAAACCGGTTCGCCCCTGGTGACCGTGGTCAGTCATCACCTGCGGTCCCTGCTCAACAATGTCTCGCACCCAATACAAGGTCTCAAGGTTGTGCACCAGGGTCGGCCTGCCAAAGAGGCCGACTTCCGCCAGATACGGCGGGCGCAGCCGGGGCTGCCCCCGTTTGCCTTCAATGCTCTCGACCATGGCCGACTCTTCACCGCAGATGTAGGCACCGGCGCCACGGCGCAACTCGATGTGCGGCAGTGGGCAGGGTGGGTCGGCTTGCAAAGCGGCCAACTCAACCGTCAACATCTTGCGCAAATCATGGTATTCGTCACGCAGGTACAGGTAACAAGCCTCAGTGCCTGCCACTTGCGCGGCAATCAGCATACCTTCCAGAAAACGGTGCGGATCCCGCGCCAGATGCGCCTTGTCCTTGAAGGTGCCTGGCTCGCCTTCGTCAATGTTCACCGCCATCAGGCGCGGGCCGGCTTGCGCCCGCACGATGCGCCACTTGCGCGCCGCCGGAAAGCCCGCGCCACCCAGACCACGCAAGCCTGAGGCTTCCATGCGCGCCAAGATGTCGTTAGCAGCTTCCTCGCCATTCACCACTGCTGCAGTCAGCGCGTATCCACCTGCGGCGCGGTAGGTGTCATACGCTATCAATTCAGGTGCTGCTTGGGCAATATTTACCTTGGCTAGAGCACTATTTTCTATATATCCTTGCGGGGAATCCGCAGGCCTTTCCAAATGAGCGGACACCACCTGCCGCACCCGGTCAGGCGTTGCATGAACCAACGTGGTCTGCCCAATCTGCACGGCGGGTGCCTGATCACAGTTGCCAATGCACGGGGCGCTGATCACTCGCACGCCAACGGATGCGGCATCAGCCGCATTCGCAAGCAGCACAGACGACCCGGCCAAGCTGCAACTCAGGCCATTGCAAACACGCACCGTGAGCGCAGGGGCCGTCTGGTCATCGGGCAATATCAAAAAGTGGTGGTAAAAACTTGCAACTTCAAAAACCTCCACCACTGACAGCTTCATCTCTGAGGCCAGTGCCACCAAATGCCGCTCGAACAGGCCATGGAAATGGTCGTTGAGCACATGCAGATGCTCGATCAAGAGGTCGCGTCGATGGCCGTCAGGTGGGGCGGAACCCAGTAGCGCACGAACCTCCGCCATTGCCTGAGGCTGCACCTGCCGCCCCTTGAGCTGAGCGATGCGCCTGGCGCGCCGCTGGAGTTGCTCAGGGCTTGTCAGGTGCTGTTCGGCACCTCCCAACGCCATTGAATCAGAGCCTACCGAGGTGGCGACGGCATCAGGTTGGCGAGTGCACTGCATGGCCTGAAGCTTAGCAACTAACCCGCCTGTGCGAAAGACAGATCAGGTGTCTTTTGAGATTTTGATGCTAGGGAACTTGCTGGAAAAATCCTTGTTCTTGGCCGCAATCGCCAGCGCCACTTTGCGCGCCACGGCTTTGTACAGGCCAGCGACTTCGCTGTCCGGGTCGGCCACCACGGTGGGCTTGCCACTGTCAGCCTGCAAACGAATCTGCATGGCCAGGGGCAAGGCGCCCAGGTAGTCCATGCTGTATTCGGTGGCCATTTTCTTGCCGCCATCGGCACCAAAGATGTGTTCCACATGGCCGCAGTTGCTGCACACATGCACCGCCATGTTTTCCACGATGCCCAGAATCGGCACGCCAACTTTCTCGAACATCTTGATGCCTTTTTTGGCATCCAGCAAGGCAATGTCCTGCGGTGTGGTCACGATCACCGCGCCAGTCATCGGCACACGCTGTGACAAGGTCAACTGGATGTCGCCAGTGCCCGGAGGCATGTCCACAATCAAGTAGTCCAGGTCTTTCCAGTTGGTCTGGCGCAGCAGTTGCTCTAGTGCCTGGGTGGCCATCGGGCCGCGCCAGATCATGGCTTCGTCCTTGTCCACCAAAAAGCCGATCGACATGACCTGCACGCCGTAGTTTTCAAGCGGCTCCATGGTCTTGCCGTCGTCGCTGTCAGGCCGGCCTTCAATGCCCATCATCATCGGCACGCTAGGGCCATAAATGTCGGCGTCCAGCAGACCCACCTTGGCGCCTTCGGCGGCCAGAGCCAGCGCAATATTGACGGCGGTGGTGCTCTTGCCGACGCCGCCCTTGCCGGAGGCCACGGCCACCACGTTCTTCACGCCGGGCAACAAGGCCACACCACGCTGCACCGCATGCGCGGTGATTTTGGTGGTGATGTTGACCGACACATTGGCCACGCCATGCACTGTCTTGACGGCGGCAATCAGCGCTTGGCGCAAGCCCGAAATCTGGCTCTTGGCCGGGTAGCCCAGCTCGATGTCAAAGGCCACATCATCCCCACTGACTGCCAAATTTTTAACCGCTTTGCTGGACACAAAATCGCGCCCGGTGTTGGGGTCTACGACACCCTTGATTGCCTCTGTCACTGCTTGCTCAACCACTGCCATGTATGTCTCCTTGGAATCCCTTAGTCTATCGAACATGCGCGTGACCTTATGAAACTTGGCAAATACGTATTTACCCTTGCTATTGAGCGCTCTAAAACTCGCAGTGCAGTCGTGAATGAACCTTGCCCGCAATGACGTCATGGTCAAAGGTCAGCCGTGGCGCTTACAGACTCAGGAAGTTGTGCCTTTTCCAAGTGACGGAAAGTGAGGGCCAGCAAATAGTGAAGAGGGCCAGCCAGAAAGGCTGGCGGCGCACGGTGCACTATGAATTTTGACTGGTGCAGGTAGACAAAGCCACTTGGCCCGTCGCCTGCTGATTGGCTTGCTGAGCAACGGCGTCAAAGCGCCACAACATCGTTCCTTGCAACACCGCTGTGATGGCGAAGGAAATCGTCAGAGCGGCGAGGCGAATGCGGGTGGTGGTGTTCATTGATGCTCTCCAATTGACGGGCCACCGTGGCCCGTTGAAGAGAATGTAGAGTCTGCGTTTTTAGAATGCACGGGGATTGCGATGAACTGCAGATTGGCGAGATGAAGCGCGTCAATCCTCCGATAGAGTGCAGCGCTTTTGCAGCACTTCTTGTCTGAATCGCAGTCCGATATCCTCCCACCCATGACTCATCCTAGCCATTTACCCCCGGATGCCCTGCGTGAGGCCACCCAGCGCACGCTGGACCACTACAACCACAATGCCGAGGACTTCTTTGCTGGCACACGCGACCATGATGTGCAGCAAAACATGGACGCCTTGTTGCAATTCATCCAAGGTGCAGCGCCGTTCAGTATTCTTGACTTTGGTTGCGGCCCAGGGCGCGACCTGAAGGCGTTCAGCGCGCGAGGGCACTTGGCGGTGGGTTTGGAAGGTGCAGCACGATTTGTCGAGATGGCACGCAGCTACAGCGGATGCCCGGTCTTGCATCAAGACTTTTTGGCACTGGATCTGCCCGCCGGTCACTTTGACGGTGTGTTCGCCAACGCATCCCTGTTTCATGTGCCCAGCCAGGCCCTTCCTAGGGTACTGGCGCAGTTGCATGCCACCCTTAAGCCAGGCGGCGTGCTGTTCAGTTCCAACCCCCGGGGAAACAACGACGAAGGTTTTAACGGTGAACGCTATGGCGCCTACCACGACATCAGCACGTGGCGGAAGTACATGACAACCGCAGGATTTATCGAACTGCTGCACTACTACCGCCCAGCCGGTTTGCCCATCGACCAGCAACCCTGGCTGGCCAGTGTGTGGCGAAAGCTTGACCTGCCTGATCACAAAGCCTTGAAGGAAGTTGCTTGATTCTGAACGCCCGCGGTTCGTACCAATGTAAAGGCTTGTTTGTTGGTTTGCCCAACTAAAAGCAGGAGGCTGTAAACCTGTCAGACCGCGGGAGTAAGGGGAAGTGGCCCACAAAGCAGCGGTGCTGACCGTCATGACTGGCTTTTTTGGAAGTTCAAATTGACGATCTTGGCAATCAGCCAGACAGTTTTCGTGGTGAGCTTCTGCGCGTTTTCCAAGGCGTCATCTATGCTGAAACGCAGTAGTATCATTCTTGGACACCACATTTTCGCGGCATGATGCGTTAAGAGCGTCCGATGGACAAAACCCAGCAACCGGATTTAAGTCAGGTCATCCTTAGTTCAATCTTTGAAGGCCTTCCGATACGTGTGTTCTGGAAGGATCGCGAGTCGCGCTACTTGGGCTGCAACACCCAATTTGCCATCGATGCCGGGATGACTTGTCCTGAGGAACTGATCGGGAAAACGGACTTGGATTTGGTGTGGAAGGATCAGGCCGATCTTTACCGTGCAGATGACTTACGCGTCATGGAATCTCAAGAGCCCAAGCTCGCCTATGAAGAACCCCAAACATCCCCCGAAGGAAGATTGATTTGGATACGCACGTCGAAGGTACCTATGCGAGACGCCGACCAAAACGTCATCGGCATTTTGGGTGTATTTGAGGATGTCACTGCACATAGGCAGGCTGTCGAAGCCCAACAGAGGCTTGGCCGGGCACTCAGGATACTGAGTAAATGCAATCATGTGCTGGTGCATGTTCAGAATGAACAAGTGCTGCTTGCCGAAATTTGCCAATTGATTGTGGATAACGGTTATCTGATGGCCTGGGTCGGCTTTTCGGAAAATGATGCAGCCAAACTTGTTCGACCTGTTGCGCAATCCGGTGTTGTAGACGGTTATCTGGACGGTGCGAATATCACTTGGGCGGACACCGAGCGGGGGCAAGGTCCCACCGGAACTGCGATACGAACGGGTTTAACCGTCGTGAATCAGGACTACCTTAGCAACCCAAAAATCGCGCCGTGGCGCGAATCAGCAATCAAGCGGGGGTACCAGTCGAGCGCAGCCATTCCTCTCATCTGCAACAACAACGTACTGGGCGCATTCACCCTGTATGCACCGGAACCCAATGCATTTTTTCCTGAAGAGGTTGCATTGCTCGAAGAACTTGCGAATGACCTCGCCTTTGGGATCGTCACTTTGCGCAACAAAGCAGATCATGAGCGCATGGCTGCCAAGCAGCAGCAGCATGCAGAAATACTGCTGCGAAGCATGGAAGACTCCGTCAAAGCCATCGCCGCCACAGTGGAGGCGCGTGACCCATACACCTCTGGGCACCAATCCCGTGTTGCCCATCTGGCGGTGGCCATCTCGAAAGAAATGGGACTGCTCGATGAAACAATCAAGGGCATAAGACTAGCTGCAAGCGTTCATGACCTTGGAAAAATCAGCGTCCCCGCAGAAATTCTCTCAAAGCCGGGTGGATTGACTGAAGTGGAATTCATGCTTGTAAAACAGCATGTGCAGCGCGGGTACGACATTCTCAAGGATATTGAATTTCCGTGGCCTCTGGCAGCCTACGTGTGGCAGCATCACGAAAGGATGGACGGATCGGGCTATCCACAAGGGCTCAGCGGTGACCAGATCCTGTTGGGGTCACGCATTTTGGCGGTAGCTGATGTGGTCGAGGCCATGTCCTCGCACCGGCCGTACCGTCCGGCACTGGGAATCGAAGCGGCGTTGGAAGAAATCGCGTTGCACCGCGGGACGCTCTACGATAAAGATGTCGTTGATGCCTGCATCAAACTATTTCACCAACGTGATTTCAATTTCTCGACTTAGCGCACCCGCCTCGACGCTGACTGAATTTTCCGTTGAGCTGAGCCACAGATGCAGACTCCCGTGTGGAAAATCGAGTGGGGCGACGCGTTAAGTGTCGGCATCCTGGAAATACCGTCATGCCTGACCCGCACCTACCCACCGACCAAGCCACTGCTGCCTACCCTGCCACTGCGCTGATGCTCACGGGTGGTGGCGCCCGCGCCGCCTACCAGGTCGGTGTGCTGGAGGCTTTGGCTGATCTGCGCCGGGCCTGTGGCGCGCAGCATGAACCCAACCCGTTTCCGATCATCGGCGGCACCTCCGCCGGTGCCTTGAACGCATCGGCGCTGGCCTGTGGCTGCGACGATTTTGATGGCACGGTGCGCATGATTGCCGAGGTGTGGCGTAACTTTTCGGTGGAACAGGTGTACCGGGCCGACTCGCTCAGCATGCTTCGCACCGGCGCCAAGTGGATCTCACTGCTGTCATTGGGTTGGTTGATTGCAAAGTTGCGACGGGTCAAACCAAAATCTCTGTTGGACAACAGTCCGTTGAGTGAACTGCTCAAGAAGCTGGTGCCACTGCGGCGTTTGCCCTACCTGATTCGCCGGGGCCACCTGCAGGCGCTGGCGGTCACCGCATCCAGCTACAGCTCGGGCGAACACATCACGTTCTACCAAGGGGTGCGGAGGTTGGCTCCATGGGTGCGCTCGCAGCGGCGGGGCTTGCGCGACAAGATCACGCACAGGCATCTGCTGGCCTCCAGCGCCATTCCATTTGTGTTCCCGGCGCAACCCCTGCCGATTGACGGACATACCGCCTACTTTGGTGACGGCTCGATGCGCCAGTCCGCGCCAGTGGCACCGGCCATCCACCTGGGTGCCCAGCGCATCTGCGTGATTGGGGCAGGCCGCATGCACGAGCCCAAAACCCAAGGAGCTTTGCCCAGCTCGGGCAACTATCCCACCGTGGCCCAAATTGCCGGCCATGCTTTGTCAAACATTTTTTTGGATGCCCTGTCGGTAGATGTGGAGCGCATCAAGCGTGTCAACCAAACCCTGAGCCTGGTACCACTTGAATTGCGCCAGGCCAGCAACCTGCGCCAGGTCGAGTTGCTGCTGATCTCGCCGTCTGAGCGCCTGGATGAAATTGCGGCCCGCCATGTGGACGAGTTGCCCAAAGCCCTGCGCAATCTGCTGGGTGGCGTGGGCGTGTCGTCCAAGGCGGCGGATATCAAAGGATCGGCGCTGGCAAGCTACCTTCTGTTTGAAAAGGGATACACCCGCGCATTGATGGCGCTGGGCTATGCCGATGCCATGCGCCAGCGCACCGAGGTCTGCAACTTCTTCAGATGGACCGATCCCAAACCCTGTGCCGAGCCATCCCCATTTGAAGCCAGCTCAAACCGGCGACTCGACCCACTGCGCCTGCCATGAACCACCGCTCAGCGCGTTGCGCAGAAATGTCTTAGGCCGCGCCGATTTGCGGTACCAAACTGCCAGCGTTCTGCCCGCTTTTCATCGCTGAGGTAAAGGCAAGCATACGGTCAATGGGCAACCTGGCGCGCGGGATGAGGGAGGGGTCGACCAACACTTCATTGGCGCCTGTCTCCAATACCCGGGCCACATCGGCAAGGCCGTTCATGGCCATCCAGGGGCAATGCGCGCANNGCATCATGCCGTTGTCGGTGGCCACAATGAACTCTTTGGCATCCATCTCGCGCGCCGCCTTCAGGATGGCCGAGGTGGAGCCCACCGCATCGGCCAGCGCCACCACATGCTCGGGTGACTCGGGGTGCACTAACACCTTGGCCTGTGGGTGCTCGGCCATCAGCGCTTCCAGTTCGAACGCCTTGAACTCGTCGTGCACGATGCAGGAGCCGCCCCACATCAGCATGTCAGCCCCGGTTTCGCGCTGGATATAGCCACCCAAATGCCGGTCCGGTGCCCAAAGAATCTTGTGGCCTTTGGCCTTGAGCGCGGCGACGATGTCCAGCGCGCAGCTGGAGGTGACCAGCCAGTCAGAGCGGGCCTTGACTGCCGCGCTGGTGTTGGCATACACTACCACAGTCCGGTCTGGATGCGCATCGCAAAACGCGCTGAATTCATCGACCGGGCAGCCCAAATCCAGCGAGCAAGTGGCTTCCAGATCGGGCATCAAAATGCGCTTTTCAGGGGAAAGAATCTTGGCAGTTTCACCCATGAAACGCACCCCTGAGACCACCAAGGTTTGCGCCGCATGATCGCGGCCAAAACGGGCCATTTCCAATGAATCACTAACCAGACCACCGGTTTCTTCGGCCAGGTCTTGCAGGTCCGGGTGCACGTAGTAGTGCGACACCATGACCGCATTTTTTTCTTTCAGCAGGCGGCGGATTCTGTCTTTCAATGCAGCGCGCTCGAAGGGACTGGGCTCCACTGGCACCCTGGCCCAGGCGTGTTTGGTGGCACAGACCTGGACACCAGCTGGCGCGTCAGTCTGCGGCTGCTCGTAGTCAACTTCCTTGAGCGCTGAATTGGTTGAGGTCATGGTCGGCTAGATGCTATAAATTTCATTTCATATACCTCTTTAAATCAGAGGGCTTCAGGCGAAAAACGCATAGAAAAGTCAACCGCCTTGATGTCTTTGGTCAGGGCACCGATCGAAATACGGTCCACACCAGTGGACGCAATCGCCTGCACCGTGGTGAAACTCACACCACCCGACACTTCCAGCACCGCCCGACCTGCGTTGATGCGCACGGCGTCCGTCAAGTGCGCCAGACTCATGTTGTCCAGCAGCACCATACCCGCACCCGCGGCCAGGGCTTCCTTGAGTTGCGTCAGATTCTCCACTTCGATCTCGACAAACTTGGCCGTCGGCGCAACCGCCGCCGCTTGCTTGAGCACCGCTGCCACACCGCCAGCGGCGGCAATGTGGTTTTCTTTGATCAACACTGCGTCATACAGGCCCAATCGGTGATTTTTGCCACCCCCCGTGAGCACCGCATACTTTTGCGCCAGGCGCAAACCCGGCAGGGTCTTGCGCGTGTCGACGATGCTGGCCCGTGAGCCGGGTACTTCACGGATGGCGTGCACATAGTCACTGGTCTTGGTGGCCACCGCGCTCATCATCTGCAAGAAATTCAGGGCGGTGCGCTCGGCTGTGAGCAGCGCGCGGGCGTTGCCGTGTAATTCAAGCACCACTTGATCGGCATGGCAACGGTGGCCTTCGCGAACGTGCCAGACCAACTCCACCTCCGGGTCCAGGTGTTTGAATACCGCTGTGGCCCAAGGTGCGCCACAAATCACCGCAACTTCACGCGCCAGGATGCGGGCGTGGGAGCGGGTCTGCGGATCAACCAGGCCAGCCGTTAAATCGCCCGAGCCCACATCTTCCTGCAAGGCGCGCAGCATGTCGGCATGGGCCAGTTCGGCCACCCACTCGGTAGAAAATTCGGTTCGTCCGGTCATGGAATTGTTCCTGTTCTAGGTAGGCGCTGAGGCTAGGCTCTGTGCTGCTCAGCGGCCGGGTCACGGCCCATCAAGGTTGCTACCGCCTGGGCCGGAGTCAACTGGCCATCCAGCAATGCAACCACCGCCTGGGTAATGGGCATGTCCACACCCGCATGGCTGGCGCGCAGGGCCACGGTGCGGGCGCTGTAAACCCCCTCGGCCACATGACCCAGGGCCTGCGTGGCCTGGGTCAAACTTTGACCATGTGCCAATGCCAATCCAACCTGTCGGTTGCGTGACAAATCGCCTGTGGCCGTCAGCACCAGATCGCCCAAACCACTCAAGCCCATAAAGGTGCCCGGCAGGGCGCCCAGCGCCAGCCCCAGGCGCGTTATTTCGGCCAAGCCCCGAGTGATCAGGGCGGCACGGGCATTTAATCCGAGTTGCAAACCGTCACACAAGCCAGTGGCAATGGCCAGAACGTTCTTGACTGCGCCACCCACCTCCACACCAATGATGTCGTCATTGGCATACACCCGCATCGCCGGGCTGTGAAAAGCCTCCACCATCGCCTGCCGAACGGATGCATGGGCGCTCGCCGCCACCAAGGCAGTGGGCTGGTTGGCAGCCACTTCCTGCGCAAAACTGGGGCCACTGAGCACTCCGGCTTGCATGGCAGGCGCCACCAAGGCTTGTATTTCATGGCCCAGCAAACCCGAGTCGTTATCAAGCGGGGACTCAAAACCTTTGCACAGCCACACCACCGGCACCGGGCAGGCGGCCAGCGCCCTGAGCATCGGGCGCAGGCCTGACATCGGCGTGGCCACCACCACCAGATCAGAAGATGCCCCCAACTGCGCAAGCGAGGCCAACGGGGCGTCGCTGAACGCCAAGGCAGTAGGCAGCGTCACACCGGGAAGGTAGCGCGGGTTTTGATGCAACTGGCGCAAAGTCGCAACCTGATCGGCACGACGGGCCCACAAAGTGACGTGGTGAGCACCCGCTGCGGCGCTGGCGCAAGCGGCAAGGGCTGTACCCCAGGCACCTGCCCCGAGAACTACTATTTTCATAGCACTTGACGCAGTATCGACAAGGGCTCAGGCACTAATTAGCCTATGGCTACTGCGCCGGGGTGGGGGCTGCCTGGTTGGCCTGGTTGGCCTGCTGTTGCTCGTACATGGCCTGGAAGTTGATTTCAGCCAAGTGCACGGGCGGGAAACCGGCGCGCTGAATCAGATCAGCGATATTGCCGCGCAGGTAGGGATAAACAATTTGCGGGCAGGCCACACCGACGATCGGAGCCATCTGCTCTTGCGAAATATTGCGGATCTCAAACAGGCCGGACTGGGTGGCTTCAACCAAAAACACGGTTTTGTCCTTGATCTTTGTCTGCACTGTGGCGGTCACAGTGACGTCGAAAATGCCATCGGCCACTGGTGAGGCATTCACGCCAAGTTGGATGTCCACGGTAGGTTGTTCTTGCTCGAGCAAAATTGCCGGGGAATTGGGCTGCTCAAGTGAAGCACCTTTGAGGTACACGCGTTGAATCTGGAATACGGGGTCTAAGGATTCAGCCATGGGGGTCTTTCAGTTAAAAAATCGATAGGTCGGCCACACTGACGCGGCTGACCGGTAAAGGGAGTCAGTAATCAGACCGCCTGCAACAAGGGCATCAGGCCACCGCGTGCATCAAGCGCCACCAAGTCATCACAGCCACCCACATGGGTGCTGCCAATGAAAATTT
>DFWT01000079.1:0-23657 GCA_002381045.1 Rhodoferax sp. UBA4127
TCGTACTTGTCGACCACCAGCACCGCCACGTCGTCCATAAAGCGGGCGTAACGGTCCACTTCCGCTTGGGCTGAAAAATCTTGTGTAAATACAAAGTGCAGGTTGCCTTCCAGGGCGTGACCAAAAATAATGCCCTCGCTGTAGCCGTGGGTGCGCATCAGGGCTTGCAAATCCAGGGCGGCGCTGGCCAGTGATTCCACTGGGAAGGCCACGTCTTCGATGATCACTGTAGTGCCGGTGCGGCGCATCGCTCCGACCGACGGAAACGTGCCCTNNCCTTGCGCACCTTCCAGTACATGTCGCAGGTGGCAGGGTCGATGGAAAAGGTCGGCGGCTCCACGGTGGCAATGCCATCGAGTGCCTGCATGGTGGTGTCCATGCGCAGTTCCAGGGCGACGGCCGTCTCAGCGCGTACCTCTATCAACAGGGCTGCGGCTGCATCGTCCAGCGTGCGCATGATGGGCGGCAGGCCAGGTTTGTCCTGCACCGAACGCAAGGCGGCGCGGTCCAGCAGTTCCACTGCTGACACTGGCTTCAACTTCAAACCCATCACCGCTTGGCAGGCGACTTCGATGCTGGGGAAAAACACCAGCGCGCTGGCTTTGAACGGGTCTTCTGGCACCGTCTGGTAGGTGATGCGCGAGATAAACCCGAGCGTGCCTTCCGAGCCAATCATCAGGTGCGCCAGGATGTCAATCGGGTCGGTAAAGTCCACCAGCGCATTCAGGCTGTAGCCGGTGGTGTTTTTAATCTTGTATTTGTGGCGAATGCGCGCGGCCAATGCCTCATCAGTGCGAGTCACTTCGCCCAAGTGCTTGAGTTCACTCACTAAGCTGGCGTGGCTGGTGCGAAAGCTGGCCACACTGGCCGGATCTTCGGTGTCAAGCACGGTGCCGTCGCCCAGCACCACCCGCATACCGGCCAAGGTGTGGTAGCTGTTTTGGGCGGTGCCGCAGCACATGCCCGAGGCGTTGTTGGCGGCAATGCCGCCGATTTTGCAGGCGTTGATGGACGCGGGATCGGGGCCAATCTTGCGTCCGTGCGGTGCCAAGCGGAAGTTCACTTCCCCGCCAATGATGCCAGGGCCGACCCGCACGGTGGTGGCATTTGAGCCAATTTCGCAAGTGGCAAATCCTTCGCCAATCAGTGCCAGAACACTGTCTGTCACAGCCTGGCCAGACAAGCTGGTGCCGGCTGCACGAAACGTGACCGGTTTGCCCAAGGTGCGCGTGGCTTTCAACAGCGCTTGAACTTCATCCTCGGACTCGACCACCGCCACCACCTCAGGAGTAAGCCGGTAAAAGCTGGCATCGGTGCCATAGGCCAAGCGCCGCAACGGGTCGGTAATGACCTGCTTGGGCGGAAAAATGCGCCCGAGCACATCTATCGTTTGGCTCATCGTTTGTCTCCAGAGTTCTAAATTGGTAAAGTGGTATTACCAGTTAACGACTGTAAATACCCTGTTTCCCTATTAAAACTAGGGTTTACCCTGAATCTGGTTGCACAATTTTCAGCAGTGCAGTGAAATAAGATGCAACTGGTCTTACCATTTCCTGCGTCATGCCCAACTCCCGTCCTACGCCTTTTCGTCTGGCCGATTCAGTCGCCAGTGACATTGAAACGAGAATTCTTGAAGGCTCGCTCAAACCGGGCGACCGTCTGCCATCCGAGCGAACGATGGCGCTTGAGATGGGGGTGTCGCGTCCTTCGCTGCGCGAGGCCATGCAGAAGCTGGTCTCCAAGGGGCTGCTGACCACGCGCCATGGTGGTGGCACCTATGTCACTGACCAACTCGACGCGCAATTTGTTGACCCTTGGACAGACATGCTCAAGGGAAACCCCTTGTTGCATCGCGACCTGCTCGAGTTCCGTCAAATGCTGGAGAGCCAGGCCGCCTCACTGGCCGCTGATCGCGCCACCGATGCTGACATCAGCCGGCTCGATGTGGTCTATGCCGCGCTGGAAGCCAGTTACGAACAAGATGACCTCGCGCACTGCATCAATGCCGATGTGGCTTTCCATCAGGCGGTTGCCGAAGCCTCGCATAACGTGCTGATTGGTCACCTGACCGCCAGCCTGATGCGAGTCATACATGGCCATGTGTCCAAAAATCTGGAACATTTGCATGCACGGCCACATCGTTGGCAGCAATTGCGATCACAACACCATGCCATATGGCAAGCCATTCGAGAGCACAAGCCGCAAGAGGCCACCTTGGCCGCCAGCCAGCACATTGAATTTGTCCGCCAAGGAATAGAAGACAAAGCCCGCGATGAAGAACGGCGTTCCAGTGCGCTGCGGCGCTTGGGCGAAACCACCCCCTAAGACGTCGCTGATTTAGGCGTTGTACACCGAGTCGAGTGATGCAAACCCCTTGATCTCGATCGGATTGCCAAACGGGTCGCAAAAAAACATCGTCCACTGCTCGCCAGCCTGACCCGCAAAACGCAATTGCGGCGGCAAGATGAAATCGACATTAGCCTGCTGCAGTCGCGAGGCCAGGAGTTGCCAATCTGGCAACGCCAAGACCAAGCCAAAGTGGGGCATCGGCACCAGATGATCACCCACATGCCCGGTGGGTGCGGTGGCAAATGGTTGTCCCAAGTGCATTGACAACTGGTGACCAAAAAAGTCAAAGTCAACCCAGGTTGGGGTGCTGCGGCCCTCGCGGCAACCGAGTACACCGCCATAAAACTGGCGTGTCAAATTCAAGTCGGTGACGTTGAAAGCGAAGTGAAACAAAGTTTGCATGGGCCGCAGGATAACAGTCCAAAACTGCGGCAAATTACCCGTTCGTCGGAAAAAGTGTTGCGCAGTTGGCGGGTTGCAATGCAATAATCCGCCGCTATGTCGCTCCTCCATTTCCTTCGTTCCTCACCTTGGCTGGCCCGTGTGGCCCTGCTTTGGTTTGCCTTGACGTTGGGCGTGGCCGTGGCATCACCACTGGTTCAACCGCAAGACGGACCGATGGTTTGCTCTGGCATGGGTATGCACAAAGTGGTGTTCAATGACGATGGCACAGTCACTACGAGCAACGCCTCGGGCATGTCTTGCCCCTTGTGCATGGTGGGTGGTGCACCTGCACAAGCCACGATGCCAAATGTGGCGTCCATCCCATCTCTTGGCCATGTGCTGCACAGCGCTCCCGCCAGTCACATTACCGCCCTGACTGCGGCTCCACCGCCAGCGCGCGGCCCGCCTCAAGTTTGACTCTCTTTCTGAGAGCGCTTGGCGCTTTCTGCATAAGGGCTTGCGCTCGATTTTCTTGATCGTCTTGGCTTGACTCTGCGTTGTATTTGACGCACTGCACAAATCACAGATCGCATCAACGGCCTCGCAAGCCAGCACACTGCAAACCACAGTGCTTATGCAAAACATGCTCAGCCTAAATTGTTTTTACCCCGGTCACTTTGACCATTTACCTTGAAGGAAATCTCATGAAACTTACCTCATTGATGGCCGCCATGGCCCTGACTGCAACTGCTATGGGTGCCTATGCGGCTGGCGAGCCGGTTGAAGTGCAAAACGCCTGGGCGCGTGCCACTGTCAAGGGCCAAATGGCAACGGGCGTTTTCATGAACATCACCGCCAAGGACGGCCTCAAACTCGTTGGTGGCTCGTCACCGGTGGCAGGCGTCACCCAAGTCCATGAAATGAAAATGGACGCTGGTGTGATGAAGATGGCTGAAGTCAAAGGCGGGCTGGAACTACCAGCAGGCAAAGCGGTGGAACTCAAACCCGGTGGCTACCACGTCATGT
This sequence comes from Rhodoferax sp. UBA4127, assembly GCA_002381045.1. Classification (GTDB taxonomy): domain Bacteria; phylum Pseudomonadota; class Gammaproteobacteria; order Burkholderiales; family Burkholderiaceae_C; genus Rhodoferax. The sequence goes on from DFWT01000079.1 coordinate 3,760, forward strand.
TGATGGACTTGAAGCAACCGCTTGAAAAAGATAGCACCGTGCCACTGACCCTGGTGTTCAAGGATGCCAAAGGCGTAGAAAGCAAGCTCGACTTGAAGGTGCCAGTGGCTGCCGGTGGCGGCATGGGCAAAGGTCAGGGCATGGGTATGGGCAAGGGAGCTGGAATGCCCGGCATGGCTGCCTCTGGTGCCAAGCCCTAAACCGTTGAATCCTGTAAACAGGTTTTAGCAAAATCCAGGTGTCCTGAATGTCGCCCACCCGACCACTCGCCTCCACCGCTTTGTTGCGCCGCCTTTGGGTGGGGCGGCTGGCGCTGTTGCTGGCGTTGTTCGGGGCGCTGGCACCCACGGTGTCGCATGCGCTCAACTGGGCGCGTGGCGAAGCACCTTCCCTGATTGAGGTTTGTACCAACGAAGGTCCACGCTGGATGGCGCTGGGCCAACCCATTGAACTGCAGNNCAGTTCTTTGTTGTCACACATACGCACCCCGCACCTCCGCCGCGCGGGCCGCCCCTTTTTTCCTGACTTGAAGCCACGGCGGCTTGTTGAATCCCCGGTGAGGGTTGGCAAGCCTGTTTTGATCCCGCTCCGCGGAACGACCTGGTTCCGTTTTTGGGGCAACTGTCAGTCAAGGAAGAAAGAAATGAATGCAATCGGTCCCATCCAGGTCATCAAGACCACCAAGCGTGCCGCACGTTGCGGCAAGTCCGGCGAATCCTCGCGCTCCAGCACCTCCGAGGTGCGTCAGTTGCAGGCGGAGCTCGCGTATGTGCGCAGCGAACTGCATGCGCTGAGAAACGCAACCCAGCAGTTGGTTCGATACGTGCTGTAATTGGCTGGAACTGCCTTGGCAGTTTGAACCATGACGCGCTTGCCCACACCCCGCAGATCCCCGCTACACCGCCCTTGGGTGGTGTGGTTGGCGGTGTGGCTGGCGCTGTTTTCCGCAATGGCGCCCAGCCTGTCGTATGCGTTCCATTCGGCTGCTAACCGAGATGCCACCGACCTGCATGCGGTGTGTTCCAGCGTGTTCAACGGCACGACTTTCAGCGAGTCACCGACCGCACCTGTATGGCTGCTGGCTGAGTCGCCGCAATCTGACGATTCAAGCGCGCCAGCAGCAGCGGAAATCGGTGGGCATTGCCGGTTGTGCTTGCTGTCCATTGAGCGCTTGGCGCTACCGCCCACCTCGGTGGTGGGTTTCGCCACTCCGCTTGAAACCTTCGCTGTACCTGTGGCACCCCCGCCGCAGTTTGTCAAAAGTTTTCTCGAACTCAACCCACCACCACGCGGACCACCGGCGCTCTCATAACTATTGAATAAATAGCTTTTAGCCCAAGTCAATCAAGGGCTACAGGCTGATTCCTCATATGTTTTGGAGAGCTTCATGCAAACCCACGCATTGCGTTCGTCCGTGTCTTATGGTCGGCCTCGTCATTTTTCTCGGCGTCGCGTCCTGGTCAGCCTGATTGGATGTGCGGTCTTGGCCACAGCGCCGCAGGCACAAGCCCATGGCACCCAAGCGGGTGACCTGCTGCTGGACCATGCCTATGCTGTGCCCAGCGTACCCGGCGAGCCGCATGGCAAAGCCTTTTTTCGCGGCATTAAAAACGCCGGCGGCCAAGCCGATCGGCTGCTAAGCGCCAGCACGCCCATAGCCGCTGCGGTTGATCTGCAAAGCCTAAAAAAACATAGCAACAGTTTGCATGCTGAAACTGTCAACGCAATTGAACTGCCACCGAAAGCGACGACGCTGCTGCGCCACACCGGCGACTACCAGTTGCTGTTGCGCGACCTGAAGCAACCGTTGAAAGACGGCGACCGTTTTGATCTCACCCTGAATTTTGCGCGTGCCGGCACGCAGACCGTGAAGGTATGGGTGCAGATACCGCGCGACACCCATGCCGACCACAAAGAACATTGAACCGTTGCCAGGACTTGTCGGCAGCGCCCCATTTTTTCAACTTCACTAACCCAAGGGAAATCACCATGTCTAAACTAAAACTTAACCCACTGGCACGTGCCATGGCGCTGGCTGTGCCGGCGTTGTGCCTGATGTGCGGCCAAGCACAAGCAGCAGACGTCACGCTGGCGCCGGTGACTGTGACTGCCTCGCCCGTCACTCCCGGCGCCACCACATTGGACAAAACGGCGCTGCCCGCCAAAGTGGCTGCCACCAGCGACACCGCTCGCATGCTGTCTGACATACCCGGTCTGAGCCTCAATGGTGCCGGTGGCGTGTCAAGCCTGCCTTCCATTCATGGCCTAGCCGATGACCGCTTGCGTATCAAGGTGGATGGCATGGACCTGATTGCCTCCTGCCCGAATCACATGAACCCGGCACTGTCGTACATCGACCCTAGCAACGTCGGCATGCTCAAGGTTTATGCTGGTATCGCGCCGGTCAGCGCGGGTGGCGACAGCATTGGCGGCACCATCATTGCGGATTCGCGCGCGCCAGAATTTGCAGCACCTGGTCAAGCTGCCATCACCAAGGGCGAAGTGGGGGCCTTCTACCGTAGCAACAACAAAGCCAGCGGTGCCAACCTGTCTGCCACATATGCCACTGACAGCTTCAATATCAGCTACAGCGGATCAAAAAGCCAAGCGGACAACTACACCACGGCAGCGGACTTTAAGACGACCACCGCCACCGGGCGTATGGGGCACACCCTTCCTTTGAACGAAGTGGGCTCCAGCGCGTATGAAACAACCAACCACAGTATTGGTCTGGCCTTTAAAGCCGACAAACATTTGTTTGAAGCCAAGCTCGGAGTGCAGGACATGCCCTACCAGTTGTACCCGAACCNNATCCCGTCCGCTGCTGGCGGCCAACGAGGTGGTCGAGCGCATCGGTGCCGGCGACCTCGCGGCGCGCATGCCGATGAACACCGCCGGCAAAACCACCGGCGCAAGCGTCAGAGCTGACGTCAACCTCACGCCACACGATCTGGTTCGTGTGGGTGGCGAAGTGCAGCAATACCAGCTCGATGACTGGTGGCCACCGGTGGCAGGCAGCATGATGATGGGACCGAATGCCTTCCTGAACATCAACAATGGCAAACGGGATCGCACCGCGCTGTATGGTGAATGGGAAAAACACATCGCTCCGCAATGGCTAACCACGTTGGGTCTGCGGTTTGAGCGTGTGAACTCCAATGCGGACAAAGTCCACGGCTATGAGCAGGCAACGTTCCCGAGCGCCCCACCCATGATGATGGACATGATGAATCAAGGCAGAGATGCCTCCAAATTCAATAACGCCGACAGAAACAAAACCGACAACAACCTAGACCTGACCGCTCTGGCCAAGTACACGGCCAACCCGAACTACGACATCGATGTTGGTTTTGCCCACAAGACTCGTTCGCCCAACCTGTACGAGCGCTACACATGGTCCACCGCAGCCATGATGGCGATCATGAACAACGTGGTTGGCGACGGCAATGGATACGTTGGTGAGGTCAACCTCAAGCCGGAGAAGGCCAACACCCTGTCAGCCACTTTTGACTGGCATGCAGCCGACAACAGTTGGGGTTTCAAGACCACGCCGTTCTACACCCAAGTTGCTGACTACGTCGATGTGGTTCGCCTACCTTCCAGCGTCGGCACCATGATGGCACCGTCGGACAACAATGCCACCAGGACGACTGGGTTCGTGCGGCTGCAATACGCCAACCAGTCTGCGCGTCTGTATGGTTTTGATGTATCCGGCCACATGCCCCTGGCTGCCAATGCCTTGGGTGCGTTTGGTCTCAAAGGCTTGTTGAACTACACCAACGGCACCAACCAGGACACCGGCGACGCCCTTTACAACGTGATGCCGCTCAACGCCAAGCTGGCGTTGACGCAGCAACTAGGTGGTTGGGACAACAGCCTGGAACTGGTACTGGTCAAGGACAAAGGTGATACCTCGGACGTGCGCAATGAAATCAAGACACCGGGATACAGCCTGGTCAATGTTCGGGGCAGCTATACCGTCAAACAAGTGCGTGTGGACTTTGGCGTAGAAAACCTGTTCAACAAGTTTTATAACTTGCCCACCGGCGGCGCATACACCGGACAGGGCGCGACCATGGGCATCAACAGCATCCCCTACGGCACCGCGGTGCCTGGCATGGGTCGCTCCATCTACGTCGGCGTGAATGTGAAGTTCTAAAGCAGAAACTGGTCTGTACCACAGTGTTGCGAGTAGCTACATCTTATGTAGCTACTCGCTCATATTTCATAAGGGCTACAGGCTAATTTTGTTTGAAACATAGGAGGCATCATGAATACAAGCGTCCAGCAAAACCAGAGCTGCCAATTGGCTGCCCGCGAACCCTTACCAATCACAGAAGTGGCTCCTTTGTGGCGGGTCACCCAGGGTGTGTTGCGCATTGACAGTGCCCCACCGGGTGAGCCCACGCGCTTTGTGCGCCTGGCACTTCCGGGTGACGTGCTGGGTGTGGAGCGTTGGGCCGGTGGGGCGGATGCTTTGACCTGTCGTGCGCTTATCGCCAGCAGTGTCGATGCGGTGAATGCGGACGATACCGACATGCTCTCGATCCTGATGGACACCGTGGTGGTTGCCCACCAGCGCAGCCGCGAAGCCATGGAACTGCGCACCGGCCCGGTGTCACAGCGACTCAAGGCCTTGTTATTGATGTTTGCCCAAGGCCATGAGCGTCAGGACGCCGCCGCGGTGGAGTGCCCCGTGCCCAACTTGGCTGATCTTACGCGACATCATTGATGCCGCACCTGAGACCATCTCGCGGGTCTTTGCCAGCATGCGCGAGATGGCGTTTTTGCAAGGCCGCCGCCCCCAAAAGGCGCGTTTTAGCAGCCAGGTCTTGCGCTCGCAGTCGCTCATGCCCGGTATGTCTGCCAGTTCACCTGCGCAACGCGTTGTGCTGATTGGCGCTTGATATCGAAACAGGTTTTTTACTTAACCACATGACTTTCCATCGCCTGCGCCAACCGATGACGCTCTGGCTCGCACTGCTGATTGCGATGTTTGGCGCGATCACGCCCACACGCTCCCACCCGCATGTGGGTCAGCAGGGCGAGGTGTTGGCCATGGCGGTGTGCACCAGCACGGGCATGTGTTGGCTGGTGGCGGAGCCACCACCGCCTGATGCGTCGGCACTGTGCAGCGCGCAAGCGGTTCAATCGGATATCAAGGATGCGCCGGCAGCGGGACGCATTTGGGACCAATGCCCGTTGTGCCTGATTTTTGGATTTTTTGGTGCCGCAGCGGCGCATTTTTGGGTTACAGACTTTGTCGTGCAGGGCGCGCCTGCGGTTCCCCTTATTGCGCAAGTCGTTTTCCACCTCGATTTTTTCCTGCCCCTACCGCCACCGCGTGGCCCGCCTGTTCTCTGAAGTACGAAATTCATAGCGCCTAGCGCCCGATAGATAAGGGCTAAAGGCAAATTTGGTTGAAATATTTTAGGAACTGTCTCATGCAAAAAAATCGTATTGCGCTGGCCCTTGCCATCGCATTTCCCTGTTCTATGTCGGTCTGGGCACAAACCGCGACTTTGCCGCCAGTCACCGTTACCTCATCGCCAGTGATTGACAGCAACGCCACTGACTCGTTTGGCAGTTTCAGCACCAGTGTCACTGGCCAGCAAATCCAGGACCTGAATGCGGTTGATCTGGCGTCAGCACTGCGCCGCACGCCAGGGGTAACCATTTCCCGGTTCAACCCTGTGGGCTCCTTTGGTGGTGAAGAGGGTGGTGCGGTCTACATCCGTGGCATGGGCAGCAGTCGCCCAGGTAGCGAGATCAAGACTTACGTGGATGGTGTGCCGTTCTACATGGCGGTGTGGAATCACCCCTTGCTGGACTTGCTGCCAGTCAACGGCATGGAACGTGTTGACGTATTGAAAGGCCCGCAACCCCAGGTGTTTGGCAATGCGTTTGGAGCCATCAATCTGGTGCCCAAGCGCGCCGGCAAGGGCGATGGGGTCACAGGAGACTTCCAGCTATCCGCGGGCAGTTTTGGCACGGTGGTTGAGCAGTTCGACCTGACCGGTCGCAGTGGTGATCTGGATTATTCGCTGGCGCAGGGTTATGCCAAATCCAATGGGCACAGGGACGGTGCTGACGGCAAACTCACCAACCTCATGGGCCGTGTGGGCTACAAGTTCAACGCCCAATGGTCGGCCAGTCTGCTGTTGCTCAGTGCAGACAACACGGCGGGTGACCCCGGCCATGCCACCACCTTGGTCGGCAAAGGTGACCAGTACAACACCCGTGGCAATTTGGTGGCTGTGACGGTGGCGCACGACCATGACTGGATCAAAGGCGCATTCAAGGCCTATGCCAACAACGGGCAAGCCGAACAAATTCCGGGCTTCACCTCCAAGTTCAGCATGTCAGGCATTCGTTGGAAAGAAGACATCAGCGCATGGACCGGCGGCAAAGTGCTAGTGGGGGTCGATATGGACAAGCTGTCCGGTGAAGTTTCGCCCATCGGTTTTGACTCTGAAAAACTAACATTGACATCGCCCTATGTCGCGGTCAGTCACACCGCCAAATTGGGTCAGGGCTGGACCATCACACCCTCAGCTGGCGTGCGCAGCTACAGCCACAACATCTTGGGCGACTCCACTGCGCCGCATGTGGGGGTGGTGCTGCAAAGCGGTGAGCACCTGGCCTTGCGCGCCAATGTGTCCAAGGGTGTGAACTACGCGGGCATTGATACTGCCGTGTTGTCTCATTTATCACTGATCTTTACAGGGGTGCCAATCGCTTGGAAAACACTGGGCGCCGAAAAAATGGACCACAAGGAACTGGGCCTGAGCTGGTTCCCCTATCCCGGTACCAGCATCGATGTGTCGGTGTTCTCTGATCATATGACTGACCGCTACGTTTCCGCCATCCCACCTGCGGTATCGGCACCGACCTTCATCAATTTGGGCACCTACGATGTTCGTGGCTCTGAGATAAGCGTGCAGCATCAAATTGGCACGGGCTGGCGCCTGTTTGCTGGTCTAACCAACCTGAGTTCGTCCAAGGCCGACTTGNNCGACTTGCCTTATGCACCCAGTAGCAGCGTCAGCTTGGGCGTGAATTGGCAAGGTGGTCCGTGGCGCGCAAGCGTAGATGCGCAAAACCAAAGTGGCATGACCGTGCTGGGCCAAGGTCGGGCGAACGGGGCCCCCAACCTGACCAAAGTGGAGGGCTTCACCGTGGCCAATGTTCGGGCGGCCTACCAGGTGCCAGCACTCGGTAAACGAGGTGAGGTCTTCGTCGCGCTGGAAAACCTGTTTGACCAGCAATACGAATTCCGCGCCGGTTACCCCATGCCCGGGCGGTCCGCACAAGTCGGCCTACATGCCAGTTTCTAACCCAAGGAGAGATCACATGACATCAAAAATTCGCCAACTTGCTTCGGTGTTGACTTTGGTTTGGGTTGCATCCTTTGCTGCAAGTGCGCTGGCCCATGGCACAGACCAGGAGCAGATTCAACACGCCCTGATGACTACCTTTGACAAGCCCAACAACCCGCTCAAAGTGGAACCGGTAGTGGTGCAGGGTGACTACGCGGTGGCGGGATGGATTCAGGGGGACAAGGGCGGCCGTGCGCTCTTGCAAAAGACCAAGAATGAATGGCAAGTTTCGGTCTGTGCAGGCGACGGCCTGACACAAGCCAAGGTGCTTGAAACCACCGGCATGCCTGCCGCCAAGGCCAAGGCATTGGCCGATGCGGTGGTAGCTGCCGAGTCCAAACTCACGGCACACCAGCGGCATTTGTTTGGCAGCTTCGAAGGCATGATGAAAGTCGAGCCTGGTCAGGCCAACCACGGTCAACATGGGGCACACGGTGCCCATACTGCACCCAGCAAATAACTGCTTCCGTCCGTTCACCAATTCAAGAGCAAATATGAAACTTCTCTCAAACAAACCTTTGTTAGCAATCACACTGGCGATCACTACCCTCTCCGCACACGCGCAGGATGTGGCACCTCACGCCAGCGCTACCATGCAACTGTCGCCGATTGAAGTTCGCGGTACCGCAGAGCCAGGCTATACCGCCAAGCGCGCCGCCACCGCGACCAAGACCGACACACCGATCATGGAGACACCTTTCTCCATTCAGGTGGTCACTCAGGAGCTGTTGCAAGACCAGCAGGCTTATCGCCTTGAGGACGCTATCAAAAATGTCAGCGGCATCCAATCGCTGCCGGTGCCGTGGTCTGCTGCGTATGAAACGCTACAGGCGCGTGGCTTTACAACCGAGCCGTTTCGCGATGGCACACGCATTTTGTTTTTGACGGTGCCCCTGGCCAATGCCGATCAGGTTGAGGTGCTCAAAGGACCAGCGGCAATTCAATACGGACGTGTCGAACCTGGCGGCATGGTCAATGTGGTGACCAAGAAACCTTTAGCAGATGCTAGCTATTCGCTGGAACAGCAGCTGGGTTCCTACAGCTTCTCCAGAACCACCGCGGACTTGACCGGCCCGCTAAACCAGGACAGAACTTGGCTGTACCGGCTCAATGTAGAAAACCTCGACAAGAAAGGCTTTGTTGATTACACATTTGATAAGCGGATATTCATTGCGCCGTCATTGACCTACCGACCAACCCCTGCCACCAGCATCACCCTGTCCTATGAACACAGGGACGAGAAGGAACTTGGGGGAGTGGGTGTGCCCGCAGTTGGAAGCAGTCCGGCCCCTGTGCCAATCAGCAGCTTCTATGGTGAACCCGGCATGAATCAGCACTTTATGGCTAGCGCGCTCAATTTGAAAGGCGAGCACAGGTTCAACGATCAATGGACCGTGCGTGGCGGTATTGGTGCCTACCGTGGTGACTACAAGTACGCCAATATACAAGGCTACGCTTTGACTGGCAGCAGCCTGAACCGCTGGGGCCTGTCCAGCAACTTTGACAAGCGTGATACGGACGACGCTTTTATCGATATGCAAGGAAAGTTTGAAGCATGGGGCATGAAACACACTGTGTTGATTGGCACCGACTACCACCGTTACACCAATACCTCCAATTGGTATGGCTATGGTTTTGTTCCTGACATTGACATCAACAACCCAGTCTATGGTGCCTTGGACACGTCGGCCTTTCAGAATGGAACACCTGACTCCTTCTACCTGCGTAAGGACAAGTGGAATGGCATCTATTTTCAAGACCAGGCGACCATTGCCGACAAATGGCATTTTCTGCTGGGCGGCCGCTACGACAAGACCCAGATGTACAGTGGTTATGACGATATATTCGGCAGTGCCGGTGCAGCCGCATCTCTGGCTACCGCTGCAGCGGCAGGCAAGTCAAAGACTGAAAAGCAGTTCAGCCCCAAAGCGGGTGTGAGCTTCCAGGCTTATCCGTGGTTGGCCGTTTATGGAAGCTATTCGCAGTCGTTCGGTGGCTCGGCAAATACCGGTCTGACCAAAGCAGGTGATACGCTTGATCCAGAATCTGCCCAACAATTTGAGGTGGGAACCAAGGCCGAGTTTTTCGACGGCAAGCTCAGTGCAACCGTGGCGCTCTATGACTTGACCAAGAAGAACATCGTGACGGCAGACATAGATAACCCAGGGTTTTCGCTGGCCATCGGCGAAGCCCGCAGCCGGGGCATTGAGTTCGATGTGTCCGGCAAGATTAGTGCCGCACTGAGCCTGACCGCCAGCTACGCCAACAACAATGTGCTGATCACCAAGAGCAACAACGGCGATGAAGGCAAACACTTGGCCAATGCACCTAAGCACAGTGGTAGCGTCTGGCTTAAGTACGACGCGGCAAGTGCTGGTTTGCAAGGCCTGAGTTTGGGGGGCGGTGTGTTTGCAGCCAGCCAGGTGCAGGGTGACAACGCCAATACCTTCCAGATGGCGGGGTATGCCCGTGTGGACGCCTACGCAGCCTACAAGTTCAGGGTGTCGGGCCAGCGTCTAACGGCGCAGCTGAACATCAACAATATGGCGAACAGAGTCTATTACCCATCAGCGCAAGGTGCTATGGCGGTGATCCCGGCTGAGCCGCGGATGCTTACGGCCTCACTCAAGGCGGACTTTTAGGTCGCAGAGCCAGTCCAGGTGGTGCCCATGGCGGCGCCATTCGGGCCAGACTTTGCACATTGACTTCTATGGACTAGTGCAGACATGACCCGTCACGTTTGGTTGCTTTTGCATCGCTATGCTGGTCTGGCTATGGCGGTGTTTCTACTCGTCGTTGGCTTGACCGGCAGCGTGCTGGTATTTGTGGATGAACTCGAAGCCATCGTGTCTCCGCAACTGTTTCCGCCAGTGCGCAGTGGCACGCCGCTGGACGCAGCCACCTTGGCCGAGCGCGCAGAGGCGCTGGCACCGCAGGCACTGGCCGACTCGGTTTACTTCGGGCATCCGGGCACGGTGCTGGTCTGGATGAGTGCGCGCACATCGCTGGAAACCAACAAGCCCTTTGACTTAACTTTCAACCAGTTGTTTCTTGACCCGATCACCGGGTTGGAACTGGGGCGGCGCCAGACCGGCAGCGGCTTGCCTAGAGGTTGGGGGGATGCCCTGCCATTTATCTACCGGCTGCACTACAACCTGTCGCTTGAGCTGGTTGGTATGTGGGTGTTGGGCATCACTGCGGTGGTATGGACGTTTGACAACTTCATAGGTTTCTACCTCACTTTGCCGACTGCCAGGCGCAAACCGACGTCATCCATATTGTTGGTTCGGCCAACGCAGTCAACGCCAAGCACGCGCAACTATTGGCAGCGCTGGAAACCGGCCTGGTGGGTCAGGTGGCGTGTTTCCAACTTCCGAACGAATTTTGACTTGCATCGTGCAGGTGGCTTGTGGCTGTGGCTGGCGCTTCTGGTGTTTGCCTGGTCGGCGGTTTATATGAACCTCCATGACCAGGTCTACGCGCCAGTGACGCGCTTGGTGTTTGACTATCCCAAACAATACTGGGAACTCCCGACTTTGCCGGAGGCGCAGAAGAGGCCCGCAATTAGTTGGCAAGAACTGAAAACCAAGTTGAATCCGGCAATGCAATTGCAGGCGCAGCAACACGGCTTTGCTGTGGTCAGGCCGGTGTCACTTGGGATGGACCGCGAGCGTGGTCTTTTCCTCTACACCGTGCACAGCAACCTGGACTTTCAGGACAAGCGCGGGCGCACCGTGCTGGTCATAGATGCCACAACAGGCGATTTAAAGGAACTGATCTTGCCGTCGGGGCAGCACAGTGGCGTGACAGTCACTAACTGGCTTGCCACCTTGCATGAGGCCAATGTTTTTGGCCTGCCTTACCGGATATTTGTGTGCTTGCTTGGCTTGTGCATTGTCATGCTCTCGGTGACCGGGGTGTACATCTGGCTCAAAAAGCGGCGCGGTCGGAGGGTGTCGCGGAGTCACGTCTATGCAGAAACTGCCGCCGCCAAGGGTGACCACGCCTGATATGCGTACTCGCTTTCCCATTGAGCAATTGACTGGCCTGAGTCTGGTGCTGGCTCTGCACGCCGCAGCCCTTTATGGCTTGTGGAGTGCCAGGTTAATCCCATCGCCCGCAGACACCGCCACCTTGTTCGTTAACTTCATTGCGCCGCCCCAGGTCAAAAAAGCCGATGAACCCAATCGCCCGCCAGCGCCCAAGCCACGAGCGATTGAGCCACCGCCGCAAACACGTCAACTGGTGGCCGAAACGCCGGCGACGACACCCACGGACTATGTGGCGCCCCCACCACCACCCAAGCCTGAACCGATTCAGGCGCCTGTGGCAGCTGTCCCGGTTATCCAGGCACAGCTGCCGGTTGGGCCGGTGGCTTTGGCATCTGAACTCTCAGTTGCCTGCCCGCAACGCTCTGCGCCGACCTACCCCACCATGTCGCGCAGGCAGGGTGAGGTGGGTGTGGTGGTGTTGCGGGTGGAGCTTAGCGAGACCGGCCAGGTGGCCACAGCCAAGGTTCAAACCTCCAGCGGGTTTGACCGGCTGGATGAAGCCGCCTTGGCCGCCGTGCGCACCTGGCATTGCAACCCTGCCACCCGCAATGGGCAGGCGGTGCGCGCCACGGCCCTGCAACCTTTTAACTTTGTGATTCAAGGAAACTGAACGTATGGAACAAGCGACCGTTGAAGGCCTGGGCTTTGCCCACTTTTTGACTCAAACCGACAGCATGGGCAAGATCGTGCTGGGCATTTTGTTGGTGTTGTCCGTCGCCAGTTGGTACCTGATCTTGACCCGCGCCCTGGCCAATACCTTGGCCCAGCGTCGGGCGGATGCGTTTGTGAAACAGTTCTGGCAAGCGCCGTCGTTAGAGCAAGCTGCCGCCGCATTGCAAAAGCGCCCGGCTGACAACGCGTTTGCTGAACTGGTGCAAAAGTCATTGGAGGCAATGGCCCACAGCCAGCACCAAAGTTTGGCGGTGGCCGGTGGCATGGGTGAATACCTCACGCGCACCCTCGGCAACCAGGTCGACCAAGAGGCCGCAAAAGCGGAGTATGGGTTGACGGTGCTGGCCTCGGCTGGGTCGGCTGCGCCCTATGTAGGTCTATTTGGCACCGTGTGGGGCATCTACCATGCCCTGGTGCAAATCGGCATGAGCGGGCAGGGCACGCTCGATAAAGTGGCTGGCCCAGTGGGCGAAGCATTGATCATGACCGCGCTGGGCCTGGCGGTGGCCATACCGGCGGTGCTGGCCTACAACGCGTTTAACCGGCGCAACCGCATGTGGCTGGCGCGGCTGGAGTCGTTCTCGCACGATTTGTACGTGCTGCTGACTGTCAAGGCGGGCAATTCCGGGCCATCCACCAGCAGCGCCACTGCGCGCAGGGGTTAAGCCATGGCCGCACGTAACTTCAGGCGTTATCGGGACAAAGCGCCCATGGCCGACATGAACGTGGTGCCATTGGTCGATGTGATGCTGGTGCTTCTGGTGATCTTTATCGTGACCGCGCCGCTTTTGACCCACGCGGTCAAGATCGACCTGCCCAAGGCATCAAGCAGTATCAATGTCACCAAGCCCGAGCACATCGAGTTTGGCATACGCGAAAACGGCGACCTGTTCTGGAACGGGGAGCAAATTGCCCTGGACGGCTTGGGCCAACGCTTTGCGCAAGAGGCCACCAAACAGCCCCAACCCGAAGTGCACATCCGTGCCGACCGGCATGTGCATTACGAGAAGGTGGCGCAAGTGATGGCCCTGGCCGCCAAGGCGGGGTTGGTGCGCATTGGGTTTGTGTCCGAGCCCCAGTAATGCAATCTCAAAAATTCTGATTTTGTTAAAGGAGTGCGCTCATGTTTGATATTTCAAATGGTTTGCCAGAAATGATTGGCTTGGAGCTGGCCAGGCGCGTGCGTGCCAGACGGCTTTTGCGTAACCTTTGTGTGGACGACTTGGCTGCCCAAATTGGCGTGTCTGGCAAAACGCTTGGCACCTTCGAGCGCACCGGGCGCGGCAAACTGGACACTTTTGTGCGGGTTTTGCTTGCGTTCGACTTGACGCCAGGCTTGATGGGGGTGCTGGAGCTCCCAGCTTTTACCAATGAGCGGGAGGCGCCAAACCCGACCACTGTGCCGCGAAAACGCGCCTACCGCAAGGCTGCATGTCGCATTTAATTTGGCGCTTGTAAGGCCAGTTTCGTTGGGTGGTTGTGGTGCGCGTTTGCTGCCGCTGGCGCATTTGAAGGCAAAGGCTGCACACCACCGGTGGTACAGATCTCAAATGGGGGAACGGGCACACCGGCGGCGGGCGGATGATCGCGACAGGGCAGCAGAGCGGCTACAGCCACTAATGACAGTTTTGCCGACTCCCACATCGCAATATCTCGATCAGGCAGCGATGGCCTTGCATTGCTTGGCACATTCCACGCATGAGTCAGCGCAGTCCTTGCACTCTTTGTGTTTGGTTTCGTGTTTGCGGCATTCCTTTTCGCATGCGAGGCAGGTGGCTTCGGCAAGTTTGGCGAACGTTTTCAAACCCTTGGCATCTTGCGCAGCAAGGGCTTGCAGCGCGATACAAATGGCGATGGTCTCATTGACGGCCTTGCCACAACCCAGCATGTCTTTCTCGCCGCCTGCCAGCAAGTCCAAGCAGTGAGACAGGCAAATTTGACTCTTGCCCGTGCAGTCAGCCGCAGCCGCCATGAGCGCAGCGTTGGGGCCAGGGCCAGCCATGTGGTGATGGGCATGAGGGGCCGCCGCCTGCGCCGAGGCTTTGCCAGCCACAGCAGCCAGGGCCAGTACAGCGGAATTCGCCATCCATTCACGCTTATTCATCGTATTTCCTTTAAAAAAGAATCATCATTGCCAGATGAGGCGTTTGGAACCGGGACCACAAGTCTACGACCAATGGCTGGCGTGTGACAAATATCAAACTATTTCCCCAAGGGACGCCTGTTTGCGGGGATTCTAAAGTTGTTAAGTACCAGTACTGCCAATGGGGTAAGCTGCACCCCGTGACGCCTTTTACAACCTTCAGGAGATGCGTATGACGGACTCAAACGACAACAGTTTTGGCAAATACATTCCAGGTTTTGATTTCTTGCAGAGCCTGGCAAAAGGGGCCTCGCAATCGGTGCCGCAAATGCCCAATCTGGGCAATTGGGTGGCGCCGACTTTGAACGAAGAAGAATTGGAAAAGCGCATCTCCGAGCTCAAAGCCGTGCACTTCTGGCTGGACCAAAACAGCAAAGCCCTGGGTGCAACCGTGCAGGCATTGGAGGTTCAAAAAATGACGCTGGCCACGCTCAAGGGCATGAACTTCAACATGGGTGACCTGGCCAACGCATTCAAACTCAAAGCCACCGAAACCGTGGCGACCAGTGTTCACAAGGTGGCTGAGAAGGCCACGGCAACAGCCAAGACGGTGGCAGTGGCGGCCGAGCAAACGGAAGAAGTTGCCAAGAAAGTGGGGCAGGCCGCCAAGCCTGCGGCTGCGGCCGTGGCAGCAGGTCTGGGCGACCCGATGCAGCTCTGGAGCGCACTGACGCAGCAGTTTCAGCAGATCGCGGCCAGTGCCATGAAGGAAGCCAGCAAAGCCACTGCCGTGGACCTGACCAAAAACCTGGCCAAAGGGGTGGCACGTGGCATGGCCACTCAAGCCGAGAAAGCTGTTAAATCTGCAGCAGCTGCACCAGCAAAGAAGCGGGCTGCAGCCAAAAAAGTTGCAAAGAAGGCAACACCCTCAGACGGCGCAGAGCGTGGCATGCGGCGCAAGCGTTAACCACCTGGCTCCATTTATTGGGCTTGTCTCTTGAAGCTGTTCCCCTACGCCCATGCCACCCACCCACAGTGGCCGATGGCGGCTGGCTTGGCGCTGGCGCAGTTGCGGGCGCAAATGGCGTTGCACGGCTATGCCAGCAGTCCCACGCTGGCGCTGCTTTACATCACCGACCACTATGTGGCCCACGCGCAGGACATCCTGGAGCATCTGAGCGCCGAGCTGCCTGAAATTACCGATTGGGCCGGCACGGTGGGCGTGGGCATTGCGTCCAACAATGTGGAGTACATCGACGAGCCCGCGCTGGCAGTGATGCTGCTTGAGTTGCCCTCGGACCAGTACCGGGTGTTCTCGGGGGTATCTCCGCTGGGTATGTCCTTTGAAGCGCACAGCGCGCTGGTGCATGCCGACCCTCGCATGCCCGATGTGGCCGAGCTGATTAATGAGCTGGCGCAGCGCACCGACTCCGGCTATGTGTTTGGTGGCTTGTCGTCCAGCCGGGGTGAGGCGGTGCAATTTGCTGTGGCAGCCGATGGCACAGTCAAGGGCCAAGGCAAAACCAGCGGTGTCTTTAGTGGGGGTCTGAGCGGTGTGGCCTTCGGGCCAGAGGTGGGGATGGTGTCACGTGTGACCCAAGGCTGCCTGCCG
The DNA here is from genome assembly GCA_002381045.1 of Rhodoferax sp. UBA4127. Classification (GTDB taxonomy): domain Bacteria; phylum Pseudomonadota; class Gammaproteobacteria; order Burkholderiales; family Burkholderiaceae_C; genus Rhodoferax. Next base: position 19,558 of record DFWT01000079.1, read on the forward strand.
ATTCACAAGGCGCACAAAGTCACCAGCGCCGAGCGCAACGTGGTGCTGACGCTTGATGGTGAAAGCGCGCTGCAGGTGATGCTGCGTGAGTTGAACGTGACATTGGAGGAGCCGCGCGAAGCACTGCAAGCGGTACGCGCCACCTTAGTGGGTTTGACGGATGCGGTCATGGCAGACGCGCCACCCACCATCACCCGCACCGGCAACTTCGGCCTGGATGTGCGGGTGCGTCACATCATCGGACTCGACCCCGGGCGCTCAGGCATTGCTGTGGCCGACCTGGTGAGCGAGGGCATGGAGCTGGCGTTTTGCCAGCGCAATGTGCAAGCCGCACGCGCCGACCTGATGCGCATCTGCGCTGAGATTCGTGAAGAACTTGAGCCCCAGGAGCAAGCCCTGGAAACCGCTACCGCCTTGGCTCAGTCCGAGGCCGAAGCCGCACCCCACCCCGCACGCGCCATTGCCGGTGCCATCTACGTGAGTTGCTCGGGTCGGGGCGGTGGGCATTTTGGTGGGCAAAGTGCCGAGTTGCAACTCATTCGCCGTGCCTTGGGCGATGTGCCTCTGGTCGGCTTTTTTGCCGGCGGCGAAATTGCTCGGCACCACCTGTATGGCTATACCGGTGTGCTCACAGTGTTTACAGGGAAATAGGCCTTTGGCCCTTACAAATAAAGCGCTAACAGCTATATAAATAGTACTTTTTCGCGGTCTTTCCCGGCTTCATCACTGGGCTTCCTACTTGGCGCGCATCTGATGCCAGCGCTGCTTCATCCGGTGTTTCACTATTCTGGCAAAGCGCCAGGCCCAAGAGGCGCGCACCTGTGTCAGCAACCCTGTTTTCCAGACCGTCCAACGCCCATAGAGTTTTGCAAACCAGCCCATGCGCATCAATGCGGGCTGGGTCAGTGTGAACAGCCTTGCCACGATGGCCGTGCCCACGACTTTGGCGCTCAGAATCACCAGCGTGCCGGCAAACACTTTGCCTTGCCCGATCAGCCACAGCGCCAGCAGTTTTACGGGCAACAGCAGCAAGGTAGGCAGCAAAAAAAGCGCCAGTGCGCCATAAGGTGGCAGCGTTTGGATGCGCCGTTCAGCCCAGCGCAAGCCCGGCAGTCGCCCCACCCAGGCCAGCGCGCGCTGTAGTGGCTCCCAACCCCACTCCTCAAACAGGATCACCAGTGCCAGCAGCCAACCTACCAGGGCTTTCAGCAGGCGCACGGGCAGGCCAGCGATGGCGCGCCAAAAGTTGCCAGGTTCAGAGGGTGGCTCGGTCATGCGCAGGATTTATGTAAGAAATTGGCTTGTAGGCCTTTAAGGATATGCGTGTATTGCTACGAAATAAGTAGTAACCATCCTTGCGAATCTGGGGTTTCATAGCATGATTTGCAAAGATGAACTCACTCAATACCCCAGCGCCAACCCGGTGTTGCGCCTCGGATCATTGGCGCCATAAAAGCGGCTATTGCCCACCGGTTTGCCACCGAGTGATGGGGCGCCGATCATCACCGCCGTGACGTGGTTGGCCGGTTGGGCGGGGCCGAGTTTGTGGCCTTTGGCTTCGAGCATTTGGCGTGTGTCGGGTGACAGGGCGAAGTTCTCCACCGAGGTCAAATCCGGCAGCCACTGCTGGTGAAAGCGTGGTGCATCCACCGCTTCTTGCAAGCTCATGCCGTAGTCAATGGTGTTGAGCAGCGTGAGCAGCACCGCGGTGATGATGCGGCTGCCCCCGGGCGTGCCCACCACCATCACCGGCTGGCCGTTTTGGCTGACGATGGTCGGGCTCATGGACGAGAGAGGACGTTTACCGGGTGCGATGGCGTTGGCTTCACCTTGCACCAAGCCGTAAAGATTGGGCACGCCGATCTTGGCGGTGAAGTCGTCCATCTCGTTGTTCAGCAGCACGCCAGTGCCCGCAGCGGTGACTTTGGCGCCAAACCAATCGTTGAGGGTATAGGTCACGGCCACGGCGTTGCCCCAGCGGTCGGCAATCGAGTAATGCGTGGTGTTGGTGCCTTCGTGCGGCGCCACACCGGGTTTGAGATCTTTGGAAATGCCAGCTTTGTTGGGGTCAATCGCCGCGCGAATTTGGGCGGCATAGGCTTTGTCCGTCAGGCGTGCCACCGGGTTGGCCACAAAATCCGGGTCCCCCAAGTAGCTGTTGCGGTCCACATAGGCGTGGCGCATGGCCTCGATCTGGTAGTGCACTGACTGCGCGGCACGAAAACCCAGCTCTTTGAGCGGGTAGCCTTCCAGGATGTTGAGCATTTCGCAGATCACCACTCCGCCCGAACTCGGGGGTGGTGCAGAGACAACGTGGTAACCCCGGTAGTCGCACTCAATGGGTGCCAGCTCACGCGTGCGGTATTTTGCCAAGTCTGCCAGGGTGATGATGCCGCCACCCAGCTTGCTGGATTGGGCTATTGATTCGGCCACTGGCCCTTTGTAGAAGCCGTCGGCACCGCGCTGGCTGATGGCCTGCAGCGTTTTGGCCAAATCCTTTTGCACCAGCTTGTCACCCACCTTGAACGGCTGGCCATGGTTCAAGAAGATGGCCGCAGTGGCTGGGTCTTTGCGAAAAGCCTCAATGGCAGTTTGCAAAATGTCCTGGTCACCCTGCGTCAAGGTGAAGCCTTGCTTTGCCAATTGAATCGCAGGTTTGAGCAGTGAGGCGCGGGTTTGTGTGCCGAATTTTTCGCGTGCGTATTCCAGGCCCGAGACACTGCCCGGCACACCTACCGCCAGATGGCCGTAGGTGCTTAGGCCCTTGATGACGTTGCCGTCTTTGTCCAGGTACATGTTGGCCGTGGCCGCCAGTGGCGCTTTCTCACGAAAGTCCAGAAAGGTCTTGCGCCCATCAGCCAGTTGCAGCGTCATGAAGCCACCGCCACCCAGGTTGCCTGCAGCCGGATAGACCACCGCCAGGGCGTAACCCACGGCCACGGCCGCATCCACCGCATTTCCGCCGCGCTTGAGCACGTCCACACCCACCTGTGTGGCCAGATGCTGGGCGGTGACCACCATGCCGTGTTCTGCGGCCACTGGCGCCAGTGAGGCGGCCATGGACCCGGTGGGCAGGACGGCCAGCCATCCCGTCAGCAGGATGGTATTGAGTCGGAGTGTGCGGGGCAGGATTTGCATGAAGGCATCCTCACAGTGAGCCCGATTGGGCGGGAAAATACCCCGCGAATCTACACCCCGCGTGCGCGGTCTGCGGCAAATTTCTGGCGAAAGGTGGCAAATGTGCCAGCGTCGAGCGCAGCGCGCACTTCACGCATCAGGTTCAGGTAGTAGTGCAGGTTGTGAATGCTCAAGAGCATCGGCCCCAGCATTTCGCCGCAGCGGTCCAGGTGGTGCAGGTAGGCGCGGCTGAAGCCCCCGCTCATCCGGCCGTCCGGGCGTGTCACGCCTTTGCAGGCGTAACAGGTGCAAGTGCTGTCCAGCGGGCCGTGGTCGGCTTTGTGGCGGGCATTGCGCATTTTCAGGTCACCAAAGCGGGTGAACAGGGTGCCGTTGCGCGCGTTGCGGGTAGGCATCACGCAGTCAAACATATCCACACCCGCGGCCACACCCGCCACCAAATCTTCTGGCGTGCCTACGCCCATCAGATAGCGCGGCTTGTGGGCGGGCAGACGGTGCGGCGTGTGCGCCATGATGCGCAGCATCTCGTCTTTGGGTTCGCCCACGCTGACGCCACCGACGGCGTAGCCGGGGAAATCCATCTCCACCAAGGCTTCCAGCGACTCTTGGCGCAGGTGCTCGAACATGCCGCCTTGCACAATGCCAAACAAGGCGTTGGGATTTTCCAAGCGCTCAAATTCGACCTGGCTGCGCTTGGCCCAACGCAGGCTCATTTCCATGCTTTTGCGTGCCTCGGGCTCGGTAGTGATCTGGCCTTTGGTTTTGGGCTCTACCGACAAATACGGCGTGCATTCGTCGAGTTGCATCGCAATGTCAGAGTTCAGCGTGGTCTGGATCTGCATGCTGACTTCGGGCGACATGAAGAGTTTGTCGCCATTCACCGGGCTGGAAAAATGCACGCCTTCTTCGGTGATCTTGCGCATGGCGCCCAGACTCCACACCTGAAAGCCGCCCGAGTCGGT
>DFWT01000079.1:23663-27865 GCA_002381045.1 Rhodoferax sp. UBA4127
GTGCCGTAGGTGCCCACCGGCATGAAGATCGGCGTTTGCACCATGCCGTGGTTCAGCGTGAGTGTGCCCCGACGGGCGTGGCTGCCGGCATAGCCAGTTACCGGGTTGGCAGGGTCGGTGCGGAGAACATCAAATTGAACCACCGGCTGAGGCGGGTGATGATGGTCGTGTTCGTGGGGGTGAGCGTGATGGTGGTCGTGAGTCATGGCAATTGAGAGCAACTTGGGCGGTATTGTCTTAGCTGTTTGATCTGGTCAGCAGCATCGCATCCCCATAGCTAAAGAATCGATATTGCTCGCGAATGGCGTGGGCGTAGAGCGCCATNNGGCATCTACCACCTTGAACTCAAAACCCGGGGTGATGAAGATGCGGGTGTCGGAGGAAAAGGGGGTGGTGGGAACTGGGGTCAGAGCACACGTCTGCTGCGCATCCAGCAATCTGTCCCCAGTTCCTGCCAGCGCCCACGACTCCAGTGTCCGCACCGTCGTGGTCCCCACTGCGATCACCCGCCCGCCGCGGGCGCGGCAATCCGCAATGGCTTGTTGAGTGGCCACTGGCACCTCGCACCACTCGCTGTGCATCTGATGCTCTGTCAGGTTTTCGGTTTTTACCGGCTGGAAGGTGCCCGCACCCACATGCAAGGTCACATGCGCGCGCTTTACACCCATCGCGTCGATCCGGGCCAGCAAGGCATCGTCAAAATGCAGCGCCGCCGTGGGTGCAGCCACAGCGCCTGGATTTTTAGCGAATACGGTTTGGTAGCGCTGGGCATCTTCGGGCGTGTCGCCGTGGGTGATGTAAGGCGGCAGCGGCACATGGCCGTGGCGCGCCATGATGGTGTGCGGGTCATCACCCGCGTCGTTGGACAGCACAAATCGGAACATGGCGCCATCTGCATCCGGCCAGCGCCCAAGCAAAGTGGCGCTGACATGGTCAGGGCTGCCTGGCGCGCTGGTGAGTTGCACGGTGGCGCCCACCTCTGGTTTTTTGCTGACTCGCATGTGAACCGCCACCTGGTTGCCGTTGAGCACCCGTTCCACCAGCAGCTCCAATTTGCCGCCGGTGGCTTTCTCGCCAAACAGGCGGGCATTCATGACCCGGGTGTCGTTGAACACCATCAGATCACCTGGTTGCAACAGCGAGGGTAAGTCTCGAAAGATGCGGTCTGCCGGCGCATCACCCGTGCCATCGAGCAGGCGCGAACCGCTGCGCTCGGCGCTCGGGTGCTGGGCGATCAATTCGGGCGGCAGGGCAAAGTCGAAATCAGACAGGCAAAAGGAGCGCATGGATGGGGGGTCGATCAGGCAATGAGAAAGTCAAAAAAGAAGGAGCCGGTGGCAGGCAAGAAAGCGCAGGCGCCATGCCAACTGCCTCATCCGGCGCGTGCCTTCAGAGGTCAGAAAACGCAGAAAATCCTGAAAACAAACCGGATTGTCCCGTTTGTGCTTTGACCAAGTCCAGAATTCTCGTCTGGGGCAGCGCCTTGTGAAAGTACCAGCCCTGCATTAAATGGCAACCGGCGTTTTCAAGATAGCGCAGTTGGGTCAGCGTTTCCACACCTTCAGCTACCAGCGTTAACCCCAGGCCTTTGGCAATGGCGATGATGGCCAAAACCACCGGAAACTGGGTGTTGCCGTCATGGATTTCAACCACAAACGAGCGGTCAATTTTGAGGGTGTGTACCGGGAACCGATGTAAGTAAGAAAGCGACGAATACCCGGTGCCAAAGTCATCAATGGCCACTCGAACGCCAAGCTGCGCGAGCCGTTCAAGCTGCGAAATGGCAGAGTCCGGGTTACGGATGCAGATGTTCTCAGTCACCTCCACCTCAATCTGGGATGGGTCAATGCCATGTGACAGCAATGCCGCATCGAGCTTGCTGTAAAAATCACCCCGATCCAGGTAGTGCGGCGAAAGGTTGATGGATAAACGCAGCCGTTCGGGGCCGATCGCATTCCACACCAGCAGGTCACGGCAGATGGAGCCGAGCATCCAGTCGCTCAGTGCAATGATCAGCCCGTTTTCTTCCGCGAACGGCAAAAACTCGCCCGCACTCAGCAGGCCCCGGGTGGGGTGGTTCCAGCGCATCAGCGCTTCTGCGCCAATCAGGTGGGTGGAGTTGATATCGATTTGCGGCTGGTAATACATCTCCAGCTCACCGCGCGCCAAGGCCAGATGCAGACTGTGTTCAATTTCAACCTTGCGGGTCGAGGCATCGAGCATTTCACGTTTGAAAAACGTGTGTCCGTTTTTGCCATCGGACTTGGTGTGGTACATCGCAATGTCCGAGTTGCTGATCAACTCATCGATGGTTTCACCGTCGCTTGGGTAGATGGCAATGCCAATGCTGGCTGAAATATGAATCGTCTGGCCGGCCAACTCAAACGGCTGGCGCAGGCTCTCCAGAAACTTCTCTGCCACAAATACAGCGTCTTCCCGGGCGCTCAGTTCGGGCAGCACCACGGTGAACTCGTCGCCACCCAAGCGGGCCAAGGTGTCGCCGCGCCGCAGGCAGGCCTTGAGCCGCACGGAAGCCTGCTGAAGCAACACATCACCCACGGCATGTCCCATGGTGTCGTTGACGAGCTTGAAGCGGTCCAGGTCAATGAACATCAGGGCCAGCTCAGAGTTGTTGCGTCGGGCTTGAAGAATGGCCAGATTGAGGCGGTCGCGAAACAGCACCCGGTTGGGCAGGTCAGTCAATATGTCGTGATAGGCCTGGTATGAAATCAGCTGATCCGCCTTCATGCGGTCGGTGATGTCGCGGGCCACGCCATGCGTGCCGATCAAACCAATGGGCTCAGACCCGTTGTCGTTCGCAGTGTCAAATTTGAGCTTTGGAATGCCTACCAGTTCAACGTTGAAGGTACGTGGCTCGCCATCGCCGTGGTTGCTTTGAAAGCGTAACTCGATGTTGCGAGACAGGTTGTAGCGGCTCCAGCCTTCGTTGAAGGCGTAGTGGGCGCGCTTTAGATCATCGACATGGATCAATTTCGAATAATGGTGACCCGACATTTCTTCGGCGGTAAACCCAAGCAAATTTTGAACCCGGCGGTTAATGAAGGTAAAGAGGCCCTGCGGGTCGAGTGTGAATATGATGTCAGGTGAGCTGTCGACCAGGTTGCGGTGCTTGCGCTCAGAAGTCTCCAATTGCTGTGTCATGCGCTGGTTTTCTGCCAGCAATCGCCGCTGCCGCAAGGCGTTGTCCACGGTGCGAAACAGTTCCTCACGCGTGTAGGGCTTGCGCAGGTAGTCAAACGCGCCGCGTTTGAGTGCACCAATGGCAGATTCAATGCCGCTGTCGCCGCTGGTCACGATGACATTCACGCCCAACTGTTTGGCGTTCATGGCGTCCATGATGGCGTGGCCGCTCATGTCGGGCAGGCCCAGGTCAAGGATGGCAAGGTCGAAAGGGATCGCATTGAGCAAATCCAAGGCCTCGGCGCCATTGGTGGCGCTGCTGATCTCCAGACCCTTGCCGCCCAGCATGGCCTGCAAGCTGCTCAACAGGCGGGGTTCATCTTCGACAAGAAGCACGCGGGCTGGGGAACGGCCCACGGCAAACACGTTGAGCCCCACGCCCAAGGCACCAGGCACGCCAGTATTCATGTCGTGGTCAAACACCCACTGAACCTTTGCGAATTGCGATCATGATGAACCTTTCGCTGATGATGCTTTGGGTATCGGTTTGAGGGCTTTTCCAGCCGGCAAAAGCAACTCGAACTGGGTGCCTGTCTTGCCGCTTTGGCAACTTATGGTGCCGCCCAGCTTTGTCACCAGATCTTGCACCACGCTCAGGCCAAAACCCCGATTTTTACCGCTTTTTGTGCTTTGTACCGGCAAAAATAGTTTGTCCTGCAATGGCGTAGGAATTCCCGGGCCGGTGTCGGCAATACGAAGCAGGTAGACCTTGCGCACATCGCGTTGCATCGGGCCTTGGCCGCTGATCAAAATCTGCCCGCCTGTGGGCATGGCTTCCACCGCGTTTTTGACAAGGTTGATCAGAATTTGTTTGACCATGTCGGCAGAGCCATCCACCAGTGCGGGTTGCTCAGGCATCTCTAGCTTGACGTCCACCGTGTCGGGAATGAAGTGGCTTTCATGGAACAAGCGCAGAAGGTCGGCCACCAAGTGCTTGATATCAGTGGGGCCTTCCTGGGCCCGGGGAGTGGCGCCTACATACTCTTGAAGGATGCCACTGA
>DFWT01000157.1 GCA_002381045.1 Rhodoferax sp. UBA4127
GTGTTGTCCTTGCGCAGGCCGGTTAAGCCGTTCCATATTTCGCCTTGTGGTGTGACCACTTCCAGGCCCAGGCACAGGTCGCGCGCATTGCCAAACCGCAGCACCTGGGTGCCACCCGCGTTGGTGCCCAGATTGCCACCAATGGTGCAGGAGCCTTCCGCTGCCAAGCTGAGCGGAAACCAGAAACCTTGCGACTCGGCGCGTTCTTGCACGGTTTGCAGCACGCAGCCCGCGTCTGCTGTGAGCGTCAGGTTCGCGGCATCCAGGTCACGCACCGCGTTCATGCGTTGCAGGCTCATCACAATTTGTTGCCCGGATTCGTCTGGTGTGGAACCCACCACCAAACCGGTGTTGCCTCCTTGCGGCACGATGCTGATGTGGCTCTTGGGGTGGGCAAGTCGGTAGCTTGCGCAGGCTTTGACGACATCGGCAACTTGCTGAGTGCTGGCTGGCCGCACCACGGCCAATGCTTTGCCCGCAGTGCGCTTGCGCCAGTCGTGTGTCCAGGCGCTTAGGTCTCCGTCCACCAACACATGGGCCGGGCCGACGATCTGCCTCAGTTCATCCAGCAGGCTTGACATCGGGTGCAGGGCTTAATGTGTTCTGGCCTTCATCGGTCTGGACCAGTGCTGCGTTTTTCAGGCGCAGGCGCACATGCAAGGCACAGGCGGTAAACAGCAGCAGGCACAGCGCGACTTCGATCATGGCCAGGAAGTTGCCAGGAGGCTTGTCGCTGTAAGCACGCACTGCGCCCTCTGTGAAATACAGCCAGACCATCAACGACACCCAGCGGTACGTGTACATGCGGTTTTTCAGCAAGCCCGCCAGGGGCAGACAGAGGGGCAAAACCTTGAGCGCCAACCAAGAGCCGCCGGGGCGAATCGGGGCCAGAAACAGCTCCCAAGCCAGCCCCAAAACAATCAGGCCGAGTAGGCTTCCGACCGCCAAAACACGGGTCAGTGCTACGCTCGGGCTGGCGGGCAGGGCAGGGCTTGAAGAGGTGGGTGTCATTGGGGTGGCATCATAGCGGCCATGACCGATTCCACCGTTCCCTTTGATGACTTACGCCGCAGGCTGGACACCTTCCTGCGTGACCTGTCGCGCTTTCCCTGGAAAAACACCGCACATACCCTGCGTGAACGCTTTCGTGAAGACCGGCTGGGCCTCACTGCCAGCAGCTTAACCTTTACCACCACCATTGCGCTGGTGCCCTTGGTAACGGTGCTGTTGGCGGTATTCACCGCGTTCCCCATGTTTGCCAAGTTTCAATTGGTGTTGCAGCAGTGGCTGGTGGACAGCCTGATTCCAGAAGCCATTGCCCGCCAGGTGCTCAATTACCTGACGCAGTTTGCGGGCAAAGCCAGCCGGCTGGGTGGTGCTGGGGTGGCGGTGCTGCTGGTAACGGCGCTTGCCTTGATCTTGACCATCGACCGCACACTGAACAGCATCTGGCGCGTGCGCCAGCCACGGCCACTGGGACAGCGGGTGCTGGTTTACTGGGCCACGCTGACGCTGGGGCCATTTTTGCTGGCAGTCAGCATTTCACTGACGTCCTACGCCTTGTCTGCCTCCAAAGGCATGGTCGATGCCTTGCCCGGGGGTGTGCAGTTTTTGCTGGATGTCGTTCAGTTTTTGCTGCTGGCCGCAGGCATGGCCGCGCTGTATCGGTTTGTGCCCAACACGCCCGTGCGCTGGGGGCATGCCTGGGTGGGAGGTGTGTTTGTATCGGTGGGTTTCGAACTGGCCAAACGGGTGCTGGTTTGGTACCTGGCCAAGGTGCCAACCTACTCGGTGCTGTATGGCGCTTTCGCCACGGTGCCGATCCTTCTGATCTGGATTTACACCGCATGGGTCATCGTGCTGCTGGGCGCAGTGATCGCCGCGTATTTGCCGAGCTTGCTCAGTGGCGTGCAGCGCCGCGCCCGCAACCACGGTTGGCAGTTTTTGCTGGCCCTTGAAACCTTGCAGCAACTCGACGTAGTTCGACTGACCGAGGTCAAAGGCCTGAGCGTTTTTGAGCTGGCGCAGCGTCTCGGGGTCGACGTGTTGCAACTGGAGCCTGCCTTGGAACAGCTGCAAGCCCTGGACTGGGTCGGTGCCCTGGAAGAACAATTGCCAGACGGTTCACAGCGCCTGGTGCTGCTGGCCAACCCGGACACCACGCCGCTGGCGCCACTGTTGCAAACGCTGCTGCTGGAGCGCGAGGCCAGCACCGAGAGTTTATGGAAAAATGCCTCGCTGCCCTCGTTAATGCTGAGGAATGCGCTATGAATTGCCTATCTGGGTTCAGCCTTAGGTGCTCAAAAACCCCTGAAGCGCTGCCAGCATCTCCTCTGGCGTTTCGTTCATCTGTTGGTGCCCACCTGGCAAGTAAACCACTTTGGCCTTGGTGGCCAGTTTGATCAGATCTTGCGCCGCTTTGGGCGGGGTCATCTGGTCAACTTTTCCCAGAACAAATAGCACTGGGCAGGTGACCTGCGCCATGGCCTGCAGACCATTTTGGTAGCTGCCGCAGGCTTTGAAGCCCAAATAAAAAACGTTGTGACTTGAATTGCTCCGCATCACGCGGCGGTTGAGCGCGATGTTGGCACCATACACCCAGGTCCCTGGCCCTAAAGCCGAAGGTGGTGGTGCCAGCGTGGCTCGCGAAAACACGTTGATCATTTTGATGGCTGCCTCGGGGTCGTCTTGTGAGCCTTGTAGTAATGCTGGAGCAACCCGCATGGGAAAGGCTGTGCCCACCAGTGCCAGGTGGCTGATGCGCGATGGTGCACGGGCTGCCGCCTCAAGAGCAATCAGCGAGCCGTAGCTGTGCCCGATCAACGCCGCCTGTTGGAGTCCTGCGGCATCCATCAGGGCCAGCACCACATTGGCTGCGTCTTCCACGCTGGCCGGTGGTGTGCCCGCGCTTCGGCAATGGCCGGGCAGGTCCAGCGCCAACACGTTCCAGCCGTGGTGCGCCAGGTAGCGGGTTTGCAAAATCCAGACACTGTGGTCGTTCAGCACACCGTGAATAAAGATGGCGGTGGGCTTGGCGGCATCAAACGGCTTGCCGCCGGTGTAGCAGTAGGTGGGGGCGTTGTTGACGGTGAAGTACATCCGAATGTCCACGTGTGGTTGTTTTAGATGGCCATATGAAAAATTGGTCTCTAGCCCTTGTATGTATTGCGCTAACAGCTATTGAATCAATAACAAAGCAGGCTGAATCATTCAACCCCGCTCAGCCGCTTTGAGGGCACGTTTCAAATCGTCAATCAAATCCTCCGGGTCTTCCAGTCCAATGCTCAATCGAATCGTTCCCTGGCTGATGCCAGCGCCTGCCAGCGCCGCATCGTCCATGCGGAAATGCGTGGTGCTGGCCGGGTGAATCACCAGGCTGCGGCAGTCGCCCACATTGGCCAGGTGGCTGAAAATCTTCAGGGCCTCCACAAACTTCTTGCCCTGTTCGCGGCTGCCTCTCAAGTCAAAGCTGAACACCGACCCGGCACCGCGTGGCAGCAGTTTGGCTGCCAAGGCGTGGCTGGGGTGGCTTGGCAGCAGCGGGTGGCCGACGCGCGCCACAAAGGTCTGGGCTGCCAGAAATTCAACCACGCGTTCAGTGTTGCTCATATGCCGCGCCATGCGCAGCGGCAGCGTTTCCATGCCCTGCAAAATCAGCCAAGCCGAGTGCGGGCTCATGCAGGCGCCAAAGTCGCGCAGGCCTTCGCGGCGCGCGCGCAAGAGGAAGGCGCCCACGGTGGATTCTTCCGAGAACACCATGCCGTGAAAGCCGTCGTAGGCTTGGGTCAACTCGAGGAATTTGGGTGCGCCCGAGCTGTCTTGCGCCGCGTCCCAGTCAAAGCTGCCACCATCGATCACCAACCCGCCGATCACCGTGCCATGGCCGCTCAAAAATTTGGTGGCCGAGTGGTAAACAAGGTCTGCTCCTAACTCAAATGGTTTCATGAGCCAAGGCGTGGTCAGGGTCGAATCCACCAGCAAAGGCACACCTGCCTCGTGGGCCATGACACTGACCGTCGGGATGTCCAGCACGTCCAGCCCTGGGTTGCCGACGGTTTCGCCAAAGAACAGTTTGGTGTTGGGGCGCACTGCGGCGCGCCAGCCGTCGATATCGCCGGGTTTGACGAAAGTGGTCTCAATGCCGAAGCGGCGCAGGGTGTAGTTCAGCAGGTTCTGGCTGCCGCCATACAACGCAGTGGAGGCCACGATGTGGCTGCCAGCCCCCATCAGGGTGGCAATGCTCAAGTGCAACGCCGCCTGACCGCTGGCCACCGAAATGGCGCCAATGCCGCCTTCCAAGGCGCTGATGCGCTGCTCCAGCACGGCATTGGTCGGGTTGCTGATGCGGCTGTACACGTGGCCTGCGCGTTCCAGGTTGAACAGCGATTGGGCATGGTCGCTGCTCTCAAACACAAACGACGTTGTGAGGTGAATTGGTACAGCGCGCGCGCCGGTGGCCGGGTCAGGGGCGGCGCCGGCGTGCAGGGCCAGGGTGTCAAAACCGGGATCAGCGTAACCGGGCATGGTGATCTTTCAAGGGTGCGGTGTGCCTACCGCCAGTTTCTGCTTCGCCGGACTGTTTCACAAGCTGGTGTAACTCCGGTGGTGTGGGACGCAGATTGTGGGCTATATTTCGGGAACCGCGACACGGAAGACAGCGAACCATTTACTGAGGAAGACCATGAAAGTCAGCGATATTTTGCGCATCAAGGGTGGCACCCTGTTTACTGCTACGCCCCAGGAACCTTTGTTAAGCGCCCTGAAACTCATGGTGGATCGCGACATTGGGTCTTTGGTGGTCATGGAGCGCGGCGAACTGGTAGGCATGCTCACCGTGCGCGAATTGACGCAGGTGCTCGTCAAAACCGGTGGCGACATCAGCAACACATCGGTGCGCGCCGCCATGGACGACGCGCCATTGACCTGCACCACCGAGACCGACATGGACGAGGTGCGCCGCATGATGCTGGAGCGCCACGCCCGCTACATGCCGGTGATGGACAAGAAGATGCTGATGGGCGTGATCAGCTTCTACGACGTGGCCAAGGCCGTGGTGGACAGCCAGAACTTCGAGAACAAGATGCTCAAGGCCTACATCCGTGACTGGCCCGAGGGCGAAGCCGACGATTCGGACGAAAAGCTGCTGTAGGTTTCCGCGCCTTTTGCCTGCGCGCGCCAGGAAGTGCGAAGGCAGGCGATGGGGCCGATACAAGCCACGGCAGGCGCGGACAATGCTGCGCGCAACCACCGCAGGTCGTTCTACTGCCCCGATAATCGCTCTCCATGAGCGGCAATACTTTCGGCACCCTTTTCGCAGTCACCAACTTTGGTGAATCCCACGGCCCGGCCATTGGCTGTGTGATTGACGGCTGCCCGCCCGGCATGGCCTTGAGCGAGGCAGATATTCAAGGCGATTTGGACCGCCGCCGCCCCGGCACCAGCAAGTTTGTCACCCAGCGTAATGAGCCCGACGCGGTTCAAATTCTCTCAGGTGTGTACCAAGGCAAAACCACCGGTACGCCGATTTGCCTGCTGATCCAGAACACCGACCAACGCAGCAAAGACTACGGCAACATCGTTGAGACCTTCCGCCCGGGGCACGCGGATTACAGCTATTTTCAAAAATACGGCATTCGCGACCCGCGTGGCGGTGGGCGCTCCAGCGCGCGTTTGACCGCGCCCATGGTGGCAGCTGGCGCGGTGGCCAAGAAGTGGTTGTTTGAAAGATACGGCACCACCTTTCGCGGCTGCATGACTCAGATTGGTGAACTGCCGATTGCTTTTGAGTCATGGGACCACGTGCCCAACAACCCGTTTTTTGCCCCGGTGGCCGATGTGTCGGCCCTTGAAGCCTACATGGAAGCCTTGCGCAAGAGTGGCGATTCCTGTGGCGCGCGTTTGCGTGTGTCGGCATCCAACGTGCCGGTGGGTCTGGGCGAGCCCTTGTTTGACAAGATGGACGCAGATATTGCTTACGCCATGATGGGCGTGAACGCAGTCAAGGGCGTGGAAATTGGCGCCGGCTTTACCAGTGTGGCGCAGCATGGCAGCAGCCATGGCGATTCGCTCAGCCCGCAGGGTTTTATGGGCAACAACGCCGGTGGCGTGTTGGGTGGCATCACCAGCGGCCAGGATCTGGAAGTGTCAGTGGCCATCAAACCCACCAGTTCGATCCTGACGCCGCGTGCCTCTATTGATGTGCACGGCCAGCCGACCGAAGTGGTGACCAAGGGCCGCCACGACCCCTGTGTGGGCATTCGCGCCACGCCGATACTTGAAGCCATGCTGGCCTTGGTGGTGATGGACCACGCCCTGCGTCATCGGGCCCAGTGCGGCGATGTGCAAGTGCCCTTGGCGCCCATCCCGGCACACACCTGAATTTATAGGAAATTAGCCGCTAGCCCAGGTAATAAATGGGCTAGCAGTTATTTATTTTGTAGCACATCAAGGTTTGCCAAAACACGACTTCAGACGGATAAACACCATGAAAATTCCCGAGTTACTGGCCCCAGCTGGCTCGCTCACCATGCTGGAAACAGCCCTGGCTTTTGGGGCCAATGCCATCTATGCGGGCCAGCCGCGCTACTCTTTAAGGGTACGCAACAATGACTTTGGTGACATCGAGGTGCTCAAGCAAGGCATCGACACCACGCATGCCAAAGGTGCCCGATTTTTTCTGGTCTCCAACATCTTCCCGCATGGCAACAAGATCCGGCACTACATTGACAACATGGCGCCGGTGATTGCCTTGAAACCTGATGCCATGATCATGTCGGATCCTGGCCTGATCATGATGGTGCGTGAGACTTGGCCCGAGATGGAAATCCACCTCTCGGTGCAATCGAACACCGTCAATGCGGCAGCCGTCAAGTTTTGGCAAAAAGTGGGCTTGAAGCGCATCATCCTCTCGCGCGAGTTGTCGCTGGACCAGGTGGAAGAAATCCGCCAGGCCTGCCCTGACATGGAACTCGAAGTGTTTGTGCATGGTGCGCTGTGTATTGCGTACTCGGGGCGCTGTTTGCTGTCTGGCTACTTCAACCACCGCGACGCCAACCAGGGCACCTGCACCAACTCCTGCCGTTGGGACTACAAAACACAAAAAGGCGTGGTGGATGCCTCGGGCGATGTGCTCACCCAGCAAGCGGCGCGTGAGCGCGAGGAAGAAGCTATTGAGCGCTCGCCCGCCGCAGATCAGGTTTACATGATCGAAGAAAGCCAGCGTGAGGGCAGCTACATGCCGATCGAAGAAGACGAGCACGGCACTTACGTGATGAACAGCAAAGATTTGCGCGCCATCGAGCACGTCAAACGGCTGGTGGACATTGGTGTCGATTCGCTCAAGATTGAAGGTCGCACCAAGAGCCCCTATTACGTGGCACGCACGGTGCAAAGTTACCGCCACGCCATTGATGATGCGGTGGCTGGGCGCGAGCTTGACCCAGCTTTGTTGGGCCAACTTGAAGGCCTGGCCAACCGTGGCTACACCAGTGGTTTTTTCCAGCGCCATACGGCCGAAGAAACACAGAACTACCTGCGTGGTTACTCCGAGTCGGGCCGTAGCCTGTACGTGGGCGATGTGCTTAGTTTTGACGCCGCACGTGGCCTGGCGGAGGTGCGCGTCAAGAACCGTTTTGCCGTTGGCGACTGGCTGGAGATCATTGCGCCGACCGGCAATGTCGATGTAAGGCTGGATCGCATGGAAAACGGCGACGTGCAAGCCACGGAAGTTGCGCCGGGCAGTGGCCACACCGTGTGGCTGCCTTTGCCGCCCACTGCGGTGGGAGCATTTGTGGCGCGTTATGTCAACCCGCCCGAGGTCGAGCCGAACAAGGTTGATGGTGCTTTAGCCTCGTAGCCCTTTGATATAAATCGCTTATAGCTATCACAATGGAAGCAATCCGTATTCCACCAGAAGAAGTGACCTTGAGCGCCATCCGCGCCCAGGGTGCGGGTGGGCAAAACGTCAACAAGGTGTCCAGCGCCATTCACCTCCGTTTTGATGTCGGTGCTTCCAGTCTTCCCGAAGAGGTGAAAGCACGTCTGCTGGCGCTGCCAGACAACCGGATCAGCAAAGAGGGCGTGTTGGTCATCAAGGCACAACAACATCGCACGCAAGAGATGAACCGATTTGACGCGCTCTTGCGCCTGCATGAGCTGGTCAATAGCGCGGCCGTGGCACCCATCCCGCGCAAGGCCACTCGTCCCACCCGTGCCTCGCGCCAGCGCCGCCTCAATGACAAGCGATTGCACAGCTTCGTGAAAACACAACGCCGTAGTCCAAGCGCAGACTAGCCACATTTCAAAATTGTTCGTGTCACAGGTCCAGTGTTTGGGAGCAGCTTGGTGTACCCTTTGGCATGATTTTTGAGCGCTTGATTCGCAACACCTTGAGGTTGGCTCGGCTGGAAGCAGGCTTTTTTGTGCGTTACCCGAAGCTCTTGCTGGGCGGTCTGGTGGTGGCCTTGATACCTGCGCTGTATGTGCTGATTTACCTCAGCAGCGTGTGGGATCCTGCGTCCAAAACCGGCGACCTGCCGGTGGCCATCGTCAACCTGGATCGGGGTTTGGAGTACCGCGGTCAGGCATTCAATGTGGGTCGGGATGTGGCCAGACGCCTGCGCGCCAAGCCGGCGTTTGGCTACCTGGATTTCACCGATGAACCCGAGGCAAGGCATTTGGTGCGCCGGGGTGTGTTGGCGTTTGCCTTGATCATTCCTGCGGACTTCAGTTCCAACGCGGTGCCGGGCGCGCGGGTAGGTGCTGGGAAGCTGGAGGTTTACACCTCGGAAGGCAACAGTTACCCCAGCGCCGGTCTGGCACGCCGCTTTGCCGAAGACCTGGGGCGTGAAGTCAACCAGAGTCTGAACGAGCAGCGCTGGGCCTTGGTGTTGGCCGACGCGGCTGGTTCCAGCCGGGATCTGCAGCGGCTGCATGGTGGCCTGGTGCAGCTGCGAAAGGGCGCCAAAGAATTGGTCGGCGGTGCGCAGCAAACGGCACGCGGTGCCGAGGCGGTGTCGGGTGGTGCCAGCAAGCTGGAGCAGGGTGTGAGCCAGGTGGATATAGGCTCTCATGAGCTTGAGAATGGCCTGCGTACCTTGTTTGACAAGCGGCCGCGAAATTCCGATTTGCAGCGCCTGGAAGACGGTGCGCAAGCCTTAGCGGCGGGACATGACGAGTTAGGCAAAGGACTGGTGCAATTGCAGCAAGGTGTTCAACGCATGCAGAAGGGTGTGGCGGGTTTTAGAGAGGAAGCCAATGACAGCCTGTTTGTGGGCAGCCAGATCGTCGAAGGACTCGACCAACTGGGCGACGGCACCACCGGTCTGGAAACTGGATTGAAAACGGCGGTGGTGTCGCAGCAAAAGCTGGCAGAGGGATCAACTCAACTGGCCACCGGTGTCAAAGCACTGGCCAATGGCGTACGCGCCTTTAACGGCGGCTTGGGCAGCATCATTTCGCAGTTACCTGACGATGCAAAGATCGACGATCTGGTCACTGGGGCAAACAGCCTTACTGCTGCCACCGTGAGTCTGAAAGGTGGCACTCAAAAGGTGGCGGCTGGCGCACAGCATGTGGCAGGTGGGCTAGAGCTGTTGGAGAGTGCGTTACCTGCTTCAGTGCGGGCCATCGAGGGCAATGCCCAGGGCTTGGCGAATTCGGTACAACCCGCCATCGAGGTAGACGCGCCGGTGCAGAACAATGGCAGTGGTTTTGCGCCCAACATCATTCCCGGCGCACTTTGGTTGGGGGCCAGCCTGGCTGCGTTTTTGTTTCACCTGCGCACCTTGCCACGCTCTGCGTCACGTTATTCGGCACTGGCGCGCATGCTGGGCAAGTTTCTTACCCCGATGGGCGTGGTTCTGTTGCAGGCGTTTCTGATCTGGGTCACGGTCTTGTGGATTTTGAGAATCGAAACGGTTGATGCTGCAGCGCTGGCTCTGACTTTGGCGGTGGCATCCGTCACATTTTTGATGATGGTGAATGCCCTGACCCGGGCGTTTGGGGATGGTGGCCGCGCCTTGGCATTGGTATTGCTGGCGGTGCAGTTGTCTTCTTCAGGTGGTCTGCTACCGGTTGAACTCAGTGGTGGTTTTTTTGCCCAAATCAGCCCGTACATGCCAATCACATGGGTGGTCAAAGCCCTGAAAGCCAGCCTGTTTGGTGCCTTTGAAGGCGACTTTCAACATTCTCTGCAATTGCTGGCCTTTGCTGGTCTGGCCGCTGGATTGATGGCCTGTTACGTGGGGCGTTGGCGCTACGTCAAACCAGCCGCGTTGCGACCCACTCTGGATTTTTGACCCATGGCGATACAGTGGTTTCCGGGGCACATGCACCTGACGCAAAAGGCGATTGCCGAGCGCATCAAAGCCATTGATGTGGTCATTGAAATGCTGGACGCCCGCTTGCCTGGCTCCAGTGCCAACCCGATGCTGGCCGAACTCACCCATGGCAAACCAACCCTGAAGGTTTTGAACAAACAAGACCTGGCAGACCCATTCCAGACGGCGCTGTGGCTGGACCATTACAACGCCCAATCAGGTACCCGGGCGATGGGGCTGGATGCCAGCATGACCGCGCCAGCCAAAGCCCTGATTGCAGCTTGCCATGCGCTGGCACCCAACCGGGGTGGCATGGCCAAGCCGATGCGAGTCTTGATTTGTGGCGTGCCCAACGTGGGCAAGTCCACCCTGATCAACACGCTGGTGGCCAAACGCGCAACCAAGACCGGTGACGAAGCGGGTATCACCAAGCTGGAACAGCGCATCAGCCTGGCCGACGACTTCTACCTGTATGACACGCCGGGCGTGCTGTGGCCGCGCATCATCGTCGCCAAGAGCGGCTACAACCTGGCCGCCAGCGGTGCAGTGGGACGCAATGCGTTTAATGAGGAAGAGGTGGCGCTTGAATTGCTGGATTATCTGAAGGACCATTACCCGCAATGCCTTGAGGCCCGCTTCAAACTGGACGGCGTTGCTAACCTTTCCGATGAGCAATTGCTTGAAGCGATTGGCCGCAAACGCGGTGCCTTGCAAGGGGGTCAGCGGGTGAACCTGCAAAAGGCCGCTGAGATCGTGATTTACGATTTTCGCTCAGGCATTTTGGGGAGGATCACGCTGGAGTCGCCAGAGGAGTTTGCGCAGTGGTTGGCGCTGGGCAAAACCCTGGACGCCGTCCGTCAGCTCAAAAAAGATGCGATTGAATTGGACAGAAAAATCCGCTTCAAGCAGATCAAAAACCCTCGTAGCGAAGGCTGATGTCCGAGCAGGGGTAAGCCACGCAGGGCAAGACATAACCATCTTCTTTTTCTTCTGCGCTCAAGCCCGGCCATTCAATTTCGTAGCGCACTTCGCCCTGTGTCAACTTGCTAAAGCAGGTGCGGCAGGTGCCGTTGCGGCAGGAACTGGGCCAATCAACGCCGCCTTGGTCCATTGACGTCAGCAACGCTTGGTGCCCCCAGGCATCAAACTGCTGGCCATCCGGGTCAACGCTGCCAATGAAGAGAACGGGCTGATCAGGTGCTTGCATCATTTAATTTTAAGCAAGTAAAAGATGCCCTGCCCAGATTGTGTCTCCGCGATCTGCTATAAACTGCGTAGCAGATCCAATCCGTGACGTGTGACCCGACTTGAGCCCTATGCCCTTGCAACAAACAGCATTCCCCGACCTGAACGACCCCTCGCCCCTGGTGATTTACCACGGCAAATGCCCGGATGGCTTTGCCGCTGCGCTGGCCGCCTGGCGTTACTTTTCTGGCAAGGCTGAGTTTGTCGGTCTGGACCATGGCGATGTGAAGTCGGTGGCTGATTTGCCAGCCCACGCTGGGCGTGCGGTCTACATCCTGGACTTTTCTTTTTCAGAACACATCTTGCGCGCAGTGGAAGAGCGGGCCGACAAACTGGTGCTGCTGGACCACCACCTGAGCGCTGCCGAGAAATTGACCGGCTTTCGCTGCCGCTGCGGCATGGTGCACTTTGACATGAAAAAGTCAGGTGCCCGTTTGGCGTGGGAATTCTTTCATCCGGGCCTGCCTGTGCCCAATTTGATTCGTTGGGTTGAAGACCGCGACATCTGGAACTGGCAGTACCCCGAGAGCGTCGGCTTTTTGGCAGCCCTAGACATGGAGCCCTTCGAGTTCGAGCGCTGGCAAGCTGTTTCGGATTTTGACGACCAGCAAACGGCAGCCTACATTGCCCGTGGCGAGGCCATGAACGAAAAGTTCGTCAAATTGACCGACCAGATAGTCGAAAACGCTCAGGTGCTGATGTTCAACGGTGTCAAAGGACTGATGGTCAATGCCACCAGCGCATTTCACAGCCTGGCAGGTGATGTTCTGTGCCAAAAATCAGGCACCTTTGCACTCATGTGGGCGGTTGACAAGAACGGTGTCATCAAGTGCGGGCTGCGCTCCAAGTCGGGGTTCAACTGCATTCCGCTGGCCGCCAGCATGGGTGGAGGCGGTCATGCCCAAGCCTGTGGTTTCAAAATGCCAGTGCAGCGTTTGCCAGAGTTGTTGTCTGGCAATCTGAACGCGGCGTTGGCCACCGAACCCGCCTGAGGCGAGTCGATGTCTTAGGTTTTTACGCGGCCATCGCCGGTGAGCATGGAGAGCTCAACAAAGTTGGATGCCACATGGTCAGTGGCCGACAAACTCAGGTCAAAACCGCTCATTGAGTAGCGGCCCAAACTCTCCAATCCACGGATCAGGCCATCTCGGCCAAAGTTGCCCACCGGGCGGTGTTGCATGCCTTCGGTGAACATGCGCGCCGCCAGGTAACCTTCCATACTGGAGTAGTTTGCCGTGACCGCACCATTGGAGCGCTTGATGTCTGCGAGAAAGTCACGGGTTACCGGGCGCGCCGGGTTGTAGGGCGACGGCACCACCTGAGACACCACCACGCCCGCACCCTGGCTGCCCAATTCATCGGCCAAGGCTTGGGTGCCGACAAAACTCACGTTGTAGAACGTGCCACCGTAGCTGGCTTTGCGGGCTTCACGGATAAAGGCAGCGCAGGATTTGTAAGCGCTGATCTGGATGACCGCGTCTGGTCGCAAAGGCACGATAGCAGCCACGGCCTTGGCCACGTCGACGCTGTTGCGCTCCACCGTGGCTGTGGCCACCGGTTCCAGCCCCAGATTGCGCAGCGCCAGCATGCTGCCGTCCAATCCCGCCTTGCCGTAGGAGTCGTTCTGGTAAAACACCGCAATCTTCTTCAAACCCAGGTTGGTCAACTGGCGCACGATCAAGGCGGTTTCATCCTGGTACGAGGCCCGCAGGTGGAACACGTTTCTCACCAGTGGTTCGCGCAGACCCATGGCACCGGTGAAGGGCGCAATGAACGGAATCTGGGCTCTTTTAACTAGCGGAAACGCGGCCAAGCTGGTGGGTGTACCAATGTAGCCAAACAGGGCGAACACGTCTTCGTCGATCAGTTTTTGGGTGTTTTCAGCACAGCGGTCCGGTTCGTAGCCGTCATCGAGCATGCGGATCTCAACGCTTCGGCCATCTAAGCCGCCCTGCGCGTTGAGGCGGTCAAACCACAACTTGGCACCCAAGTGGAACTGGATGCCAAGTTGCGCCGCCGGGCCGGTGAAGGCTGCAGATTGGCCCAGTATCAATTTGTTGCCTTGTGAGCGTGCGACCAAGGGCAGGCACAACGAGGCCCCCGCAAGGCTGGAGAATTGGCGACGTGTGATCATGGACAGGCCTTCAGGCAGGTCAAAAAAAGAGCTACTGTGGGCTGTTAGTCAATGCCCAGAAGTTGCGCCAGGGGACCGGTATCGAGCGCACCGGCGTTGCTGACCACAGCACCCGATTTGCGGTTTTTAGCCACCAGGAAAGGCACCGAATCAGCGCCCAAGCTGTTGAGCAATTGGGTGTTGCTCTTGACGGCTTGTTCCAATTCGGGCGGCAGGCTGCTCGAGGCATCCATGCCACCGGTGCCGGCAAGCAATGATTTTTCGTGTGCGTTCATGGCTTCCAATGGGTTGGCTGAGGACAACAGCGCCACGGCCTGCGACAAGCTCTTGCCGGTGTTGAAGGCGATGGGTACCCAAACAAACTTCACTTTGCTGTGCAAGGGGAGGGAGGCTTGCCACAGGTGGCCGCAGTGTGGGCACTGGGGGTCAAATAGCACATAAACAGTTTGGGCGCTCATCAGTGCACCCACAGTGAACCCCTTGGCGGTGGCAGCCACCGCCTCATAAGCGTTGGTGGCAAGAGGTGCTACAGCAGTGTTTGCGGCGGTCGGGGCAGGTGACTCCTGCTTGGAGCAGGCGCCAAGTGTCAAAGCCAGCGCAGTTGCGAGCAATGCAGGAAAGGTGAGTGGTTTCAATTGGCTGCCCTCGGACAAGTTGGTCAAACCCGTATTCTGGCAGCGAAACCCACAGCCCCAATGATCGCTGGGTGAACCCCAGCCGATGTTACTTTTTGAATCAATCAGCCAGCGCAGCCTGAGCCGCTGCCAGGCGCGCAATGGGCACCCGGTAGGGCGAGCAACTCACATAGTCCAGACCAGCCCGGTGAAAGAACTCAATCGACGCCGGGTCACCACCGTGTTCACCGCAAACTCCCACTTCAATGCCAGGGCGAGCCAACCGCCCTTTTTGCACCGCCATTTGTAGCAACTGACCTACACCGTGCTGGTCAAAAGTGCGAAATGGGTCGTGCTCATAGATCCCCATTTTGATGTAATCGGGCAAAAATTTTCCGGCATCGTCGCGCGAGAACCCCAGGGTCATTTGAGTCAGGTCATTGGTGCCAAACGAGAAAAACTCGGCCTGGGCGCCAATGCTGTCGGCAGCCACGCAGGCGCGCGGTGTTTCGATCATGGTGCCAAGTTGATAGGGCAAAGACTCTTTGCGCTCGGAGAAAACCGCAGCGGCGGCACGCCGGATCACCGTGGCCTGAGCGTTGAACTCGCGCACCGTACCCACCAGCGGCACCATGATTTCAGCCTTCACCACAATGCCATGTGCCTGCACATTAAGCGCCGCTTCCAACACCGCACGCGTCTGCATTTCGGTCACTTCCGGATAGCTGATGCCCAAGCGGCAACCTCGGTGGCCCATCATTGGATTGAATTCGGCCAGTTCTTCGACACGCATCTTTATCTTGCCCAGCGGCACCCGCATGTCGGCGGCCATGATGCGCTGCGCGGCATCGTTATGCGGCACAAACTCGTGCAGCGGCGGGTCAAGCAGGCGAATGGTGACTGGTAATCCGTTCATGGCACGGAACAGGCCTTCAAAGTCTTCTCGCTGAATGGGCAGCAGTTTGGTCAATGCCCGGCGCCGCCCGGCTTCGTCGTCAGCCAGAATCATTTCGCGAACCGCCACAATGCGCTCGCCCTCAAAGAACATGTGTTCGGTGCGGCACAGGCCGATGCCCGTGGCACCAAAGTTGCGCGCCATCGTGGCTTCCGCTGGTGTGTCGGCGTTGGCACGCACCTCCAAGCGTTTGTAGCGGTCTGTCAAGGCCATCAAGGCACCAAAGTCGCCGCTGAGTTCCGCGTCCTTCGTGGCAATTTGGCCCAAAAACACTTCGCCTGTAGAGCCGTTCAATGAGATCCATTCGCCCTCTTGGTAGGTCTGGCTGCCTACTGTCATGGTGCGGGCCTTCAGATCCACATGCACCGCACCTGCGCCAGACACGCAACACTTGCCCATACCACGGGCCACCACCGCTGCGTGGGAGGTCATGCCACCGCGTGCGGTCAAAATGCCTTTGGCCACACTCATGCCACGCAGGTCCTCGGGTGAGGTTTCCTGTCGCACCAGAATGACGGCCTTGCCGGCCTTCGCCCAGGTTTCTGCCTCATCGGCAAAAAACACAATTTGTCCGGTCGCAGCACCCGGGGACGCTGGTAGGCCACGGGCAATGGGTAAGGCCGCTGCCAACGCCTTGGGATCAAAGATCGGATGCAGCAAGTCGTTCAATCGGTCGGGTGTGACGCGTTTCAATGCGGTCTTTTCGTCAATCATGCCCTGCTGGAGCATTTCCATGGCAATGCGCACCATTGCCGCACCGGTGCGCTTGCCGTTGCGAGTTTGCAGCATCCAGAGCTGGCCCTCCTGAATGGTGAACTCGATGTCCTGCATATCCTTGAAGTGGTTCTCCAGTTTGGTTTCAAACTGCAGCAGTTGCTGGTAAATCAGTGGCATCAGTTCTTCAAGGGAGGGGTAATTGCTTGCTCGATCAGCTTCACTGACCAGCGCCAGTTCAGCCCAACGCCGCGAACCAATCAATGACACTTGTTGCGGCGTACGAATCCCGGCCACCACATCCTCGCCCTGCGCATTGACGAGAAATTCCCCGTTAAACAAATCTTCACCCGTGCCGGCATCGCGTGAAAACGCAACGCCCGTACCGCTGTGTTCGCCCAAGTTGCCAAACACCATGGCTTGCACGTTGACCGCCGTGCCCCACGATGCTGGAATGTCGTTGAGCTCACGGTAGACTTGGGCGCGCTCGTTGTTCCAACTCTGGAAAACCGCCCACACCGCGCCCCATAGTTGCTCCCAGGGGTCGGTCGGAAAGTCACAACCAATGCGTGCCCGAATCAGCGACTTGAAGCGCTGCACCAACTCTTTCAGATCATCTGCATCCAGGTCGGTGTCCAACTTGACGCCGCGCTTTTCCTTGAGTGTGTCGATGATGATCTCAAACGGGTCATGCTCTTCTTTGGACAAGGGCTTGAGGCCCATCACCACATCGCCATACATTTGGATGAAGCGGCGATATGAGTCCCAGGCAAAGCGCTCATTGTTGGCTTTCCGTGCCAGTCCAATGACCGCGTCGTCGTTGAGTCCCAGATTCAAAATCGTGTCCATCATGCCAGGCATAGAGGCACGCGCCCCGGAACGGACCGACAGCAACAGCGGGTCACTCGCGTTGCCAAATCGCTTGCCCATTTCTTTCTCAAGAAATGCAACCCCTTGCGCCACTTGGTCCTGTATTTGTGCCAGCGTCGCGTCGCGGCCACGCTCGGTGTACAGGGTGCATGCCTCGGTGCTGATGGTGAAGCCCGANNCCAAAGAGATAGACGTATTTGTGAGCGGTACCCATGCTGCTTCCCCTGTTTTGAACGCAACGGTTGGGCACTTGGGACCGCCCGGCCTGCGCTCATTGAACGGGGCAATCAGCCTTGAAGTTCACAGTATCTGCCGCTACCGACGGACGGTCAAGAGCGTCTCAGAGGCATCTAGGGATACCTTTCGCGAAGCCCAAATGCGGGCCACGAAAGTACGCACTGGGCACAACGCCCAGCGCGGGATGCCGGGTCAGACTGCAGCTACGGACGCCGACTTGCGCGGCGCAGTGCGTGCACGCTTAGCCACCTTCACCACCAGGTTGTCCCCGGCGACCTTGCTTGCCAAGTCTGCTGATTTCTGCTCAATCTGGCTGACCAGAGCACTCAGGGCGTCCGCACCTGGCAAGGCGGCCTGGGCCAAGGAGCTCAGGGCGCGGGCGCCGGTTTTGTCTTCAAAACGGGCGGCGTTGGCTGCGACCGTGTGAACGCCAGCATCGGCCAGTTTGACCACGCGGTTCACCATGTCCTGGGCGCCACTTGAGGTGATTGACAGACCTTTGAGCGAGTAGCTTTGCAGGGCTTGTTGCATGGCATTTGCATTTTTGGCCACACCCGCCGCCAACTGCGAGCGCGATTGCTTCAGGGCGTTGTCCCAGCGTTGCTCCAACAGGCCAATCACTCGCTCGCCGCCCACGCGGTAGGCGTGGATGACGTTTTTGGCGGTGTTGCCGTAGGAAGTGATCATGTGGCAGGTCACGGTAGCGAGTTTTTTGGAGGCCATTGAGAATCCTTTTCAAGGTGGTTTCGAATGGGTGGATTGTCCAGAAGGTGGCTAGGGAACGCACCCTAACGCGCTAGAGTTGCGCGTCCAAAATGCGATTCGGCCAGTAGAAAACTTGACCATGCCACTGGGTTAGTAACTGGTAAACATTGCCAATAGCGGGTCGCTGGCACAACAATTGCCGCCATGCCTTCAATTCACCGCGGATGGCTGATTTTGCGCAATGCTCGGGTAAGTGGCTGGTGTTAGCCTTCTTGCAAACCCGGCTCACGCTCGACCTTTTTCCCTTACTCCCTGATGTTCACCCCCACACCTTTTCCAGCCGTGACCTGGGCCGCCAGAGACCGTTGGCTACGGGTGGGTGTCATTTATTTCATTGTGGCAGTGGCCACTTGGTATGCGTCAGGCGTGTTGGACCGTCTTGGCGGGTTTAGCCTGTGGTATTTGGCCGGTGGATTGCGTTTTGCGGTCATTCTGGTGCTGGGGTGGATGGGTCTGTTGCTGGACGCGGTGGCGATCGCAGCGATGAGTCTGGCCCAGGCTGTTCTGGGTGGATTGCCACTACCGGGGGTCTTGTCAGTGACCAACCTGTTCGCCTTGTTGTCGCCGTTGTTGGGCTACGCAGTGGTGGTGTTGCCTTTGCGGGCTTGGATGGGTAGCCAATGGGACTTCAGCCAGGCGCGCTATATCGCGGTTTTCGTGATCGCTGGCGGCCTGTCCGCCCTGCTTGCGGCATCGATCGGGACCTATCGCCAAGTTTATTTTGGGGTGATACCGCCTGAGATGATGACCAATGTGCTGGTCGGCTGGATGACCGGCGATTTTGTGGGTGTGGTGACCTTTGCGCCATTGTTGCTTGTGATGGTCCGGCCCCATGTGGCTCGTTATTTGCGGGGTGAAACGTCGCCCCAGAAGGCAGCCACTGATGATTGGATAGAAACCGCGTGGGCCTGGCCACTATTGTTGTCCATGGCCTCCTTGCTTCTGATGTTTGCGGTGCCGTGGTACCTGCATCTGGGCTTGAACTTCCCGATGCTGGCGCTGTTTTTACTGCTTCCCCTGGGTGCCATCGCGCTTTGGTTTGGTTTGCATGCGGCCTTGGTGTCTGCGCTGGTGCTTGACACCGGCTTGGTGATCTTGATTGCCCTGACGCAACAGGGTGATCTGGCGTTGCAGTACCAGATGGTCATGATTGCCATCTCGTTGGTGGGTCTGGCGCTTGGTGCGGCGGTGCAAGCACGCAACCAAACCATTGCGCGCTACCAGGATTTTGCGCTGGTCTCAAGTGACCTGCTTTGGGAGATCAATGCCCAGGGCAAGCTGATTGAGTTGACGGGTGTCCTGGCCAAACAGGTCACTGGCGCGCTGAACCAACCCTGGCAAACCCTGCTGGCCGTCTGCGAACAGCCCAATTTGGCAACACTCACGCAGGCGCTGGCGCAGCAACAATCTTTTAGCCAACTTGAGTTGGCTTTTCGGGGCAAAGACCAGGCTGAGCGCTGGGTGCGGCTCAATGGCCAGCCGGTCTACAGTGAGTCCGGTGAGTACTTGGGATTCCGGGGAACGGCTGTGGACATCCATGCAGCCAGAGAGGCGCAGGCGCTGGTGCGCAACTACAACCAGGAGTTACTGGCCCAGGTGGCACAGCGCACCCGCGAACTCAGCCAGAGTCACGCCGCATTGGCCACCAAAGAACAGCACTTGCGGCTGTTGTTGACCACGGCACCGGTGGGTGTGCTGGCGCTTGATGCGCGCGACTGTTGCACCTACCTCAATGCCAATGCCAGCGCCCTGACGGGCTTGAGCGAGCAGCAGGCGCGAGGCATGCCCCTGGTTGATTTTGTGCATGCCGATGACGGCCAACGTGTGATCCTGGCCTGGCGCGCCAGCCGCGCCAGTCAGGAAGTTCAGACCCTGGAGTTTCGCCTGCGCAGTACCAAGGTATGGTGCGCCGCGTCTTGGACCCGTTTGGCACCGGTTGACGGCGCTGAACTCGGCTCGATTTTGGTGCTGACCGACTCAACCGCACGCCACCAGTACGAAGAGAAGTTGTGGGCCTTGGCCCACCATGACCCCTTGACCGGGCTACCCAACCGCAGTCTGTTCCATGACCGTTGTGCCCAGGCGCTGAACCAGGCCAGACGCCGCGACATGGGTCTGGCTCTGCTTTGGCTCGACCTGGATGGTTTCAAAAAGATTAACGACGACTTGGGCCATGAGGCGGGCGATGCATTGCTGGCCCAAGTGGCCCAGCGGCTGCGCAGCCGAACCCGCGACAGCGACACTCTGGCGCGCATGGGCGGCGATGAGTTTGCCGTGGTGTTGCCTGACATCACCGGGGAAAACCAGGCGGTTGCCCTGGCCAACGAACTGGTACTGCAACTCTCGCAACCGTTTACCTTGCCGCAGGGCGTGGCGCACATCTCGGGCAGTGTGGGCGTAGCGCTTTACCCGCAAGATGCCCAATCGGTCGAAGACCTCATCCACTACGCCGACTTGGCCATGTACTGCGCCAAACACCAGGGTCGGGGGCAGGTCCGGGTCTGGGCCCGTGACTGCTCTGAGATGACCACCATCCCGGCAGATTTGTAGCCTGCAAGTTCAGTGCTTGGCGGGCTTTAGTCTTTGAACTCTGGCGCGCGCTTGCCCATGTTGGCCATCATCGCTTCCTGCAAGTCATTGCTGAGCAGCATGGCGGCGTTCCAGGTGGCCACGTAGTTCAATCCGTCGGCCACCGAGTGATCCCGGGCGTAAGTAATAATTTCCTTTACACCCCTTATAGATAAAGGGGACTTTGCTGCAATTGTGGTAGCAATCTCGCGCACACCTGCCTGGAGCGCTTCGCGCGACTCAAATACCTGGTTCACCAGCCGCATCGCCAAGGCTTCGGTGGCGCTGAATTTGCGCCCGGTGTAGGCCAATTCCCGGGCCATGCCTTCGCCAATCAGTTTAGGCAGGCGCTGCAGTGTGCCCACATCGGCGGTCATGCCGATGTCGATCTCCTTGATGCTGAAGCTCGCATCACCAGAGCAGTACCGCATATCGGCGCAGCAAATCAAATCGATGCCGCCACCGATGCACGCGCCATGAATCGCCGCCAGCACCGGTTTGCGGCAGCGCTCCAGGCTGGTGAGTGTGTCTTGCAAATCCAGAATCACCTGGCGCAGGTTTTCGCGGGTGCGGGCTTCGCAGTCATTCTGGATTTGGTCGCCCATGCCCATCATCATTTGCAAATCGATGCCGCTGGTGAACAGCTTGCCTTCGCCTTCAAGAATGGCGACCCTGGCAGCAGGCGTGGCATCGACCCATTTGAAGGCGCGGCGAATGTCGTGCCACATGGCCAGGTTCATGGCATTGGCCTTGTCCGGGCGGTTGAGTTTGATAGTGGCAATGTGGTCGCTCAGGCTTACGGTCAGGGTTTCATAAACCACAACGCTATCGTTTTCATTGCTGCTCACACTTGTTTTACCTGGGCTAGAGGCTGATTTTTCATTTAATCCCAGGGTGGGTGCTGGGTCGACTCGGGTGCTGGCTTGCGTGTTGCGTTGTGCCAAGGCAATGGCCAAATCCAGACCTTGCTTGATGGCGCGCTTGGCATCGAGTTCTTCGGCCTTGTCTGCGCCACCAATCAGGTGCACTTGAACACCGGCAGCCAGCAGTTCGGCTTGCAATTCGCGTTGCGGCTCCTGGCCGGCGCAGATCACCACGTTGTCCACGGGCAGGGTCATGTCCCGCTCGCCCACGGTGATGTGCAGACCTGCATCGTCCACCTTGCGGTAGGTGACGCCCGCGATCATTTCCACCTGGCGATTCTTCAACGAGGTGCGGTGAATCCATCCGGTGGTTTTGCCCAAACCGTCACCCACTTTGCTGGCCTTGCGCTGCAACAGGTAGACCTTTCGGGGGCTGGCTTCGATGTGCGCTGGCGTCAATCCGCCGCGCTCGGCGTAAGAAGTGTCCACGCCCCATTCGGCAAAGAATTTCGCCTTGTCCAGGCTGGGGCTGGTGCCTTCATGCAGAAGGTACTCGGCGGTGTCAAACCCAATGCCACCGGCACCGATCAGCGCCACGGTTTTACCGACCGGTTTTTTGTCGCGCAGCACGTCCAGATAGCCCAGTACTTTTGGGTGGGTGATGCCTTCAATGGGCGGTGTGCGCGGGGTCACGCCGGTGGCTAGCACCACTTGTTTGTAATCGCCTGCGACGAGGTCACCTGCGGTCACTCGCATGTTGAGTTTGAGCGTCACGCCCGTCAGTGCAATCTGTTTGCCAAAGTAGCGCAGCGTTTCAAAAAATTCTTCCTTGCCTGGCACCTGCTTGGCAATGTTGAACTGACCGCCAATTTCGCTGGTTGTATCAAACAGGGTCACATCAAACCCACATTGGGCGGCCGTTGTGGCAAAGCTCAAACCGGCAGGGCCTGCGCCCACCACCGCAATCCGTTCGCGCGTGGCAGCCGGCGTGATGTTGATCAGGGTTTCATAACAAGCGCGTGGGTTCACCAGGCAGGAGGTGATCTTGCCGGCAAAGGTGTGGTCCAGGCAGGCCTGGTTGCAGCCAATGCAGGTGTTGATTTCATCGGCTTTGCCGGCGGCGGCTTTTTGCATGAACAGCGGGTCGGCCAAGAACGGGCGCGCCATTGAAATCAGGTCGCAAAAACCATCTGCCAACAGTTGCTCAGCGACTTCGGGCGTGTTGATGCGGTTGGTGGCCACCAGCGGTATACCCACCTTGCCTTTGAGCTGTTTGGTGACCCAGGCCCAGGCGGCGCGGGGCACCTTGGTGGCGATGGTGGGGATGCGCGCCTNNCGGAAGATGATGATGAAGTTTTTGCCGACCTGTTCCCGGGTGCGGCGAACGATTTCTACCGGGAAGCGGATGCGGTTGGCGTAGCTGCCACCCCATTCGTCGTCACGCTGGTTGGTGCGTGCGGCGATGAATTCGTTGAGCAAATAACCCTCGGAACCCATGATTTCCACGCCGTCATAACCGGCGCTTTGGGCAAGCGCCGCGCAGCGCACAAAGTCTTCAATCGTCTGATACACCTCGTCGGTACTAAGTGCTCTGGGTTTCATCGGGTTGATGGGGGCTTGCAAGGCGCTGGGAGCTACCAGATCCTGGTGGTAGGCGTAGCGGCCAAAGTGCAGGATCTGCATCGCGATCTTGCCGCCGGCCTGATGCACCGCTGCGGTGACGGGTTTGTGTTTTTCAGCTTCAGCCTCGGTGGTCAAGCGGGCGCCGCCCGGCATCGGACGGCCGCGGTCATTGGGTGCGATACCACCGGTGACGATCAGGCCGACGCCGCCTTTGGCGCGCTCGGCATAAAACGCCGCCATGCGGGCAAAGCCGTCTTTGGCTTCTTCCAAGCCCACGTGCATCGAGCCCATGATGACCCGGTTGGGCAGGGTGGTGAAGCCCAGGTTGATGGGTTCCAGCAGGTGCGGGTAGGGGGTGGCCATGGGTTTGTTCCTCGTCATTTTTTGTTACCTGGATGTGCCAGAGCAACGCGTCGTTGTGCTGGGTGACCAGTTCCGCAGTTTAGGCGTGCCACCCGACCAGCGAGCAGCTTTCCCTAGGGATCGGTCTCTAACGTGACAGCGTCAAAAGGCCAGCGATCGTTGGCTCTCAAACTGCCTGGTCTGGCCCTGGATCGGGTCGATGAAGTTCAGCCGCTTGGCCAGCAGGCGCAGCGGATTGCCGTAGTCCATCCGCCCCTCGGGTGTGAGGGTGGGGTACAGGCCATCACCCAAAATCGGAATACCCAGTGCCAGCATGTGCACCCGCAATTGGTGTCGCTGCCCGGTCACGGGTTTGAGTTGGTAGTGGGCCAGTTCGCCTCGCACCTCAAGCAGGTCAATGTGGGTGATGGCGTTGGTCGCGCCGGGCACCTCGTGTTGCAGCATGAAGTGGCCGGCCTCTTTGATGCGACTTTGCCGAGTCAAAGGAAACACCAAATCGGCGCGCCAAGGCGCAATGGCTTCATAGGTTTTCTGCACCTGATGTTGGCTGAACAGCGTGCTGTAGGCGGCCCGGCTGCTGGGTTGTTTGGAGAACATCACCAGCCCGGCGGTATCGCGGTCGATGCGGTGGATGGGCACCAAGTCATCCAGCCCCAACTTGCGCTTGAGCCGTACCAGCACGGTCTCGTTGAGGTAGTGGCCAGATGGCACCACCGGCAAAAAATGCGGCTTGTCGACGACGATCAGGTGGGCATCTTCAAACAGCACCAGTTCATGAAACGGAATCGACGGCTCATCTGGCACCTCGCGGTAGTAGTAGATGCGCTGGTGGGCTTGGTACGGCTGGTCTACAAGAATGGGATGGCCAAACTCGTCAATCACATCACCAACTGCCATGCGCTCTAGCCACAAAGGGCGGGCAATGGCCGGAAAGCGCTTGGCTAAAAAGTCCAGCAGGCTCGGCCAGTCGCCCGGGGGTAGTGCCACACAACTCGGGCCAACCCCAAAGCGGGTGGGCGGTTTAAATCCGCTCAAACACCAGGTCCCACACGCCGTGGCCGAGCTTGAGGCCGCGGTTTTCAAACTTGGTGAGTGGCCGGTAATGCGGCTTCGGCGCGTAGCCCATCAGTTCCGGATGCGTGATGAGTGCATTGTTTTTGAGCATGGGCTCGGCACTCAGCACTTCCAGAATTTGCTCGGCGTAGTGTTGCCAATCGGTGGCGCAGTGGATGTATCCTCCCACTTTCAGGCGTGCCGCCAGCTTGGCCACCAGCGGACTTTGAATCAGACGGCGTTTGTTGTGCCGGGCTTTGTGCCAGGGGTCGGGGAAGAAGATGTGCACGCCNNATGCGCTTGAGCAGCGCGCCCACACCGGGCTCATGCACCTCACAACACAGGAAGTTGGTGTCTTGCAGCAGTGCCGCAATGTGCGCGGTGGCCTCGCCCATGCCGAAACCGATTTCCAGAATGGTCGGCCGGTCTTGTAAGAGATTTTGGCTTGTAGCCCTTGTTTCACCTGAAAAAGCATCTACTAAATCAAGAGCATTTGGCTGGTAGGGCAGCAAAAAATGAGGCCCCAATTCGGTGAACGCTTTGGTCTGGCCGGTGGTCACCCGGCCGGCGCGACGCACAAAACTTTTGATGGTTTTGGGGTAGGCGACATCGGCCAGTGATTGCGGGCGAACACGTTTGGCGCGGGCCGTCTCAGGTGGAGTTTCTTGGGAGGTGGAGGTGGTGTCGTTCACGGGGCTGGATTGTAGGCAGACCCCCAGGCTGACTCGGATCAAGTGATTTGGGATATTCGAAAAACTCGACGCACGGCAGGGCGACAGGGTCAGGCGCATGCGGTTTTGNNTTTGGGACCAAATCACGCGCGACGGTGACGCTGCGGGTAGCCAGTCGCTGTGGGCACGCGCCTTTGGCCCCAAAGCCCGGTCGCCTGACTCAATCACCGTGCCTTAACGGTGTGGCGACAACAATGTGAGAGAAAACAAGCGCTAGCCCCCGTATGGTATGCGCTAGCAGCTATCAATACCGGTGCAAATTTTATCCTTGTATGCTGGATGTCTTGTGTTTCTGCACCGCTTCAAACGCCCTCAAGGTGTGGTGATTGGGTCAGGTGACCGGGCTTTGGGGTGCAAGGCGTGCGTCGGCAGGGCGTGGCCTGCTGATTTGTCACCCCGCGCGTGATTGCACTCCAAAACCGCACGCATCTGACACAGTCGCCGCGCCGTGCGCCGAGGCAGATTCTTATGCATTCCGGTTCATGTGACCCACCCAGGGTCTGGATGCCATTGCGCTTTCCAATCGATCATCTTTTCGGCTGGCATCGGGCGGGCAATGCCATAACCTTGCGCCAGTTCGCAGC
>DFWT01000299.1:0-140 GCA_002381045.1 Rhodoferax sp. UBA4127
CTGGGGCCCATGATGGCGACAAAGTCACCGGCCTCAATGCTCAGGTCAACGCCTTTAAGCGCCTGCAGCGCGGTGCTGCCCTGGCCGTAGGTTTTGGTGACGGCCTTAAGTTCTATCAGCGGCACCTTGCTCATGGCTTG
>DFWT01000299.1:180-11816 GCA_002381045.1 Rhodoferax sp. UBA4127
GTCATTCGGCCGTCGCTGATACCTAGCTTGACCAGGACGGCAACAGGCGCGCCCTCACGCAGCACCCACACCTGTTTGGGTGTGCCACCCGCAGCTTTTCGGGCGCCGGTGCGGGGCATGCGCGGCATCATGCTGGCCATCACATTGCTGCCGGCTTTGGCGGTGGTTTCGGCGCTTTGGGGTGAGTACCGCAACGCGGCATTGGGNNGCCCGGGCGCAGGCTCAGGTCGGTGTTGTCCACTTCGAGGTAGGTCACATAGGTCACCACGTTGTCGGTGGTGGTGGAGCCATAGGCCACGCGGGTGATGGCGGCCGGAAAGCGTCGGCTGGGGAAGGCGCTGACGGTAAAGCTGGCAGCTTGGCCCACCTTGACGCGACCCACATCCGCCTCGTCCACATTCACTTGCAGGCGCATCTGGCGCAGGTCCTCTGCCAGGGTAAAGAGCGTCACCGCTTGCAATGAAGCGGCCACGGCATTGCCCGGGTCGACCGAACGTGTCAGTACGACGCCATCGGAGGGTGCACGAATGGCAGCCTTGGAACGGTTGGTCTCGTCGGTGGCCAACGAAGCACGGGCCGAATCGACATTGGCGCGGGCGCACGCCTCGGCCGCCACCGCGCGGTCAGAGGCAGCGCGGGCACTGTCCAACTCGGATTTGGAAGGAACCTTGCCGCCGGACAGCTTGGCCACTTCTTCCAGCCGCGCCAAATTCGCGGCACTTTCCTTGACTGTGGCCACAGCCTGGGCCAGCTGGGCTTGGGCGCTGGCCAGTGCGGCTTTGGAGCGCAGCACTTGGTCGTTGAACTTGGCCGGGTCCAGTTCGACCAGCACTTGGCCTTTTTTGACCCGGTCGTTCACATCGACCATCACGCGCAATACTGTGCCAGAGAGTTCACTGCCTATGTTCACCGTGCGGGTGGGCTGTAGCGTGCCGTTGGCAGTCACCGTCAGGGTGAGGTCACCACGGGTCGCGGGTTCGGTGACATAGCTGGGTGCGGCCTTGCGCTGTTGGCTCTGCTGCCAATAGAAATAGCCACCGCCAGCAAGCAGCACCGCAGCCAACGCAAGCCACAAGGAGCGGCGGCGCCACCAGGCGGTTTTCGGTGATTCCTGCAACAGGGCTTGCAGGTTGTTGGGAGCCGGCGTGGGTGGCTGGTTTGCTAAGCCTTTTGATTCAGGTGCGTCGGACATGGTGTGCTTTTAAAGGATAGGAATTGGGGCAGGAAAATGCAAAGCAGAAGAGGGCGGTCCCAAGCTAATGCCAGCCACCGCCCAGCGCTTTGATCAGGCGGACGTGGTTGCTGCTCAGGTCGGCTTGCACGTTGGCCACACTGTCTTGTGCGCTGAGCAAAGTGCGCTGGGTTTGCAAGATGGTTTGGAAATCAATCAGCCCACTGTTGTATCGGTTGTTCGCCAGCGCGGCCGCATTCTCTGCGGCCGTGGCAGCTTGTTGCAAAGACTGCAGCCGCGCGCGGTCTCCTTGGATGGCAACCAGCGCATCTTCCACATCTTTCAGGGCTGTCAAGACGGTGGTTTGGTAGCTGGCACGCGCTTGCTCTAATGCGGCTTCTTGTGCCAGGACTTGGGCTTTGCCCGCACCGGCGTCGAACAACGGCACCGACACGCTGCCCAGCAAGGATCCGGCCAGGGTGGCCCCGTTGGTGAGCCCCGCCAAAGTAAGTGAACTGAGTGACAACCCACCACCGAGATTGAAGCTGGGGTAGCGGGCTGCATCAGCGGCGTCAACGCGGGACAAAGCCGCTTGAATCCGGAGCTCGGCGGCACGCACATCGGCACGTTGGCGCAAGGTATCGGCAGGAATCACCGAGGCGGATAGGTCTGCGGGTTGTGGCAGGGCTTGCGCAGCGGCGAGCAACTGATCCAATTCAAGCGGGCGCTGACCGGTGAGCACCGCCAGGCTGTGGCGCGTCTTGGCGATGCTGGCAGTCAATGTGGGGATTTGGGCGGCGGTTTGTGCAGTGGCAGCCCGTGCCTGCTCGACTTCAAGCGATGTGATCAATCCGGCTTGAGCCCGCCAGTCGGTGATTTGCAGGGTTTCAGTTTGGCTGGCCAGATTGCTTAGGGCAATGGCCAGTTGTGATTGTTGCCCGCGCAGCTGGATGTAGGCCAAGGCCACTTCGGCGGCAACGCTCACCTGCGCGTCGCGCAGACTGGCCTGGGATGCCTGCGCATCCGCTTCGCTGGCGGCAACGCCACTGCGGACTGCGCCAAACACATCCGCCTCCCAGCTGGCGTCCAGACCAGCTCGGAAATTGTTGGTGGCGTCAAAACTCTCGGTCTGGCTGCGTTGGGCCGACCCGGACAGCGACAAGCTCGGACGGCTGTTGGCTACCTTCACGTCACGCAGCGCACGCGCCTGCTGCAAGGCGGCCTGGGCCGAGCGGATGCTGGTGTTGGCCTGCAAGGCTTGGTCGATCAGACGAGTCAGAAGCGGGTCGTTGAAATCGTTCCACCAGGCGGCATGTTGCAGAGCGGCTTGGGTTGCATTGGTTTGAACACTTGCAGGTGGTTTCACGCTGGCGCAGCCGACTGCGAGCAAGGCAAGGCAGCAAACGCCGGTCCGGGCGAAAGGTATTGACCAGTGGCTTGTACGGGGTTTGGGCATAAGGTAGTTGGGAGCTCGGCTTATCAGGATTTGGCGGTATTTGACGAATGATTTGGAACCAGGCTTATCAATGATGGGGCACAGACTGCATTGTCAGTCGGCACCTTGTAAGGCATCAATCTGAGGTGCAAACATACGTAAAGTTCCCATGGGACAATGGGTGATATGCATCCCAAAGCCCTGCTTGACGCCTGTTCCGAACTGGTTCGCCTGACTCTCAAATTTGACCATCCAGCTGATGCCATCGTGTCGCGATTCTTTCGCGATCACCGTGGTTTTGGTCCGCGTGAGCGCGCCACCATGGCGGAAACCGTCTACACCGTGTTGCGCAAAAAGCTGCTGTTTGACCACATGGCACCCTCTGGCAGCGGCCCTAAAGAGCGTCGCTTGGCTATTCTTGGCTTTTATGGCCCGGGTGATTTTTTGCGCAGTGCCCTGACTGAGCAGGAAATCAACTGGCTGGATCAATGCGAAAAAATCAAGCCGGATGACCTGATGGAGCGGCATCGGCACAACTTGCCTGACTGGCTGGTGGAGCCCTTGAAAGCGCAACTGGGCGCCGATTTTTGGCCCTTGGTTGCCAGCTTCAACCAAGGCGCCGGGCTGGATTTGCGGGTCAACACCTTCAAGGCCAAGCGCGATGAGGTGCAAAAAGCGCTGGCGGCATCAGGCATCAAGGCGGTGGCCACGCCGTTTTCCCCGTGGGGCTTGCGTATTGCCGGCAAACCCGCACTGAATAAGCACGAAGCCTTCATCCGTGGCGACTTTGAAGTGCAAGACGAAGGCTCGCAACTCTTGTCAATGCTGCTGGATGCCAAACGTGGCGAGATGGTGGTGGACTTTTGTGCGGGTGCCGGCGGAAAGACCTTGGCCATTGGTGCGGCCATGCGCAGCACCGGCAGGCTGTATGCGTTTGATACCTCGGCCGGACGGCTGGACGCATTCAAGTCGCGGCTGGCACGCAGTGGTTTGTCCAATGTGCATCCTGCGGCAATCGCCCATGAGCGCGACGACCGCGTCAAGCGCCTGGCTGGCAAGATCGATAGGGTGCTGGTGGATGCACCCTGCACCGGCATGGGCACGCTGCGGCGCAACCCTGACCTGAAGTGGCGACAAACCTTGCAGGCAGTGGATGAAATGGCCGTCAAGCAAGCGGCGATTCTGCAAAGTGCGGCGCGCTTGGTGAAGTCAGGCGGAAGGCTGGTGTATGCCACCTGTAGCGTGTTGCCGCAGGAGAACGAAACCATCGCTCAGGCCTTTTCTGCCGCCAACCCGGACTTCACGCTGATGCCAGTAGGCGAGGTTTTGGCCGGATTAAAAGTCGCAAACGCGCCAAGTTTGTGCAGTGGTGGTGAGGATAATCAAGCCTACCTGAGGCTATGGCCGCATCGTCACCATACCGATGGTTTTTTTGCCGCGGTGTGGCAACGCAAGTAAAACAAGATCAATAAGATCAAAAGTTCACTAACGATTTGAGAGACAACACAATGGATTTTTTGCTGGATTGGGCGGCTAACGGTGCCTGGCAACTGAACGCATGGCAGTTGATTTTGTTCACCCTTTTGGTGACACATATCACCATGATCAGCGTGACGGTTTTTTTGCATCGGCACCAAGCGCACCGTGCGCTGGATTTGCACCCGATAGCCTCGCATTTCTTCAGATTCTGGCTTTGGCTGACCACGGGGCAAGTCACCAAAGAGTGGGCTGCCATTCACCGCAAACACCATGCCAAGTGTGAGCAGCCCGATGACCCGCACAGCCCCCATGTGTATGGCATTAAGACGGTGTTGACGCAGGGCTATGAGCTGTACCGCAAAGAGGCTCAGAACCTGGAGACACTGAGCCGATACGGCCACGGCACGCCCGACGACTGGATGGAGCGCAATCTCTACAGCCGTTTTTCTTTTGCCGGTGTGGTGCTGATGCTGCTGATTGATCTGGCATTGTTTGGCGTGGTGGGCATGAGCGTCTGGGCGGTACAAATGGCCTGGACGCCGGTGATGGCCGCGGGCATCATCAACGGTGGTGCCCATTACTGGGGCTACCGCAACTTTGAGGCGCCAGACGCCAGCACCAACATCTCGCCTTGGGGCATTCTGATTGCGGGGGAGGAGTTGCACAACAACCACCACACTTACCCGACCTCGGCCAAGCTGTCGGTGAAGCCGTACGAGTTTGACATCGGCTGGATGTACATCAGCGCAATGCAGCAACTGGGCTTGGCGCGGGTGAAAAAGACGCCCCCCAGGCTTGAACTGGGTGATTTTCGATTGGTGGCTGATGAAAAAACCCTGGAGGCTTTGGTGCAACACCGCTTTGAATTGATGGCGAGTTATGCCAAAAGTATGCGTCAGGCCATGCGCGATGAAATGGACACGCTTAAAGCAAAGAGCGCCGACGCGTCGGTGATCAAGGCTGCTCGCAACTGGCTGCATCGTGATGCAGAAAAGGTGCCTACTGACGTACTTCCCAAACTGGCATTGGCCAGAGCCGCGTCCCCTGTGCTGGACCAAATGGTGCTGATGCGCGAGGAACTGCGGCAGATGTGGCTCAACCGTTCGCACACCCGCGAGCAGTTGACGGCTGACTTGCACGCCTGGTGTCAGCGGGCCGAGGCCAGCGGCATTGCCACGCTGCAAGAGTTTTCGTTCAAGCTGCGGGCTGCACGCGCCTGAGAAATTCTCATTAATCTGGCTAACGCGATTTAGTCGCATACACTCGCCCACTCAGGCCGGTTGTCATAACCGGTTCTGTCCACGCTAGGGGTGCTAGGGTCCGTTAGGGCCTTGGCTGAGATGACACCCTGGAACTTGATCAAGGTAATTCTTGCGCAGGGAAGCGTCGTTCAATCAGTCTGACTTTTGCGTCAGGCTGTTCGTGCACTGCCCTGCCGTCGATTAAGGAAACTTCGATGGCATTTTTTTTCAAACTTTCTCCCGTTGCCCTGGCTCTGTCTGCACTGGCTTGGGTACCTCAAAGCACTTTGGCACAAAGCGAGTCACCTCGGCTCGACGATGTGATCGTCGCTGGCAAGGCGGCCCCTTTGCTTGATGCGGTCTCGGCAGATGTCAGCGGCTTTGCTGTGCCGCTGGCCAAGGTACCACAAAGTGTCACGGTGATCAGCAGCGACTTGCTGGCGGCCAGTGCGTCGCAAACGCTATCGAGCGTGATTCGCCTGGATGCGTCTTTGGCTGACAGCTACAACACCACGGGTTACATCGAGAGCATGTCGATTCGTGGCTTTTTGTTGAATCAAAGCGGTAACTACAGCCGCAATGGCCTGACCACGTCGAACGACGCGCCGATCGCGCTGGAAAACAAGGAACGCATCGAAGTGCTCAAGGGCGTGGCTGGCCTGCAGTCGGGTGTGTCGGCGCCGGGCGGTCTAGTGAACTATGTCACCAAGGTTCCGATGAAAGACAAATTTGTCACTGCGGCGCTGTCCGCCAATGACAGCGGCGGCGCCACGCTGCATCTCGATGTCAACCAGAAGCTGGGCGCGCTCGGTGTGCGCCTGAACCTGGTCGATGAAGCCCTGCGCCCTCAGTATGACATGGCCGACGGTTCGCGCCAGTTGATCAGCCTGGCGCTGGCCATCGAGCTGAGTCAAATCACCTCGGTGTCGGCCAATCTGGAATTCCACCACAAGCGCCAGCCCTCGGTGCCCGGGTTGGGCCTGCTCGACGTCAATGGTGATGGTGCCGGTGACACGTTACCCAACGGTGTCAACCCGCTGCTGAACCTGAACAACCAGGCCTGGTCGCAGCCGTTTGAGGCCAGCAGCACGACGGCTGAAGTGGAACTGGAACATCGCCTGAATGCCGAATGGTGCGCTCGCGTGGCGATCAATACGCAGCGCCTGGACATCGATGACCGCCTGGCTTTCCCGGACGGTTGCAGCAGCGCACCAAGTTATGTTTACCCCGGCTTTTGCGCTAACGGCGATGTGGATATCTATGACTACCGCAGCGAAGGCGAGCGGCGCAATCTGTGGAGTTGGGATGCCCGCCTGGACGGCAAGTTCAAGGCGCTCGGCCTGCAGCACGCCACCCGGCTGGGTTTGAACGGACGCGGTGCTAGCGCTGACCTGACGCCAATGCAGGCTTATAACTTTGTTGGCATCACCAACATCTATGCACCGGTTGTGCTGCCTGCTGATCCGACGCTCACAGGTAAAAACACCGACAGTCGCGAACACGCGCTGGCAGCCTATGCCACGCTGACGTCAGATTTGAGCCAGAACGTGCAGTCGTTCGTGGGCGTGCGCAGCACCCGCCTGAAGCGCAGCAGCGAGCGCAGTGATGGCTCGCGCGCGGTAACACTTGAGCAGACGGTGACCACGCCCTGGGCCGGGTTGGCCTGGTCGCCCAGCGCAACGACGATGCTGTACGCATCCTGGGGCCAGGGTGTGGAGCTTGAAGTGGTGCCCAACAAGCCGACTGACTTCACCAATGCCGGGCAAGTGCTGCCCGCACTCACTAGCAAGCAAACCGAATTGGGCTTGAAATGGCAGTTGGGTCCTCGGTTGCTATTGACAGCAGTCGTGTTTGACGTCACTAAGCCTTACGCAGACGATTTGCCCGCAGAAACTTCCACCGGACTGCCAACCCGTGTGGCCGGTGCCAAAACTGCGCAACATCGCGGCCTGGAACTGTCCGCCGTCGGTCGCGTGAATGCGGCGCTGTCCTTGCAGGCTAGCCTGATGGCGCTCGATGCCAAATACTCCCTGGCTGTCGATCAAGCGCTGGTAGGGCAGCGCGTGACCAACCTGCCGCGCCTCAAAGCTTCTTTGTTTGCTGATTACAAGCTTGCGGCCTTGCCTGGTCTGTCGCTCAATTGTTTGGCCATTTTTGAGAACGGTAAGACGGTAACGACCGACGGCAGTGTTGAACTGCCCTCTGCCTGGCAACTCGACGCCGGGCTCAGCTATCAGCAGCGCATGGCGGGTAAAACAACGCTGTGGCGTTTCAACATGGAGAACCTGACCAACCGCACTTATTGGCGCGAAGCCCCCACTGCCTCTTGGGGCGGTGTTTATTTGTTTCCCGCAGCGCCGCGCACGCTGCGAGCCAGCGTCACGGTGGACTTCTAAGACTCAATGCGAGGCGGCGCTGTCGGTAGACGCAAAAAAGCCCGCATCAAGCGGGCTTTTTTTGTGGTCACAAAGAAGAGCTGATTTACTTCAGCTTCATCTCTTTGTAATCGACGTGCTTGCGAGCTTTTGGATCAAATTTCTTGATCAGCAATTTCTCGGGAGTGGTCTTTTTGTTCTTGCTGGTGGTGTAGAAGTGG
The DNA here is from genome assembly GCA_002381045.1 of Rhodoferax sp. UBA4127. Taxonomy (GTDB): domain Bacteria; phylum Pseudomonadota; class Gammaproteobacteria; order Burkholderiales; family Burkholderiaceae_C; genus Rhodoferax. The sequence goes on from DFWT01000299.1 coordinate 8,103, forward strand.
CCAGTGCCAGCTGTCGATTCCAGCTTGATTTTTTCGCGTCCGCCTTTGGTTGCCATGGTGTTCTTTCAGTGAATGGGTTTAGGCTTGACCACGGGCGCGCAAATCTGCGAGCACAGAATCGATGCCATTTTTGTCAATCAAACGCAGACCTGCATTTGAGATGCGCAGCCGCACCCAACGGTTTTCAGACTCCACCCAGAAACGGCGGTACTGCAAATTCGGCAAAAACCGACGCTTGGTTTTGTTGTTGGCGTGGGAGACATTGTTCCCAACCATCGGGCCTTTGCCCGTTACTTCACATACGCGTGCCATTGAGGTCACTCCAATATCAAACGGCCCATGCTGACGCATGAAGCCTCACCTCGCCAAGAAAAGGGTGGCGGTAGCCCGATTGCAGCTGTGATACCTCACGGTGGCATGCAGCAAAGCCAGACATTATAGCTGGGCAATTGGTCCAGTACTTGGGCTGCTGGCGCCAACCGTGCGAGCCGGTGGCCAGGACTACTGTTGCTCCAGGAAACGCTGGGCATCCAGTGCCGCCATACAGCCAGTGCCAGCGCTGGTGATGGCTTGGCGGTAAACGTGGTCTTGCACATCACCGGCGGCAAATACGCCCGGCACACTGGTCTGCGTGGCAAACCCCTGGTTACCACTTTTGGTGATGATGTAACCGCCATTCATGTCCAGTTGCCCCTGAAAAATGTCGGTGTTGGGTGCATGGCCGATCGCAATAAAGCAACCCTTCAACGTGATCTCTTCCGTGGCACCGCTGTGCACATGTTTGATGCGAATGCCGGTCACCCCGCTTGCGTCGCCCAGCACTTCATCGAGCGTGCTGAAGGTTTTGAGTTCGATTTTTCCTTCCGCCACCTTTTCCATCAGTTTGTCGATCATGATGGGTTCGGCACGGAACTTGTCTCGGCGGTGCACCAAAAACACCTTGGCAGCAATGTTGGACAGGTATAGCGCCTCTTCCACCGCGGTATTCCCTCCGCCGATCACACAACAGATTTCGCCACGGTAAAAGAAACCGTCGCAGGTGGCACAGCCGGACACCCCGCGGCCCATGAACGCCGACTCGGACGGCAGACCCAGGTACTTGGCCGATGCGCCGGTGGCCACAATCAGCGAATCGCAGGTGTAGCTCCCGCTGTCGCCGGTGAGCGTGAACGGGCGTTTGGATAAATCCACCTGGTTGACATGATCAAACATGATTTCGGTTTTGAAACGCTCGGCGTGTTCCAGAAAGCGTTGCATCAGCTCGGGGCCTTGCACACCATGCACATCGGCCGGCCAGTTGTCGACCTCGGTCGTTGTCATGAGTTGCCCACCTTGGGCGATACCGGTGATCAACAGAGGCTGCAAGTTGGCTCGCGCGGCGTAAACCGCTGCGGTGTAGCCCGCTGGGCCGGAACCCAGAATAAGAACTTTGGCGTGACGGGTGCTGGACATGAAGGGTTCCTCGAGGTCAAATTTTTGCCGTGTACAGTGCAGGGAAAGCGCGTTTGATCAGAGGGACTGAAAATACAGCCAAATTGAAAAAAACGCGATTAGGTGGAGGATTATCGGATGGCTGTGCTTTCAAACTTGGACCTGCTGCGCCGGGTACCCGTATTTTCAGAGTTGACATCGTTCCAGATGGCGCAATTGGCGGATGCCGTGACCAAGAGGCGTTTTAAGCGCGGCGAAAGAATTGTTGAACAGGGGAAATGGAGTGAAGCCCTGTTCATTATTCTGGCGGGCCGTGCGCGCGTGTTGTTGGCTGACCGGCGCGGTCGCGAAGTTATTTTGGATGTGCTTGGACCGGGGGACTACATTGGTGAAATCAGTTTGATCGATGGCAAAAGCCATTCAGCGACTGTTGAAGCCGAGGCCCAGTGCGACATGCTGGTGCTCGGCCAAGCTGACTTCAACCGTTGCCTGGACGGTAATCACGCCATGGCGCAATCCGTGATCAAGGGCCTGGCACAACGCCTACGCAAGGCCGATGAAAAAATTGGCTCATTGGCGCTGATGGATGTGTATGGTCGGGTTGCCAAGGTGCTGGTTGAAATGGCCGTGAGTATTGGTGACAACCAAATGCAAATCAAGGAAAAGACCAATCGCCAGGACATTGCCAAACTGGTCGGCGCCTCGCGCGAGATGGTCAGCCGGGTCATGCGCGAATTTGAAGACCAAGGTTTTATAAAAATCGGTGAAGATGGCTCGGTGACACTCACCGAGCGCCGTGCAATCGCACGTTGAAATTGAGGCAATTGATACCCCGTATGACTTTTTCTCTTGACACTCTGACGCTGGCGGGGCAACGCGCTGGCAACGGTAACCAACCCAACACGCGCCCGGGTGCTGCCCGATTTGCCACGGAAATCGCCTTGGTGGCTGGTTTCGTGTTTTTGGTGATTTGGCTATTGGCACTACTTAGCTACTCACCGCAAGACGCGGCTTGGTCGACTTCTGGAACAGGTGCACCCATTCAGAACCGGGGTGGGCGCGTCGGCGCCTGGTTGGCCGATGCCAGTTTTTTCCTGCTTGGTTTTTCGGTATGGTGGTGTGTGGTTGCAATGGCCAAAGCTTGGTTGACTGGCTTGGCAGCCTGGCTGCGCAGTCACGATTTGATGCCTGCAGGGCCGGTGTCAACGGAGCAGCCTGCCACCTGGCTCAGCGCACGCGTGCGTTTCTGGTTGGGTTTGGTACTTTTGTTGGTTGCAAGCAGCACGCTGGAGTGGACCCGGTTGTACAGCTTGGAAGCTCGTTTACCTGGTCACGGTGGCGGTGTATTGGGCTACTTTATGGGCCCATTGAGCCTGCGCTGGCTGGGCTTCACAGGGTCGGGTTTGGTGGCAATCGCCGGGGTGGTGGCGGGCACGTCTATGGCCTTTGGTTTTTCCTGGGCGCAGGTGTCTGAGCGTCTGGGCGCCTGGTTGTATTCCCGGATTGAAACCCGGCGTGAGCAGCGCGAGCTGGCACAGGACATGGCCCTTGGCCAACAAGCCGCGACCGAGCGGGCCGAGGTGCTGGTGGAAGAGCGGCAAGAAAAGGCGGTGAATCGTCCCAAGCCTGTGTCTATAGAGCCGGTGCCCATGGAGGTTCCCAAGAGCGAACGGGTGGCCAAGGAACGGCAAAAGCCGCTGTTTCAAGAATTGGTGGACACCAAGCTGCCGCAGGTTGATTTGCTCGACGTCGCCATGTTGCGACAAGAGACCGTGTCGCCAGAAACGCTGGAAATGACCAGCCGCATGATCGAGAAAAAGCTCAAGGACTTTGGGGTGACCGTGACGGTGGTGCTGGCGCAACCCGGGCCGGTGATCACACGTTACGAAATTGAGCCTGCCACAGGCGTCAAGGGATCCCAAATTGTGAGCTTGGCAAAGGACCTGGCGCGTTCCTTGAGTTTGGTGTCGATCCGGGTGGTGGAAACCATTCCGGGCAAGAATTTCATGGCACTTGAATTGCCAAATGCCAAGCGACAAAACATCAAGCTGTCTGAAATTTTGGGCTCCCAGACCTACCATGATGCCAAGTCGCTGCTGACCATGGGGCTGGGTAAGGACATCGTCGGCAACCCGGTGGTGGCTGATCTGGCCAAGATGCCGCACGTGTTGGTGGCAGGCACCACCGGCTCAGGCAAATCGGTGGGGATCAATGCCATGATTTTGAGCATGCTCTACAAGGCCGAGGCCCATGATGTACGGCTGCTGATGATCGACCCCAAGA
>DFWT01000150.1:0-15452 GCA_002381045.1 Rhodoferax sp. UBA4127
AAGCAGGGACTCCATCTGGGTTCGTAACGCAAGTCCTTCCTGTATTTTCGGATCAAAAAATCGGACCGAATTTCGACCTGATTTCTTGGCCTGATGTATCGCCGAGTCAGCCATCCTGAGCAACTCTGCCGCGCCGTGAGCTTGACCGTGAAACAACGTAATACCGATGCTTGAGACCGGATGAAACTCCAAGCCAGCCAAGTCAAAAGGTTGGGCAACAAGCTCATGAACGCGCTCAGCGATCGCCTTGGCGACCACTGAAGCCTGCTCTTCATTGTCCGCATTTATTTTAAGAACAACAATGAACGAATTGCTCCCAACGCGGGCAACCGTATCATCTGCATGCACGGTGCGTTGGATGCGACTTGCAACCTCGACCAAAAGCAAATCGCCGACAGCGTGCCCTCGAGTGTCATTGATCACTTTGAAGTCATCCAAATCAAGCACCAAAATGACACCAAATAGGTTTTCTTGTGTCGTCGCGAGAACGATTTGTTGCAGCCGGTCATACAACAAGCGCCGATTGGGAATCTTGGTTAGCGGGTCATAAAACGCCAGTTGATGAATCGTCTCCTCAGACTCTTTGCGCTGTGTGATGTCCGAGAAGCTCGCCACGTAGTTCATGACCCGACCGGTCTCATCCACGATTGCCGTGATGCTGAGCCACTCCGGAAAGAGATCGCCGTTCTTGCGACGATTCCAAATTTCACCTTGCCAAAATCGACTCCGTTCTAAGGTTTGCCACATACCTTGATAAAACTCAGAATCGTGCCGCCCTGACTTGAGAATCGCTGGGGGCTTACCAACTACCTCATCTGAGGAAAATTGAGTGATATCTGTAAAGGCCTGGTTGACCTTGATGATAATTTGATTGGCGTCAGTCACCATCATTCCTTCATGGGATTCAAACGCCGTGGCGGCCACTCGCAATTGCGCTTCACGCTCCGCAATGGCCGTCGTCCTTGCGACGACGGTCACTTCCAACTCGTGCTCATGGAGCTTTGCCTCGGCCAAAAGCTTTGCAACCATCGCCAAAAGATAGCTCAGCATCAACGACAGGGCCACTTTCCCAGCCACTTCCTTGGAATCCACCCACCCACGCACTGGCGATACGCTAAGTGTCCAGGATCCGTTTGGGATGAGAACTATCACATCAACTGAGTCGACCAACTTGTGTGCCGGCGCGCCTAGGATCACCTGCTTGGTCTGCGTTTTCGAGTCAAGCCGCCAAAGTTCGTAAGCAAAACCGGCCTCGGACAACTTGCTCAATTTAACCGAATCCAGAATGTCAGGAAATTTGGCAACGATATTGGCAAACCCCCAAAAATAGCTCTGCCCATTGGACCCGCCTGATGTCAAAAAAACTGGCAGACGCCCCACCAATCCCATACTGCCGTCAAATAGTTTGAAAGGGCCAGCCAATGAAAGCTTCCCCGAAGCCATTGCTAAACGAGCTTCTGCGCCCTTCTCAGGATCGTTCAATTGATCAAACCCAATGGCTTTTTCGTTCCCGGCCAGTGGAGCAACCTGGGTGATGATGCCACCTGGCGCCAACGAGAGTGAAATAAGGTCCGGGTTAAGCGCCATCAACTCCGGCGCCAGTTGGTCAAAATCGGGAAGTCTGCCGTTGCCCAGCTTCAGAAGTGCCGCCAACGCGAATGACGGCGACATCGCATGCTGGATGTTGCTCTGGATTTCCCTCGCGTAGTTGTCCGCATCAATCGCGACTTCGTCACGCAAATTGGTCCGGTGATCGTCCTCAATCAACCAAGCAATCACCCCGCAGGCCGCTGCACAAACAAAGAACACCACGCTTGCGATTTTGCGCGGCGAACTGAACCAACCTACTACGCTTTCAAACATACGGTTTGCGATTCCACGTGACAAATTGGACCGCCAGAGCATTCTAGAACCGGTGCCCAAATAAATTGCAACTTATTACAGGCTAACAGAACAAGCTAGAGGTAAACCATCCCCGCCACAACCGCCTGCAACTTCTGTCGGGTTGCAACCAAATCGCCTACCTTTAATAGTGGCCTGTCCATGTCTAAATCGGATTGAAGGCTAGATTTTTATGAATCAATCCATCACCGCCGCATACACCAGATCACGAAACAGCATGCGGTAGTACTCACGTTGATTCGGTGCTTGCAACATCAAAATGCCAAACAGATCCAATGCCGGATCGACAAAGAACGTGGTGCCAGCCAGACCACCCCAAAAATAGGTACCCACAGAGCCCGGCACCGGCGCGACACCCAGGTGCTTGCGTACCGCAAAGCCCAAACCAAAGCCATGGCCGGCAGGCAGCAGCGCCCTGGAACCCGAACTGAATACCGGAATGTCGCCCAGGTGGTCGGTGGTCATGAAGTCCACGGTGCGTGGCCCTAACAGTCGCACACCAGCGAGCTCACCGCGGTTCAGCATGAATTGCAGAAAACGAGCGTAGTCGATGGCGGTTGACGTTAAGCCACCGCCGCCCGAAGCCAGCGCCGCATCGGTGCGAACATCAATCACTTTCATCTGCACGCCACCGTCCGGGTCGCGCGCAAAGGGCTCGGCAATCAATTCGTGATGAGACTCGGCCACCGAGAACGCGGTGTGGGGCATCCCCAATGGTTCAAAGATGCGTTCACGTAGAAAGTCCGGCAAGCTCTGGCCGGACACCACCTCAATCACCCGGCCCAGCACATCGGTCCCACGGCTGTATTCGAAGGCGCTGCCAGGCTCAAAAATCAAGGGCAGCCCCGCCAACTGCTGGGTGAAATCGGCCAAGCTGCGTTCGCGCGAACCAATGCGCAGCTGGGTGTACTGGCGCTGCACGGGTGTACTACCCAAAAACTCGTAGGTCATGCCAGCGGTGTGGCGCAGCAGGTCATGAACCGTGGCGGCCCGACTGGCGGGCTGCAACTTCAATTCGCCATTCACCACAGTGGCCACTTGCTGCGCCGTGAACTCGGGCAAATAGCGCGACACTGGATCGGCCAGCAGCAAGCGCCCTTCTTCCATCAGCATCATGGTTGCCACCGACACAATCGGTTTGGNNCGGGTTCAAGGCACCCACACTGTCAAACAAGGCCACCTGACCATGGCGTGCCACCAAGGCCACGGCACCGGGCAGCCGCTTCTTGGCAACTTCCCCCTGAAGCACTGCCATCAAGCGATGCAATCGCACTCCATTCAAGCCCACTTTTTCAGGCAATACGCGTTGTAATGTCATATCAAATCAATAGCTGGAAGCGCTTATTTTTAAAGGGCTAGAGGTATAAATAGCTTACGCATAGCGGGTGCGAGCCAGCGCTGCACCATCGGCCAACGCCTTGAGTTTGGCCTGGGCAATTTCCCGGCTCATGGGTGCCATGCCGCAATTGGTGCAAGGAAACAGCCGCTGCTTGGGCACAAACTGCAGGGCTTTGCCAATGGTTTCCGCCACCTGCTCAGGCGTTTCCACCACATCGCTGGCCACATCGATCACGCCCACCATCACGTCTTTGCCCTCCAGCAAGGCCATCAGGCGCGGCGGCACATGCGAGTGGTAACACTCCAGGCTGACTTGCTGGATACTGCTTTTGGCCAAGGCGGGAAACACGGCTTCGTACTGCCGCCATTCATGCCCCAGAGTTTGCTTCCAGTCCAAATTGGCCTGGATGCCGTAACCATAACAAATGTGCACAGCGGTGGTGCAGGTTAAGCCACGCGCGGCCCGTTCGAGTGCGTCGATGCCCCAAGTCGCCGCATCTTGCAGGTACACGTTGAAGGCGGGCTCATCAAACTGAATGATGTCCACACCGTCGGCTTGCAAGGCCAGCGCTTCTTGGTTTAGCAACTCAGCAAAAGCCATGGCCATGGCCACTTTGCTGCCGTAAAAACGGTCAGCCACCGTGTCCACAATCGTCAGCGGGCCGGGCAGAGTGAACTTGATTTTCTTTTTGGTGTGGGCGCGCAGCAACTGGGCTTCCAGCGCGTGCACCCGACCCTTGAGCTTGAGTGGCGCCACCACCTGCGGCACTTGTGCGTCGTAACGGCCATTGCGGATGCCCATGGTGACTTTGTTCTCAAAATCAATGCCCTCTACCTGCTCCAGAAAGCCGTGCACAAAGTGCTGGCGGGCCTGCTCGCCGTCACCAATGATGTCCAAGCCGGCATCTTCCTGCAATTTGATCCATAGCAGGGTGGCATCTTTTTTGGCCTGCAGCAAGGCCTCACCCTGTTGTTGCCATTGGGGCCACAACTTTTGCGTTTCAGCCAACCAGGATGGCTTGGGCAAACTGCCCGCTATGACGGATTCAAACATCGCCAACTCCTCATTGATAGTTTTGGCCTTCATCGTAGCGCAGCCAGCAGCGGCACTGAAAGTCGGCCCTGTTGCTGTGAAAGCGTCTGCTTGGTGAATTTGCCCGTGCCACAAAATGACGACGCCACCAACCATGGCACGGTCGTTGCTAACGTTCAAAGACGTAAGTCTGTTTGAATGAAGTTATGAATGAATTGCATAGAAGTCAAGCGTAAACCCGAATGCCTAGGGAATGGGCGCACTGTTAAAGTGCAGCGCTTGTTGAATTTGCAAGTCTGTTTCTCAACATCCTGACGTTTCACTTTTACCACCTGGAGTCAAAAAACCATGCGTCTTAGCAATCTGAAATCACTGGCTGTCGTTGCAGCTGCCCTTGGCACCCTGTCCGCGCTGCCCGCCCATGCCGGAAAAACCCTGGACGGCATCAAAGCCCGTGGCCAAGTGGTTTGCGGCGTCAACGTCGCCTTGCCTGGCTTCAGTGCCGCCGACTCTGCGGGCAAGTGGAGCGGTCTGGATGTGGATATTTGCCGCGCCGTGGCCGCTGCCACCCTGGGTGATGCAGAAAAGGTCAAGTACGTTCCACTGAATGCACAGCAGCGCTTTACCGCCCTGCAATCCGGTGAAATCGATGTCTTGTCACGTAACACCACCTTCACCCTGACGCGTGATGCATCCTTGGGCATGCACATCACTTCGCCTACCTACTATGACGGCCAAGGCTTCATGGTGCCAGTCAAGAGCAAGATCAAGAGCGCCAAGCAGCTCAAGGGTCAAACCGTGTGCGTGCAGTCCGGCACCACCACCGAGAAAAACCTGACCGACTTCTCCAAAGCCAACGGCCTGGGCATCAAGCCGGTGGTGTTCGAGCAATTGGAAGCCACTGAAAACGCCTACTTCACTGGCCGTTGCATTGCCTACACCACGGACGCATCTGGCCTGGCATCCACCCGCAACAAAGTCGCCAAAGTGCCTGGTGACCACATCATCCTGCCTGAGTTGATTTCCAAGGAACCCCTCGGCCCGATGGTGCGTCGTGGTGATGACGAGTGGTTTGCCATCGTCAAGTGGGTGATTTACGGCCTGCTGGAAGCCGAAGAGTACGGTGTGACACAAGCCAATGTGGACTCACTCAAGACCTCAAGCACTGACCCCGTCGTCAAGCGCATCCTGGGTACCTCCGAAGACACCGGCAAGCTGCTGGGTCTGGACAAGGACTGGATGGGCCGGGCCATTAAGGCCACCGGCAACTACGGCGAAATTTTTGAGCGCAACGTCGGCCCCAAATCTGCCCTGGGTCTGCCACGCGGCGTGAACAATTTGTGGAACAAGGGCGGCCTGATGTACGCCTACCCCATCCGCTAATTTTCCGCACCTGCGCAAACGCGCCGCCTGATGTCGTCACAAACGATTTCGGCGGCGTTTTTTTTGCCGATGGCGCGCCTGCACGGGCCTGATCTGGCATCCATAGAGCTGAAAGCACCATGACTCCAAGCACCCCTCCAAAAAAGAACAACTGGTCCTGGCGAAGCCAAGCCTTTCGCGGCTTGCTTTATCAGGTGTTGGCCATCATCGCGATTGCGGGTATGGTCTGGTTTTTGGCGCACAACACCCTGGCCAACATGCGGGTGCGCGGCATTCAAAGCGGCTTTGAATTTTTGACCCAGTCGGCAGGCTTTGATATTGGTGAATCGCTCTATCCTTTCGACTCCGAGCAACCCTATTGGCAGGCCTTTTTGGTCGGCGTCACCAACACCTTGCGGGTGGCGGTGCTGGGCATTGTGCTGGCCACGGTCATAGGAACCCTGCTGGGTGTGGGGCGTTTCTCACGCAATGCATTGGTGCGTGGCTTGTGCCTGTCGTATGTGGAACTGTTTCGCAATATCCCGGTGCTGCTGCAGTTGCTGCTGTGGTACGTGGTCATGACCGAGGTGTTTCCACCAGCGGCCGACGCGTGGCATGTGGGACCCTTTTTTCTGAGCAAGGGCGGCCTGAATTACCCAATACCAGTATGGGCCACCGGCCAACTGTGGGCCGCCTTTGGCTTGGTCGGCGGCATGGGACTGATCTGGTTTTACCGGGGCTGGGCCAAGCGTCAGTTTGAAGCCACCGGCAAACGCCGCAGTGTGCTTGGGGTGTCTGTGCTGATTTTGGTCGCAAGCAGCCTGGCAGGCTGGGCATTGGGTGGTGCACCCACCGCATTGAACATGCCGATGAAGGGTGAGTTCTCGATTGAAAACGGCGGCGCGCTCACCCCTGAATTTTTGGCGGTGCTGCTTGGGCTCACACTTTACACCGCTGCATTCATCGCTGAAGTGGTGCGCGGCGGCATCGCCTCGGTGCCGCGAGGTCAGGGCGAAGCCGCTTCGGCCTTGGGGCTGAATCGCAGCCAGGAAATGAGCCTGGTGATGCTGCCACAAGCGCTTCGGGTGATCATTCCACCGCTGACCAATCAGTACCTGAATCTCACCAAAAACTCGTCACTGGCGGTGGCCATTGGCTACCCGGATGTGGTGTCGATTGCCAACACCGCACTGAACCAGACCGGCCGCGCAGTGGAATGCATTTCGTTGGTGATGCTGGTTTACCTGACCACGTCGCTGGGCACGTCCATCCTGATGAACTGGTACAACAGCCGTGCCGCGATCAAAGAACGTTGAAGAGAACACCATGACCGCAACCACTTTTCAATCGATTCCCGCACGTCCGGCACCGGTCAACACCGAGGGCCCGGTGGCCTGGGTCAAAGCCAATCTGCTCGGTGACTGGAAAACGACCCTGTCCACCGTCATCGTCAGCGGTTTCCTGCTGTGGTACGTGCCACAGATTCTGAACTGGGCTTTTTTCACTGCCAGTTGGATCCCCAACTTTGAAGCCTGCCGCGCCGACGGTGTGGGCGCCTGCTGGGGTGTGGTCGCAGAAAAATACCGCATCATCTTTTTTGGCCGCTACCCCTACGAGGAACAGTGGCGCCCCCTGATTGCCACCATCCTGCTCACCAGTTTGTTGGTAGCAAGTTGCATCCGGGTGTTTTGGAAGCCTTGGCTGCCCCTGCTGTGGCTGGTGGTTCTGGCGGCCTTCTTTGCGCTGATGTACGGCAAAGTGATGGGCTTGACCCAGGTAGACACCGACCGTTGGGGCGGTTTGCCTCTGACCATTTTGCTGGCCTCCTTGTCGCTGGTGATGTGCTTTCCGCTGGCCTTGGTGATTGCGTTGGGCAGGCGTTCCAACCTGCCGGCCATTCGCAGCTTTTGCACCATTTACGTGGAACTGATTCGCGGTGTGCCACTGATCTCGGTGCTGTTCATGGCCTCGTTCATGTTTCCGTTGTTCATGCCGCAGGGCCTGCAGATTGACGTGTTAATCCGGGTGTTGGTCGGCATTACCCTGTTTGCTGCGGCCTACATGGCCGAAGTGATTCGGGGTGGCTTGCAAGCCATCCCCAAGGGCCAGGTTGAAGCGGCTGCCACGCTGGGTCTGAGCTACTGGCAAACCCAGCGCAAGATCGTGTTGCCACAGGCGCTGGCGATGGTGGTTCCCGGGATCATGAACAACTTTATTTCTACGTTCAAAGATACCTCCTTGGTCACCATTGTGAGCTTATATGAGTTGACCGGGGCCATGAAAATGGGTGTGAACTCGGATGCCAATTGGCGCCCTTACATCATGGAAGGTTACCTGTTCATTGCCCTGATTTATTTCATTTTTTGTTTCTCCATGTCGCGCTACAGCCACTGGGTTGAGAAGCAAGTGAACAAGAGCAAGCTGAGATAAACCCGAAACATTTGCCCCACAGCACAGGTGCCGCATAGCGAACCTGAACTGTTTTCAATTGATGCACACAGACCCAAATTTGGAAACGAAATGACAGACACCAAAGCACCCTCTCCCATCATCACCTTCGATAAAGTCAACAAGTGGTACGGCAACAATTTTCACGTGCTGCGCGACATTGACCTCACTGTGGCCAAAGGTGAGCGCATCGTGATTTGCGGGCCGTCTGGCTCGGGCAAGTCCACGCTCATCCGCTGCATCAACCGTCTGGAAGAACACCAGCAAGGGCATTTGATTGTGGACGGTGTGGAACTTACCGATGATGTCAAAGCCATCGACGCGGTGCGCAAAGAAGTCGGCATGGTGTTCCAGCAGTTCAATCTGTTCCCGCACTTGACGGTGCTGGAAAACCTGACGCTTTCGCCCATGTGGGTCGGCAAAATGCCGAAGAAAGAAGCCGAAGAAAAGGCCATGACCCANNAGCAGCAGCGTGTGGCCATTGCCCGCGCCCTGTGCCTGAAACCCAAAATCATGCTGTTTGACGAACCCACCAGCGCGCTGGACCCTGAGATGATCAAGGAAGTGCTGGACGTGATGATCGAAATGGCCAACGAAGGCATCACCATGCTCTGCGTGACCCACGAAATGGGCTTTGCAAAGGCCGTGGCCGACCGCGTGATCTTCATGGACCAGGGCCAGATCGTCGAGCAAAACAACCCGCACGACTTCTTCAATAACCCGCAAAGCGACCGCTCTAAAGACTTTCTGTCGAAGATCCTGGGACACTGAAGCCCAAGCCTGAAGGGGGTCGGCTCAGTGCCGCTCAGCTGCCAGCGATCTTCATCTTGCGGATCAAGACCGAGCCCACAGTTTTAGAGCCATAGCTGTAAGCGTCCGAGCCGACTGCCTCGATGTTTCGCAGCATCGTTTTCATGTTGCCAGCAATGGTGATCTCGTGCACCGGGTAGGCGATGCGGCCGTTCTCCACCCAAAAGCCTGCCGCGCCGCGCGAATAGTCGCCGGTGACGTAATTCACCCCGCTTCCCATGAGTTCGGTCACCAACAGACCCGTGCCCATGCGGCGCAACATCGCGTCCAAGTCATCACCGGGGCGGGTACGGCGCGATACCAGGGTGAGGTTGTGTGAGCCACCCGCGTTACCTGTGGTCTTCATGCCCAACTTGCGGGCCGAGTAACTGCCCAGGAAATAGCCCTGAACGACACCGGCCTCGACCACACTGCGCGCTTGCACCCGTACCCCCTCGTCGTCAAACGGTGAACTGCCCTTGCCGCGTTTCACAAATGGATCTTCCAGAATGTCAATGTGTTTGGGAAACACCGGCTTGCCCAGGCAGTCCAGCAAAAAGGAACTTTTCCGGTACAGCGCACCACCGCTCACCGCTTGCACAAAACCGCCCAGTAAGCCAGCGGACATGGGTGACTCGAACAACACTGGGCATTCGGTGGTGGCGATCTTGCGCGCCTTGAGGCGGCTCAAAGCGCGCTCGGCTGCGTACCGGCCCACCACCTCGGGGCTGGCCAATTCCAAGGCATCACGCTCCGAGCTGTACCAGTAATCGCGCTGCATGTCGCTTCCCTTCCCCGCGATCGGCGAGACCGAAATCGAATGCCGCGAACTGGCATATCCACCGCGAAACCCATGGGTGTGGGCACTGAAAAAATGCGACTGCTGGGCCGACACGCTGCCACCTTCACTGTTGGCAATGCGCTTGTCCAGGCTAAGCGCCGCAGCCTCGGTGCGAATCGCCAACTGCGCCGCCTGTTCGCTGTTGATGGCCCAGGGAAAGAACAATTCCAGGTCCTCGCGCTGCTCACTGGGTTTGGCAATGTCGGCCTCATCCGGCAAGGCAGCAAACGGGTCTTCGGCAGTAAAACGTGCAATGTCAAATGCGGCTTGCACGGTTTGTTCGATGGCTTTTTGAGAAAAGTCCGAGGTGCTGGCATTGCCACGACGCTGGCCAATGTGCACCGTGATGCCCAACGACTTGTCGCGGTTGCGCTCCACGTTTTCCAGTTCCCCCTTGCGCACCGACACGCTCAGGCCGCAGCCTTCGGAGGCGTGTGCTGCGGAGTCGGTGGCGCCGAGTTTTTTGGCATGTGCCATGGCCGAGTCCACCAGATCCTCAAAAAAACCTTTGGAATACGCAAAACCTGACTCAGCCGGGGCAGGTGAAGTGGGCTTGGATGGGGCGATCGAGGAGGCAGGACGCCGGGCGGAGTTGGGTTTTTTCATAGCGCGGCTATGATACTTGGCTATGTCAAGAAAACTGAAAAAAGGCTATTTCGTGCGCGGTGAGTTCGTTGCTGAAGGCAGCGAGCGCGACCTGGAACTCAAGGCCGAACTCAAAGGCACCGACGACCAGAGCCGTACCGACCTCAAACGCGAAAGCACCGAGTTGCAAAAGCTCGGAGAAGCCTTGCTGACCCTGCGCATCGACCTGCTGGAACGCCTGGAACTCACGGATAAGTTCAAGGACGCGATTGCGGATGCCAAACGCATCACCAATTTCGAAGGCAAGCGCCGCCAGATGCAATACATCGGCAAACTGATGCGTCTGCTGGAACCGCAAGTGGTTGAAACCGTGCGGGCGGCCATGGACGAGCAGGCCAATGGGTCGAATGCCGACAAGCTGCTGCTGCACCAAGCCGAAACTTGGCGCGACCGTCTGATCGACGATGAAGACGCCGCCGCGCAATGGATCAACCTCAACCCAAGCACAGATGTGCAGCAGTTGCGCGCCTTGATCCGCCAGGCGCGCAAAGACGCGAAGCCCGAAAAACCGGGTGCCGCCGTGCGCCATGGCCGCGCTTACCGCGAGATTTTTCTGCTGGTGCGTGAGCAACTCACCGCCATTCCTGACCGTGAACCCGACGCCCCGGTGTTCAACCCTGCTTTTGACGCCTCATGAACCAACCCTCAGTCAATCCTTATCCGCCGATCAAGATTGGCATCGTGTCGGTCAGTGACCGCGCTTCCAGCGGCGTCTATGTCGACAAGGGCTTGCCTGCCCTGCAGGACTGGCTGACGCGCGCGCTCAAAAATCCGCTGCAGTTCGAGCCGCGCCTGATACCCGATGAGCAGCCCGCCATTCAAGCGGCCCTGATTGAGCTGGTGGGTGCGGGATGCGCCCTGGTGCTGACCACCGGCGGCACCGGCCCAGCCCTGCGCGATGTCACACCAGAAGCCACGCTGGCCGTAGCGCACAAAGTGATGCCCGGCTTTGGCGAACAAATGCGTCAAGTCAGCCTGCACTTCGTGCCCACCGCAATTTTGTCGAGGCAAGTTGCGGTGATTCGCGACCAAAGCCTGATCATCAATCTGCCCGGTCAACCCAAGTCGATTGCCGAAACATTAGAAGGCCTGCGCGATGCCGATGGCAAGTCAGTGGTGCCCGGCATCTTCGCCGCCGTGCCCTACTGTGTGGACCTGATCGGCGGCCCGTATATGGAAGCTGATGAGTTGGTTTGCAAGGCCTTCAGACCGAAGGCCGCGATTCGTACTTTTACATAAGAAATAGTACGCTAGCCCTTACAAAATAAGCGCTAGAAGCTACTGACTATGTAGCGATTACTTCCCCACCAATTGGTTAAGTTTGTCGGCTTCAAAGTGCTCGCGCCGAGCGGCATCGCCAGGTACGCAGGCGGCTTCGTGGCGATTGGCTTGCATGGTTTCTATGGCTTGCCAGAGCAGAGCGATCTGGTGTTCGTGGCTGGAGGCGTTGTCGATCAGGCCGCGCATGGCTTGGCTCAGTGGGTCGTCGTTTTGGGTCACGCCGTAGGCAGAAAAGCCCATTTTGGAGGCCACTTCTTCGCGCTTGACATCGAGCTCGGCCTGAATGATGCGCGCCGGGTTGCCCACTGCCGTGGCACCGGCCGGCACCGGTTTGGTCACCACTGCGTTGGACCCCACCTTGGCCCCGTCGCCCACGGTAAAACCACCCAGCACTTGTGCCCCGGCGCCGACGACCACGCCCCGACCCAAGGTGGGATGACGCTTGGCACCTTTGTAGAGCGACGTGCCACCGAGCGTGACACCCTGGTAAATGGTGCAGCCGTCACCAATCTCCGCGGTTTCACCCACCACCACCCCCATGGCATNNCCATGCCGTGGTCGATGAAGACGCGGCGGCCGATGGTGGCGCCGGGGTGGATCTCGATGCCGGTGAAGAAGCGTCCCAAGTGCGAGATGAATCGCGCCAGCCAGCGCCAGCCGCGCTGCCAGCACCAATGGGCGCGACGGTGCAGCACCAGCGCGTGCAGGCCCGGGTAGCAGGTCAGCACCTCCCAGGTGGTACGCGCCGCCGGGTCGCGCTCCAGGATGCATTGAATGTCGGATCGGATTCTTGAAAACATCGGTGAAGTCTAATCTTTGGAGCCCGGCCCCGATGTGGCAAGGGGTTGTGGTTTGATCATCATCTTGGCCATGCCACGCAGGATGTGAATTTCTTCTTGCGTGAGTTGCGCCCGGTTGAACAGTTGGTTCAGCCGCGGCATCAGCTTTTTGGGCGACTCGGGGTCCAGAAAACCGATGTGCGTCAGCGCCTGCTCCAGATGCGTCAACAGACCAGCGACCTGCGTGGCATCGGCCAGCAGTGGAGCGTCAGTAGCCACTTCCACCGG
Source organism: Rhodoferax sp. UBA4127 (assembly GCA_002381045.1). Taxonomy (GTDB): domain Bacteria; phylum Pseudomonadota; class Gammaproteobacteria; order Burkholderiales; family Burkholderiaceae_C; genus Rhodoferax. The sequence continues at coordinate 12,707 of DFWT01000150.1, forward strand.
GTAAGCCGCCAGGGCCTCACGCCAGTCATAGGCAATCACCTGAATCGCCGCACCCAGGTTGAGCGAACCAAATTTTGGATTGGTCGGAATGCTCAGACAAGCATGGCAACGGTACACGTCTTCGTTGCGCATACCAAAGCGCTCCGAGCCAAACAAAAATGCCATGCCCGAGTTACAAGACTTTTGACCCTCTAGTCCTTGATTTGATTGTGCTAAATGCTCTTTTTTTAAGAGCGAGTCGAAATGCTCGCGGGGCGTGGTGGTGGGCGGGCCAAAGTCTCGCGGGGTCATGGCCGTGGCGCACAGGTGCGTCATGCCATCCAGCGCTTCATCTAACGTGGCGACGATGCGGGCATTTTTGAGCACGTCGATGGCACCACTGGCGCGCTGAATGGTTTCTTCGCGATTCAGCACATTGGCCCAGCGCGGCGCCACCAGCATCAGGTCGTCAAAGCCCATGGTTTTCATGGCCCGCGCGGCCGCCCCCACATTGCCAGCATGGCTGGTGTTGATCAGGATAAAACGCGTCTTCATGCTCGGGCCGTTAAAATCCGGGTATTGTCGCCGCGCGCATCGCCGTGCCGCACACCGCTCATTCAACCTTCAGGACCAAGGCGTTCGCGCCTGTTCCGCTTAAAAATTTATGTCCACTACCAACCTGCACCCCATGATCAACGTGGCTGTGAAAGCCGCTCGTGCCGCTGGCGCCATCATCAACCGCGCCGCGCTGGATGTGGAGTCGGTTCGTGTGTCGCAAAAGCAAGTCAATGACTTTGTGACCGAAGTGGACCAAGCGGCTGAAGCCATCATTATCGAAACTCTACTCACCGCCTACCCGGGCCATGGCATCTGGGCCGAAGAATCGGGCAAAGAACATGGCGCACTAGACTCTGAATACGTCTGGATCATCGACCCTCTGGACGGCACTACCAACTTTATCCACGGCCTGCCAACTTACTGTGTGAGCATCGCGCTGGCCGTCAAAGGCAAGATCGAACAAGCGGTGGTATACGACCCCACCCGAAACGACCTGTTCACCGCCACCAAGGGACGGGGCGCGTACATGAACAACCGCCGTATCCGTGTGGCCAAACGCACCGAGCTCAAAACTTGCTTGATTTCCACCGGTTTCCCCTACCGGCAGGATGACGACCTAAACACCTATTTGCGCCTGATGGGCGAGATGATCCAGCGCACAGCGGGCCTGCGTCGCCCAGGTGCCGCTGCACTGGACTTGGCCTATGTGGCGGCCGGCTACACCGATGGTTTTTTTGAGCTGGGCCTGCAACCCTGGGACGTGGCCGCAGGATCACTGCTGATCACCGAGGCAGGTGGCCTCGTGGGCAACTTCTCCGGCGAATCCAACTTTTTGGACCAACGCGAATGCATGGCGGGCAACCCGCGTATTTATGGCCAAATGGTCGCCGTTTTGGGAAAGTACAGTAAGTTTGCCGGTGCTGGTGACAAGGCGACTGTGCGCCAGGCTGGCGCGCTGGTTAGCCAGTCGGACACGCCAATCACAGGCAGTTAAGCGTCGGGCAGCAGGCAACCCAGGCGCATTTGCGCAATCGGGGCTGGCCTGCCAAACAGATAACCCTGAAACAGCTTGCAACCGAGCTGTTTCAACAACTGCCACTGGCCGAGTTCCTCCACCCCCTCCGCCACCACCTGCAAATGCAGGCTGTTGCCCAGGCCCAGCACCGTCGCTGCAATGGTGGCATCACTGGCATCGGTCAGCACATCGCGCACAAACGACTGGTCGATTTTGAGTTGGCTCAAAGGCAGTTGCTTCAAGTAGGTCAGGCTGGAGTACCCGGTGCCAAAGTCATCGAGTGAAAACACCAACTGATGCGCGCGCAAGCCATTCATTTTTTGCACCACATCGGGCATGTCAGTGACCAGCAGGCTCTCGGTGATTTCGAGTTTGAGCAGGCGGGGGTCAATTCCGGTGCTGTCGACAATTTTCAACACCTGGGTGAAAAAGTCCGGGTGCCGAAACTGGCGCGAGCTCACATTGACTGCCATGGTCAGCGCGGCAGTTTCGGGCTGGGCCGCCCAGCGCAATAGCTGCTCGCAGGCCTCGCGCAAAATCCATTGGCCCAGTGGAACAATCAGGCCGGTTTGCTCGGCCTGTGCGATAAATTCTCCAGGAGCCAAAAAGCCGCGGCGCGGGTGTTGCCAACGAACCAATGCCTCGAAACCCACGACCGTCGCGGTGTGGTCTACCACTGGCTGGTAGAACAACACAAATTCCTTATGACGCAGGGCCAGGCGAAGGTCGTGGTTCAGTACGGTTCGTTTGGCCACCAAAGCCTGCATGTCCGGGTCAAAAAAGCGCATGGTATTGCGACCAGCCGCTTTGGACTGGTACATGGCCATGTCGGCTTGTTTGAGCAGTTCTTCCACAGATTTGACTTCCGCCGAGAGCAAGGCCACGCCCATACTCGGGGTGCTGTGGTGCTCCAGCTTGTTCAGGTCATAGACTTGGTTCAGGCGCGACAAAATTTTGTCGCGCCTGAANNTTCAGGCGCGACAAAATTTTGTGCCCGATCTGCTCCACTTGTGCGGTGGCGGATACGGCATCGTCACCCAGATCGCCGACCAGCAGAACAAACTCGTCACCACCCAAGCGTGCCACCGTGTCGGTATCGCGCACGCTACCCAACAAACGCTGCGCCACCTGAACCAACAACAGGTCGCCGACATCGTGGCCCATGGAATCGTTCAGGTCTTTGAAGTTGTCCAA
>DFWT01000150.1:15483-17796 GCA_002381045.1 Rhodoferax sp. UBA4127
TGCCACCCTCGCCGTCAGGCTCAGGCAGCCCGTGACCGAGCAGCCAGCGCACCTCGCCATCCGGCAGGCACAGCCGGTATTCCTGTTGCCATGGCTGCAACGTGGTCAGCGCCGTGGTCACTGAATCTTTGAAGGCACGAATATCGTCCGGATGGTGCAGGCAGAGGGTGCACAGCGGGTCACGCAAGATGTCTGCTGCGGTAAACCCCGGGTACACCTGGCTGGCCGGCTCGCTGATGAACAAAAACGCCACCTTGCCATTGGGCCGACGCTGCAATTGAAACACTGCCCCTGGCAAGCTGCTGGTGATTTTCTGGATGAAGTCCAGCCGACCCTGCAAGGCCAGCCTGACCTCTCGCTCCACGGTAATGTCCTGCACCACGCCAAACGCCAGGGTGGGTTCACCCGGCTCAGACAAACGCTGCATGCGCGAACGCACCCAGTGCGGATGACCGTCCGGATGCAGCCAGCGGTATTCCCACAGGCTGCCATCCAGCGCTTGGCGCGACTGCGCAAAATGCGCTTGGTCGTCGGGGTGGATGCGACTGCGCCCTGTGTTGACGTGGGTCACACTGCCAGGCGCCATCCCGGCCAACTGGTACAGGCCTTTGGACCAAACCAGGCTGTCGGGCGCGTCGGTCGAAGTCCAGTAGCCTACTGAAGCCAAACTCTCCATGGCTTCAAACAGCCGCAGTTGACGGTCTTGACGCTCGTTGGCGGCTTTCAAAAGTTGCTCGCTGGCAAGCAGGGCATCCTGCATCGCCTGCGCTTTGGTGACATCTTTCAGGTAACTCAGCAGGTAACTGTCACCATCAAGCAGCATGCGCGACACATTCACAGACAACAACATCTGCGTGCCATTGGGGTGCGTGAAGGTCATTGACACGTCATGCAGCTGACCGTCGTCGCGCAGGTGTTCAAGTGCGTGCAGGCGCTGTGCCTCACTGCGCCACATGCCTACGTCAATCGAGTTGCGACCCAACACCTCGGCTTTGGTCAGGCCAGTCAGGCGTGTCCACTCGGCGTTGACATCCACATAAACGCCGTCGCCCTCCCGGTTCAGCGACATCGCCACGGGAATCTGGTCAAACAAAAAACGGGAAGTGCTTTGGTCAAGCATGGTCGAAAAACTGATTGACGTCAGTCAACGCACGCGCATGTGCCCACTGCAACAGGCAGTTGGTTTGTGTATGCCGCCCCTGGCCGCTTGTGCCACCCAAAATCACGCGATGTCTTCCTCTGGCTATTCAATTCCCCAAGCCTTGATTGTACCCGTGGAAAGCCACTTAATCGCGGTTGTGCGATTCACATGATGTAACCAAATTTGCCCATTGGCACCGCAGCGCTTGACCATTCGCGGGCGCCGCATCATGCGCTTGCTAGACTCGCCGCAAATGATGCCAGCCGCCCCGCCCCACACGCCGATGATGGCCCAGTATTTGTGCCTCAAAGCGGACCACCCCCACACCTTGCTGTTTTACCGCATGGGGGATTTTTACGAGCTGTTTTATGAGGATGCCGAAAAGGCGGCGCGCCTGCTCAACATCACCCTGACTCAACGCGGGCAAAGCGCCGGCCAGCCGGTCATCATGGCCGGTGTGCCATTCCATTCGGTGGACACCTACCTGGCACGTCTGATCAAGCTGGGTGAATCGGTGGCGATTTGTGAGCAGGTGGGCGATGTAGCCACTGCCAAAGGTCCTGTCGAGCGCAAGGTGGTTCGGGTGGTGACGCCTGGTACCTTGACCGACCTGGAACTGCTGGGCGACAAGACCGAGTCGCTTCTGCTGGCGGTGCATCAAGGCGCCCGCGCCACCTGCGGGCTGGCCTGGCTAAGCGTGACCCAAGGCGAAGTGCACCTGGCAGAAATTCCTAGCGATGATTTGGCAAATTGGGTACTGCGTGTCGGCGCCGGTGAAGTGATCTTCAGCGCTGGCACCACACCTGTGTTTGAGGCCAAACTGCGCGCTGCCTGCGGCCCCGCAGTGTCGGTCTCAATCCGGCCAGACTGGCAGTTTGACGCAGGCCTTGGCCAGCGCAGCCTGTTGACACATCTGAATGCCGCCACGCTGGCCGCCTGGGGCGCGCAAGACCTGCCCCAAGCCCATGCAGCGGCGGCTGCACTGCTGGCCTATGCCGAGCACACCCAGGGGCGCGCACTCACCCACATCCACAGCCTGCGGGTGCAACGCGCTGACGACTTGATTGACCTGCCGCCCAGCACCCGGCGCAACCTGGAGCTCACCCAAACCCTGCGCGGCGAAGACGCACCCACCCTGTTCTCCTTGCTCGACACCTGCATGACCGGCATGG
>DFWT01000036.1:0-17012 GCA_002381045.1 Rhodoferax sp. UBA4127
TGCTCGGGCGTGGCGTCGGTGGCCACATCGAAGTCTTTGGGGGCCAAGCCCAGCATCAGGTCACGCACCGCGCCACCAACGATGTAGGCCTTAAAGCCTGCTTGCTGCAAGGTGCGCACCACATTCTTGGCGCGATCGTCCACCAGTGCCGGATTGATGCCGTGTTCTTGTTGGCCAATTTCAGCGCGCTTGCCGAAACGGGGGGTGCTGGGGGTCGATTTGCCCAACAGCTTGTCGATGAAACGTTTGATCATTGTGTTGTTGTTTGCAGGGTGCCTGGATTCAAGCCGCTGCGTCTTCCTGGAAAAGGTTGAGGATACGCCAGCCACGGGCCAGCGCAATGGCGCGCAGGCGCTCGTCCGGGTTGGTGGCCACCGGATGCGTCACTTTTTCAAGCAAGGGTAGGTCGTTGATGGAGTCGCTGTAAAAGGTGCTTTCTACCTCTTGCCAGTGCCAGCCGCGCTCGGCCAGCCACTGGTCCATGCGTGTCACTTTGCCTTCGCGAAATGAGGGCGTGCCGGCAATTTCGCCAGTGAACCAGCCGGTGGCCGGGTCACGCTGCAGGTTGATCGCAATCAACTCTTGCACACCAAAAGCAGCTGCAATCGGCCGGGTGACAAACTCGTTGGTGGCAGTGACGATTACCACCACATCGCCCGCCGCCTGATGCGAGCGCACCAGTTCCAGCGCCTGAGATTTTATGACATTTTGGATCACAGCCCTCATGTAATCTGCGTGAGCAGCTTCTGATTTTGTAGCGCCTTGCCGACGTATTGCAGCGGTGGCAAAGTGCATGTACTCCGCAATGTCCAGCGTGCCTGCCTTGTACTGCTGGTAAAAAGCGTCATTGCGTTGGGCGAATTCATCGGAATCGGTCCACCCCAGCGCCGTGGTAAATTGGCCCCATGCATGGTCGGAGTCGAGCGGAATCAGGGTGTGGTCCAGATCGAACAGGGCCAGTTTCTTTGTCATGCGTTGTCCATCATGGATTTGATCAGCGGGATGGTGATGGCGCGTTTGGTTTGCAGGGCGTAGCCGTCCAGCAGGGTGAGCAAGGCCATCAGGCTGCCAAGGTCGCGGCTGAAGCGATGCAGCATGAAATCCATCACCTCGTCGGTCAATGCCAATCCTCGGGCCAGTGCTGCGTGACGTAGCACCGCGCGCCGGTCTGCTTCATCCAGTGGCTTTAAACCAAACACATGGCCCCAGCCCAGGCGGCTGCGCAGGTCGTCGCGCAGTTTCAGGTCTGCAGGTGGCAGGCTGCCCGAGGCAATCACCGCAATCTGTTGGCTCTGAGCGTTCACAAACCAAGTGAACGCGGTGTGTTGTTGGCCCAGGGTGTAGCTGTGCACATCGTCCATCAGCACACAGGTCCAACGCTCGTCGAATGGCAAATCACCCTGACCGCTCGCATCCAGCCAGCCGACGGTTTCATTGCGGGCGGTCAGGGCCGCGCGCATGGCCTGCAGCAAGTGACTTTTGCCACTGCCCGCGTCACCCCACAAGTAGGTCGATACCGGCGAGCGCAATGGGTTGCCAGGCTCGCCCAGCCACAGCGTCAGATGTGACAGTGCGTCCCGGTTGGGGCCAGCAAAAAAATTGTTGAGGCTGGGGGCCGTGGGCAGCGCCATGTCCAGCACCAGTTGCTTCATCGGGGCGTTCATCCGGTGTAAAGCTTGCTGGCAAGGTAAGACTGTTGAACACGGCGCACCGCCACCAGCAATACCGCACTGACCGGCAAGGCAATCAGCACGCCCACAAAGCCCAGAATGTGACCGAAAGCCAGCAGGGCAAAAATGACTGCCAACGGGTGCAGCCCAATGCGTTCACCCACCAGTTTGGGCGTGAGGAAAAAGCTCTCAAGCACCTGACCCGCGCCATACACCACGCCCACCATCAGCAATGCGTCCAAGTAGCCTCCGCCATGCGACGCAAACTCAAGGAATCCTGCCAACAGGGCCAATACCAGGCCCAGCCCAAAACCCAGGTAGGGAATCGCAATGGCGAGCCCGGTGAACACCCCAATAGGCAAGGCCAGGTCCAGACCAAAGAGCCACAAGCCCACGCAGTAATACACCGCCAGTACCGCCATCACCAACAATTGGCCGCGCAGGTACTGACCCAGCACCATGTCGGTTTCAGAGAAAAAACTGTCAACCACCGGCTGCAACCGGGGCGGTACCAGCCTGTACAGCATGGGCAGCAATTTGTGCCAATCCGCCAGCAGGTAAAACAGCACCACAGGGATCAGGACGGCATTGCCGATCAGGGAAAACGCCACGCTGCCGCCTAGCTTGACCGAGGCCATGACCTTCCCAACGCTGTCTTCCAGATTGGCGCTCATCAGATGGTCTTGCACAAACGCCTTCAGGCTGGCCAGGTCGAGTTGCAAGTGGATCCCCCATTGCGCCAGCCAAGGCTGCAAACTGGTGTTGACCCGATCCAGCAACAGGGGCAGTTGCTCACGTAGCAACGGAAACTGTTTGATGAGAATGGGCACCACCAGCAGGGCGATCGCCAGCATCAGGGTCAAAAACAGGACTTCGANNACAAAAGGCGTCAGCACCGGGGCCAGCAACCACAGCAGCCAGCCAATCACCAGCGCCATCAGGCTCCAGGTGGCAGCGCGCACTTGCGTGGGGGTAAATTGCATGGCTTGGGTAGATCGTTTCAGGAAATGGTGGAAGCGTCCGCCCGGTTGGGCGCAGGGTCGCATGCGGCGGCCCCTTAAAATCAGGCCAAATTCTATCGGGCCATAGGTCACCTGCCCTTGCCTGCCCTCCGCTTCATCCTCAATTTGCCATGACCCAATTTTCCACCCCCCTGTCCTACAAAGCTGCCGGCGTTGACATTGACGCCGGTGATGCCTTGGTGGAACGCATCAAACCTCTGGCCAAAAAAACCATGCGCGAAGGCGTGTTGGCTGGCATTGGCGGCTTTGGCGCGTTGTTTGAAGTACCCAAGCGCTACAAGGAGCCGGTGCTGGTGAGCGGCACCGACGGTGTCGGTACCAAACTGAAACTGGCATTTGAATGGCAGATGCACGACACCGTGGGCATTGACCTGGTGGCCATGAGCGTGAATGACGTGTTGGTGCAAGGCGCAGAACCCCTGTTTTTTCTGGACTACTTTGCCTGCGGCAAGCTCGATGTAGATACCGCTGCCGCCGTCGTTGGCGGCATCGCGAAAGGCTGTGAATTGTCCGGCTGCGCCCTGATTGGTGGTGAAACCGCTGAAATGCCCGGCATGTACCCGGCAGGGGAATACGATCTGGCCGGTTTTGCGGTGGGTGCGGTTGAAAAATCCAAAATTCTGACCGGCGCGGATGTCAAACCTGGCGACGTGGTGCTCGGGCTGGCCTCCAGCGGCGTGCATTCCAATGGCTTCAGCCTGGTGCGCAAATGCATTGAACGCGCAGGTGATTCGGCACCAACCATGCTGGACGGCAAACCGTTCAAAAATGCGTTGATGGAACCCACCCGCTTGTACGTCAAAAACGTCTTGGCAGCCCTGTCGGCGCACCCCATCAAGGCACTGGCTCACATCACCGGTGGCGGTTTGCTGGAAAACATTCCCCGCGTCCTGCCCGATGGCACAGCAGCGCATTTGGTCAAGGGCAGCTGGCCGCAGACCGAGTTGTTTGCTTGGCTACAGAAAACTGCTGGCATTGATGACTTTGAAATGAACCGCACCTTCAACAACGGCATTGGCATGGTGGTGGTGATTGATGCCGCCAACGCTGCCGCCTGCGCTGCCACATTGCGGGCCGCGGGTGAGACGGTGTACCAAATCGGCGCCATTGCAGAGCGTGGTGCTAACGCGGCTGTTGTGGTGGCGTAAACACCCAAAAACGTTACGAATTTCATAGCTGTCAGCCCATAATTCAAAAGGGCTAAAGGTATTTTTTCTCTAAACTCAGCGTGGCAATGAAATCTGACACGCTGAGGCAAATTCCCAAGAGCATCTGGGCGCTGGGCTTGGTGAGCCTGCTGATGGACGTGTCCAGCGAGCTGATTCACAGCCTGCTGCCGGTGTTCATGGTCACCAGCCTGGGGCTGAGCATGGCCACCGTGGGGCTCATTGAAGGCGCCGCCGAAGCCACCGCGCTGATCATCAAGGTGTTTTCGGGTGCCTTGAGTGATTTCTGGGGCAAGCGCAAACCCCTGGCGGTGCTGGGATATGGCCTGGGTGCCGCCTCGAAGCCCCTGTTTGCGCTGGCCACCTCTGCGGGCTGGATCATCACTGCGCGCCTAGTCGACCGCGTGGGCAAAGGCATCCGCGGCGCACCGCGTGATGCGCTGGTGGCCGACATTGCACCACCCGAGTTACGTGGTGCAGCCTTTGGCCTTCGTCAGTCGCTCGACACCGTAGGCGCATTTCTGGGGCCAATGCTGGCCGTGGCCTTTATGTTGCTGTGGCAGGACGACTTTCGCACCGTGTTCTGGATCGCCACCCTGCCCGCTTTTTTGTGTGTCGCGCTGCTGATCTGGGGCGTGCAAGAGCCTGACAAACCCCTTGCCGCCAATCGGAGCAACCCGATCAGCCGAGCCAATCTGGCCCGGTTGAGTCCGGCGTATTGGTGGGTGGTGGGCATTGGTGCGGTGTTCACTCTGGCTCGCTTCAGCGAGGCTTTCCTGGTGCTGCGCGCCAACCAGGGTGGCCTGGCTCTGGCCTGGACACCGCTGGTGTTGATCGGCATGAACATCGTTTACGCCGCCTGCGCCTACCCCTTTGGCAAGCTGGCTGACCGGCTCAGCCATACCGCCCTACTGGGCTGGGGTTTGCTCCTGTTGATCGCTGCGGATGCGCTCTTGGCCTACAGCAACAGCGGTGGGGTGTTCTGGGCGGGTGTCGCGCTGTGGGGCTTGCACATGGCCATGACACAAGGGCTGCTGGCCACCATGGTGGCCGACGTTGCCCCAGCGGACTTGCGAGGCACAGCCTACGGCTTTTTTAACTTGCTCAGTGGTCTGGCGATGCTAGTGGCCAGTGGCTTGGCCGGCTGGTTGTGGCAAAGTTCTGGTGCATCCACCACCTTCGTCGCTGGGATTGGTTTTGCGGGAGCGGCATTGGTGCTGCTGCTGGCCAGGCCTTCTGGTTCACGGCGGTAAAGAGCCGACAACCGCCTGCGTACCTCGCACATGAATGTCTGACTTTGATAGTCTGGCTGGACCAGAGGGTTTTCAATATGAACCGCCATCCCGATGCTTGCCTTGTGCCATCCTTCCCACTTTTCCAAAGGTATGAACCATGAGAACCTGTCTGATCTTGATTGATGTGCAAGAGTCATTTCGCCAACGGCCCTATTTCGACGCCAAGGACTTGCCAGCTTATATTGCGGCACAAAACGCCTTGATTGACGGTTGCGTGGCGCGTGGCGTGCCGATCGTGCGTATCTTTCATGCCGACGGCCCCAAAACCGCAGACAACCCGTTCGCGATGGAGTCGGGTTTTGTCAAACCATTGGCGGAGTTGCGCCAGTTCGACGCAGCCGCCACGTTTCAAAAGGCCCGCCACAGCGCGCTGGTGGGTACCGGCCTGGATGTGTGGTTAACCGAGAACGGTGTAAGACGCCTGATCATCAGCGGTATCCGCACCGAGCAATGCTGCGAGACCACCACGCGCCATGCCTCGGATTTGGGCTGGGAGGTGGACTATTGCCTGGATGCCACCCTCACCTGGGACATGACACAAGCAGACGGTTCGGTCTTGACCGCGGCCGACATCAAAACCCGCACCGCCACAGTGCTGCAAGACCGGTTTGCGACGATTTGCACCGTGCAACAAGCTTTGGAACGCACCTCAGCCTAAAGGGTGGTATGCGCATTCAAAAGCACATTTGCTACATTGTCAATAGCTGTTTGCTCAATATGGAAAAGGGCTAGCGCCCTATTTCTTATTGATCTGACCCTGTAGTGCAAGGTACTCTGACAACCGCGGTCCTCCCAAGGCAACCGCCCGTGCAATGGCTTTACCCGCCTCACCACGGTGGCCCAACTCCAGCAGCACCTGAGCCAGGTTGTTCCAGCCATCCGCAAAATCAGGGTGTTTTGTGATCGCTTGGCGGTAGGCCCTCGCAGCCGCTTCACGCTGGCCCAAGGTGTAGGCGGTGTTACCCGCACCCAGCAAGGCAGCGCGGTCATCAGGCCAGCGCTGCAAGGCGGTGGTGTAGGCCTTTTGGGCATTGGCGACATTCACCCTCTCCAGCGCCGCAGCTGCTGTGGTGTAGGTGGCGGCGTCGGCGGTGGCTGGTAGCTCAGTGGCTTTAAGTGCCAACATGGCCCAGTACTGACCGCGCGCCCAGGTCCGCTCAAAGGCTGACCATGAGATGTCCATGCGCGCAGTTCGTCCAGAATGCAGGCGCAGCAACTGCTGTTCGCGGTCAAAACCCACCACTACGGCGTAATGCCATACCGGGTAAACCGGTAAAGACAAATTCTGAAACACCAGCACCGGGTGGCCTGCCGCCACCTCTCGCAACACATCTTCAATGGCAGGCTTGAGCAGGTAAGCCATCAGTCCTTGGCGGCGGGTGGCCGCCAGCATTTCTGGCTGCAGCGAGCCTTTCCGACCCGGCAGATACACCTGACTGACCAGCGCCTCGGGCGTGACCTTGACCCCCGCCGTCTGTGCCACCATGGCCAGCGCGGCCGGGCCGCATTCATAGTCTTCCTGGGCAAAAAAAGGCACTTGGTTCAGTTCGATCTTCAGCGGCAGATCAGCCGGCCACCGTGCCTGCAGACTGCTGAACTGCGGTGTGGCGCAGCCCGCGAGCAACAGCACAACCCAAACAAAAAACCCCGTCAAAACGGGGTTTTCGATGCCAAGGAGCCGTCGGCTCATCGAACCGATCGGGTGAACGGAAACACCTTGGTCAGGCCCAGAATGTCGGTGACCAGCAGCACGATGAATACGGTGAACATCAGGCCCAGCACATCGCCACCAGCAGGGGCTTGCTCCACGCGACCCGCCAGTTGCGCAACTTCGGCATCCGACATGGCGGCCACGCGCTGGGTGGCAGCTTCGATGCTCAGGCCTTGACCCTGCATAGCCTGGCGCACGTCATCACGGGCCAAAAAGCGGTTCACCGTGTCACGGCTGACACTGGCGGCAGCTGGTGCAGTGACTTCTTCAGTGCTGACGATGCGGGCTTGCGCGCCAAACGGCAGGCTGGCGGCCGTCAGGCAAACGATCAGGCTGGATGAAATTAATTTTTTGATGCTTTTCATGGTTTCTCTCAGTGAGGTTATCGACGGGGTCAACGCTTGCGCGAGTAGAACAGGAAAACGGCTCAAATCAAAGCGACTTACACCCTGAAACAACCCTGAACCTTTTCAGCTGATGGCCCGCCTAAGCTCGGCGACTCGCTCACTGATGGCCGAGCGGTCACTGTACAAATGGGCATGGTCGGGATGCGCCGTGTTGGCGAGGTAGGTTTCCAGGTCTTCTAAGGCGTGGCCGCTGTGGCCAATCTCGGCGTTGGCCAACCCACGGTCACGGTATTCCACCCAAGACTGGGGCAACAACACAATCAGGCGGTCAAGCACCGACACCAGCCGACCCCAGTCTTCTTGGGCAGCGTGGATGTCTTTCAGGTTGTGCAACATGCGGCTGATGATGTCGCGCGGTGCCGCGGCCTGCAAATAAAGGCCCAAGGGCACTTCTTGTTCATCCACCAAACCCGTCATCAGTCGAAACGGTTCGAGCCGCTCGGTTAGTTCTTCCCGGCTGAGGGACTGGCCGGTCAGCGGATCAATCACCACCTGCCCCTCTGACAGATTGACTTTGACCAAAAAATGACCGGGAAACGAAATTCCACGTGCCTTTAAGCCAATACCTTGGGCCAATTCAAGCCAGATCACCGCCAATGAAATCGGAATAGCCAGCCGGGTGCGCAGCACCACATGCACATAACTGTTGTCCGGGTCGCTAAAGTTGTTGGAATTGACCGCGAAGTTGAGGTCGCGGTAAACAAATTGGTTTAGCGCGCGCAAGCGCTGCAGCGGCCCAGCATCTGATGGCAGACGGCGCTGAAGGCGGGCCTGGAGTTGGTCCATATCACCCAACACCTGTTGAACGCTGAGTTCCGGGTATTCGTCTTGCGCCAGGCTGATGGCCGCCTCCAGCAGGGGAAAGTCCGTATCGGCCTGCACCAGAGCAGCAAAGTACTCCAATGGGGTTGGCAGGTTCAGACTCAGGTTCATGACCGTGATTGTGTACCAGCTTGACGAATCAGGCGGGCTGTGGGGTGGCGGCTGGGGTGTAAAAAAGGTCAGCGCCTGATCAGTTGGCGGAGTTTTACCCCGGTGGCCAAAAGTGCTACGAAATAAATAACAGCTGACGCAGATAAAACAAGGGCTAGAAGTCCAATTCTCTTAAGACTTTGGGTACGNNAGCTGCCGCGCTGGATCAACCCAAGCAGCAGCCACAGCGCATTTACAAGGGCACCAATGCCAATGGACAGCGTGAGTGCGGCGTGGGCGAAAAGGGGCACCAGAAAATAGTTCAAAACCTGCGTCAGCACCAGCACGACCACGGCCACTTTGACCGGCGTCTTGGTGTCCTGGTTGGCGAAGTAGCCCGGTGCCAATACCTTCAGAGCTACCAGACCGACCAGGCCCACGCCCCACCCCATGAGCGCCAGGGTGACTTTGCGCACGTCCAGGTCGGTCATCGCACCATAGTGGTAGAGCACTGTCACCAACGGCGTTGGAAACACCAGGAGCGCCACCGAACAGGGGACCGCCAACACCACCACCAAGCGCAGACCCCAATCCAGCATGTCCGAATACCGTGTTGTGTCGTCGCTGGCTCGTGCGCTGGCCAATTGCGGCATCAGCACCACGCCCAAGGCCACCCCAAGCATGGCAGTGGGGAACTCCATAAGTCGATCGGCATAGGTAATCCAGCTCACACTGCCGGGCGCCAAATGCGAGGCAATTTGGGTGTTGATCAACATCGACAGATGCGCCACGCTGACGCCCAGCAACGCCGGTCCCATCAAACGCAGAATGTTTTGTGTGCCAGCGTCGGCCCAGGCAGTCCTGAGGGCGGACCAGCGCCAACCCACATGCGGGTGCAAATTCAGGCGTTTGAGCGCCAGCCACTGCGCAACCAATTGCAGCAGGCCGCCCAGCAAAACGCCACCGGCCAAAGCGTAAATGGGTTCTAGCCCAAGGGTTTTGAACCAGGGCGCACCCAACCAGGCAGCGCCGATCATGCAGATGTTCAGCAGCACGGGTGTGGCAGCCGGCACCGCAAAGCGCTTCCAAGTATTGAGCACACCGGCACCCAGCGCCACCAGGGACATGAAGGCAATGTAGGGGAACATCCAGCGCGTCATGACCACCGCGACCTCATTGCCACGCGGGTCTTGCTGCAAGCCACTGGCCATGGCCCAGACCAGGCCGCCAGCACCGAGAACGCCCAACGCACTCAGGGCCAGCACGGCCCAAGTCAGTACAGTGGCCACCCTGTCAATCAGCAAGCGGGTGGCATCCTCACCGGTTTGCGCTTTTGACGCCGCCAGCACCGGTACAAAGGCCTGGCTGAAGGCGCCCTCGCCGAAAAAGCGCCGAAACAGATTGGGAATGCGAAATGCCACGTTGAACGCGTCGGTGAGGCTGGAGGCGCCGAAAGTCGAGGCGATCAGCAACTCGCGCACCAGACCGGTAACGCGCGACAACAAGGTCAACAGGGACACCACCGAGGCGGACTTGAACAGGCTCACCTGGCAAAGTGTAGCCGCGCAAGCCGATGCCACCTGTGCCCGAAGCAGCGCTGGTAGAATGCTGGGTTTTGCTGACAACATCCTCAGACTCAAGGAACACATTCAATGGCATCTGGTAAACCCAAAAAGAAGAACCCGCGCATTGCGTCGGGCCGTAAACGCGTTCGTCAGGACGTCAAAATCAACGCTGCGAACACATCGCTGCGTTCTAAATACCGCACTGCGGTTAAAAACGTGGAGAAAGCAGTTCTGGGCGGCGACAAAGCCAAGGCCACCGAGCTGTTTGCGAAAATGCAAGCCGTGGTGGACANNCCGACAAGGGCATCTTCCACAAAAACAAGGCAGCTCGCGACAAAAGCCGCCTTTCTTCCAAGGTGAAAGCCTTGGCCGTGGCCGCATAAATTCTCACACATCGCACGGGCCGGTTTTGTCAATCAAAACCACCCGCCGTTTGTAACGGGTGCGCTGTCAGCAAAAAGCAAAAAGCCGTCGACTGACGGCTTTTTTGCGTCTGGACCCGCCAGATCTGTGTTCAGTGTTTTTTGTGGTGATGGCCGTGATGCGGTTGTGCGCCATTGTGAGGAGGTGCGCCGTGGTGCACCTGCAACTCGTTGTCTTTGGCAAAGTTCATGACAAAGTCCCAGGCCATCACGTTGTGGGCACGCAAGTCATCATGAATGATCACGCAGCGCACGCCGTTGACACTGGAGGGCACGCACCAGGGTGAATAAGCCAAATGGCTCCTGTGGTGCCCCTGGTTTGGGCGAAACTGGCTCATGACGCCGGCAAGGCGCTCGGCCCAGTCGCTGGGGCGAAAGGCACGACCGCTTGCGGTCACGCCAATGATGTAGGTCTTTTTGGAAGTGTGATGAACCATCGGATCGAGGTACTTTCTTGGCCTGAGCGGGTAGCTTGGGTTGCGGTAAATTCTAGCCTATCTTATGTCTTATAGAAGACTTAAACTCACTTCTAAAATCACTTTTGCCACCGGGAAAGCTTAGCGCTGAATCGGCCTGCCCAAACTGATTAAAAACAAGTTTGATCGTTCTAAAATCATTCCTCAACGGCCCAACCTGCGTTGGGCCGATTCATTTGTAGTTCCAGTAGGGAGTGTTCCTCATGACCGTTGCCATCCAACCGACACAAGCTGCCTCACCCCACGTGATGACCACGTACGGCCGCCTGCCGATTGCACTGAGCCACGGTCAGGGTTGCCGTGTTTGGGATGCCAATGGGAAATCCTATCTGGACGCGCTCGGCGGTATTGCAGTCAACACGCTGGGCCACAACCATGGTCGTTTGGTGCCAGCCTTGCAAGACCAGGTCAGCAAGCTGATTCACTGCTGCAACTACTACCATGTACCCATGCAGGAAGAACTGGCCAAAAAACTGGTGCAACTCTCGGGCATGACCAATGTGTTTTTTTGCTCCACCGGATTGGAGGCCAACGAAGCGGCTTTGAAATTGGCGCGCAAGTTTGGCCACGACAAGGGAATTGAACGGCCCGAGATTGTGGTTTATGAGAAAGCCTTCCACGGCCGCTCGATTGCCACCCTGAGTGCCACCGGAAATCCAAAAATCCAAGCCGGGTTTGGCCCCTTGGTCGACGGCTTTATTCGTGTGCCCATCAACAACATCGACAGCCTGAAACAAGCTACCGAAGGCAATCCCAATGTGGTGGCTGTATTTTTTGAGGCCATTCAGGGTGAAGGTGGTGTCAACCCGATGCAGCCGAACTATTTGCGCGAGTTGCGTGCCCTGTGTGATGAGCGCGACTGGCTGATGATGATTGACGAAGTTCAGTGCGGCATGGGTCGCACCGGCAAGTGGTTTGCCCACCAGTGGGCGGGCATCGTGCCAGATGTCATGCCACTGGCCAAAGGCCTGGGCTCTGGGGTGCCGGTGGGCGCGGTGGTGGCTGGGCCAAAAGCCGCCCACATCTTTCAGCCCGGTAACCACGGGACCACGTTTGGCGGCAACCCTTTGGCGATGCGTGCTGGGGTGGAAACCATTCGCATCATGGAAGAAGATGGATTGTTGGCGAATGCCGCCTGCGTGGGTGAGCATTTACGGGCCGGTTTACTAGCCGCTTTGGCGGCAGAAATGGCCAGCGGCATGGTGAAAGAAATTCGTGGTCAGGGCTTGATGCTGGGCATTGATTTGGCCAAACCCTGCGGCGCACTGGTGCAACAGTCCGCAGACCATGGGTTGCTGATCAGTGTGACCGCCGACTCCGTGGTGCGCCTGGTGCCCCCGTTGATCTTGACCGCCGCAGAGGCCGACGAGATTGTGGGCATCCTGTGCCCCCTGATTTCTGCTTTGTTGAAGGACACCGCATGACCCTCCCCCACTTGGGTATCCCCAGCACCCTGCCCAAAGGGGCACCGCCGGTTCGGCACTACCTGAAATTCTCTGACTTGAACGCCGATGAATACCGTTACCTGTTGGAGCGCTCGGCTTTCATCAAAGCCAAGTTCAAAACCTTCACCCGGCATCAGTCGTTGGTGGACCGCAGCTTGGCCATGATTTTTGAGAAAGCGTCCACCCGTACCCGGGTCAGTTTCGAAGCTGGCATGTACCAGTTGGGCGGCAGTGTGGTGCACCTGACCACTGGCGACAGCCAAATGGGTCGGTCTGAACCGATTGAAGACAGTGCACGCGTGATCAGCCGGATGGTGGACTTGGTGATGATTCGCACCTACGAGCAAACCAAAATTGAACGTTTTGCCGCGCATTCCCGCGTACCAGTCATCAACGGCCTGACCAACGAATTTCATCCCTGCCAGATCCTGGCCGACATCTTCACATTCATTGAACACCGTGGTCCGATTCAGGGCAAAACCGTGGCCTGGGTAGGCGACGGCAATAACATGGCCAATACTTGGCTGCAAGCCGCGGAATTACTTGACTTCAAGGTCAATGTCAGTACCCCCAGCGGCTATGAAGTCAATGAAAAAATTGCCTCCATCACAGGCAAGATCAACCCAAATCACTACCAAACCTATAGCGTCCCGGTAGACGCCTGCCGCGATGCCGATCTGGTCACCACCGATGTATGGACCAGTATGGGCTTTGAGGCCGAAAACGAAGCCCGCCGCGCCGCCTTTGAAGCCTGGCGGGTAGACGCCCGCATGATGGGTGTAGCCAAACCCAACGCCCTGTTCATGCACTGCCTGCCNNTGGGACGAGGCCGAAAACCGCATGCACGTACAAAAGGCACTCATGGAATACCTGCTGCTTGGCCGTCAGGCCTGAGCATGGTGTGGCCATGACAGCCTGTGTGGGCTGCGGTGCCTGCTGCGCCAGCTTTCGAGTCGATTTTTCAGTGTTGGAACGCATGGACCAAGGTGGTCAGGTGCCAGTTGGACTCACGGTCGACGTCACCACACAGACTTGTCGCATGCGGGGCACCGACCACCAGCCGGTGCGCTGCGCCGCACTCACCGGTAAACTTGGCGAGCAAGTGGCCTGCGGTATTTACGAATGGCGCCCATCGCCTTGCAGGGAGTTTGCTGAGGGAAGCGACGCCTGTTTACGAGCCCGTTACCGGCATGGTTTGGGCCCGCTGCAGGCAAATATGTCAAGGAGCTGAGACGTGGAAAAAGAAAAGGAACCCAAGCTGTGGGTCACCGTGCTCAAACTGGTGATTGGTGCAATCGTCTTCATTGGTGTGGTTGGTGTACTTTTGTACTACACCGCCGAGTTCAACACCTATGCGCCGCCAGAAGCACCTCCGTCAACCGACTGGGGGATCGCCACCGACTCGCCAATCCGAAACAAGCGCTGAACCTCAGCCCAAGATCAAACGATGCCGCCTACTTTCCCTTGCGGGACGGGAAAAACTGGATGGTTTGCTCAGAACTGGGCGGCTTTGTTCCCACTGCGGTTGATTTCCCAGCGGCACATCCGCCACAACTGCTGCAACTGGCGCATGGTTTGCTCGGACCAAGGCTGTGATGAATCCGCCCTAGCCGTTGCCGAATAGAAATAGGCAAGACATACCAAAGGCTGTAGCTTGCCGCAAGCAACACCACCAGCGCCACAATCCAGTTTTGGTTCATCTCAGGTCCCTGTCCACCACAGTGTCAATCGGTAGGTGACCAAGCTGGCCAAATAGGCCAAAGCAAACAGGTAGCCCGCCAACAGCAGCGGGTAGCGCCATGAATTGGTCTCACGTCGAACGGCCACAAGCGTCGAGATGCATTGCGGTGCAAACACATACCAGACCAGCAGCGACAGCGCTGTGGCAAGTGACCAACTCTGAGCGATCAAAGGCGAGAGTTGCGA
The DNA here is from genome assembly GCA_002381045.1 of Rhodoferax sp. UBA4127. GTDB lineage: Bacteria > Pseudomonadota > Gammaproteobacteria > Burkholderiales > Burkholderiaceae_C > Rhodoferax. The sequence continues at coordinate 14,018 of DFWT01000036.1, forward strand.
TGCCACATCCGCCCCGGTATCGGACAAAGCGTAAACCGTGCCCAAAGCGCCTACAGCCACCTCACGCGCGGCCATGCCAGGCACTAGGGCGATGGCAATTTGCCAGTTGAAGCCAATGGGCGCCACCAGTACTTCCAGCCAGCGGCCAATGTGACCGGCAAAACTGTAGCTGATCGCAGGATGCTCAGCGCCTTGCGGGGCACCTGGGAACGAGGCCAAAAACCAAAGCAGAATGGTCAAGGACAAAATTATGCCCCCCACCCGCCGGACAAAGATGGATGCTCGCTCGTATAGGCCCTGCCCCAGGTTGCGCAGGCTGGGCCAGCGGTAGGACGGCAGTTCCATCACCAGTGGCGTTGGACGCAATCGGCCACCCCACAACATCAAGGCACCGGCTACGGCCATGGCTGAGACAATGCCCCCCACATACAAGCCAAACATGACCAGCCCCTGCAGGTTGAAAAGGCCACCGACGACTCGAGAGGGAATAAACGCACCAATCAACAAGGCATACACCGGCAGGCGGGCCGAGCAGGTCATCAAGGGCGCAATCATGATGGTGACCAGTCGGTCTCGCCAATGGGTAATGGTGCGAGTGGCCATGATGCCCGGCACAGCGCAAGCAAAACTGGACAACAGCGGAATGAATGAGCGTCCGGATAAACCGACCATGCCCATCACCCGATCCAGCAAAAACGCCGCACGTGGCAGATAACCTGAATCTTCCAGCACCAGAATAAAGAAAAACAGAATCAGCACCTGCGGCAAAAAAACCAGCACCCCACCGGCACCGGCAATGATGCCGTCAGTCAATAAACTGCGCAGCGGGCCGTCATCCATGTGACCTTTGATGAGGTCTGCGGCGCCGGTCATCAATGATTTGATGGCATCCATGGGCAGCGTGGCCCAACTGAAGACCGCCTGAAACATCAAAAACAACGTGAGCGCCAACAGCAACATGCCCCACATCGGGTGCAACACCACCCGGTCAATCGCATCGTCGGCGTGCAAGGTTCCAGGTGGCTCTTCTACCGCTACCTTCAAAATGCGCCGCACCTCTTGCTGGGTCGCCATGACTTCGTTGACCGACGAGCCATGCCAGGCTTTCTCGGGATGAGTGGGGGCCAATACCTTCGCCGTGTCCAGGTAATTCAGTAGCTCGTAGGCACCGTCGTGACGGATACCTACGGTTTGCAGCACGGGCAAGCCGAGTTCTTGCGACAGCAACTCACGGTCTACCAAAATGCCTTCGCGCTGGGCGGAATCACACATGTTCAGAGCCATCACCAAAGGCAAGTTCAACGCCCGTGCCTCAAGCACCAGACGCAGGTTCAGCCGCAGGTTGGTGGCATCAACCACGCACACTACCAAATCCGGCAGGGGCTCATTGGGGCGGTTGCCGGTCACGATGTCGAGGGTGATCTGCTCGTCTGCACTGAGGGCGTTGAGGCTGTATGCCCCAGGTAAATCCAGGACCACGATTTCCCGGCCAGACGCTGTACGCAAATGGCCTTCCTTGCGCTCCACCGTGACACCGGCGTAGTTGGCTACTTTTTGACGGCTACCGGTCAGAAGGTTAAAGAGTGCCGTCTTGCCACAGTTGGGATTGCCCAGCAGAGCAATTCGCAACGCAGGCAGCGCCGGCGATTTCGAGTCCTGAGTCATGCCGCTAGGTCTCTGTGGTGACCTTTGACGGTGACCTGCACCAATGCTGCCTCGTGGCTGCGCAGGGCAAACGTGGTGTGTCCTACGCGCACCGCCAAAGGATCCTGACCGGGAAAGCCGTGGGCAATCACCCGAACCGTCTCACCTGGCAAAAATCCAATTTCCAACAGGCGCAGTGCCACCCCTCGGTCTTCCTCATCGGGAGAAATCGTCAGCCCAACGACCTCTGCCGTGATGTGGCGACCAAGCTGGTTTAACCCGATGACGGGCGAGGAATCCGTGGGAAAGGCGGCGGGCGCGGTCATGCTGAGCTTCAAATGAGAACAATTCGCATTGTAGGATGGTTCTTCCTGCGCAAATGATGCTTTGCGCAAAATCACCGACGACTGCAAACACATCGAAAATAGGAACAAGAAGGCTGTTCATCCACACCATGCAAGTCAACCCCCACCACCAACGCCTTGATTTAGCCCTCTGCCGCAACCTGGATGTCAACGACGCTCTAAGATACCTGCGAGATCAGTTCAGCCTGCCAGAGGGTCTGATTTACCTGGACGGCAATTCGCTGGGCGCCATGCCAAAGAATGCTGCCGCCCGGGTCGCGGAAGTGGTCGCGCAAGAATGGGGTCAGGGGTTGATTCGGTCTTGGAACAGCGCCGGTTGGTTCGACTTGCCCAAGCGCTTGGGCGACAAGATCGCGCCACTGATTGGCGCTCAAGATGGCGAAGTGGTGGCGACGGACAGCACGTCCATCAACCTTTTTAAGGTGCTTTCTGCGGCGCTCAGTATCAGCAGGCAAGACGCACCTCAGCGTACAACTGTTCTAAGCGAGCGCAGCAACTTTCCGACTGACCTCTACATCGCCGAAGCCCTTTGCAAAGAGCGAGGCTTTGAGTTGCGGTTGGTCGGATCTGAAGACCTCGTCAACGCATTGACTGATCGAGTAGCTGTGTTGCTACTTACCCATGTGAACTATCGTACTGGCGCCATGCATGACATGACTGCCCTCTGCGCCGCGGCCCACTCGGCCGGCGCACTCACGGTGTGGGACCTGGCGCACAGTGCCGGCGCGGTGCCGGTGGCTTTGAACGCCGCAGACGCTGACTTTGCTATTGGATGCGGCTACAAGTACCTCAACGGTGGGCCGGGTGCGCCGGCCTTTGTGTGGGTCAACCCAAAACACACCGAACGCTTTTGGCAGCCTTTAGCTGGCTGGTGGGGTCATGCCGCGCCGTTTGAATTTACACCAAGCTACCAGCCTGCGCCCGGCATCAACCGCTACCTGTGCGGTACCCAGCCGATCCTGAGTATGGCGGCGCTCGAATGTGGT
>DFWT01000036.1:17021-22446 GCA_002381045.1 Rhodoferax sp. UBA4127
ATGGACATCCTGCGCTTTGGCTTTGCGCCTTTGTATCTGCGCTTCGAGGATGTCTGGCACGCCGTGGCGCATTTGCGCCAGGTCTTGGAGACCGGCGAATGGACCCAGGCCCGGTTCAGCCAAAAGCAGACGGTGACCTGATTGCTATAAGAAACTGCCCCGTAGACACTACGAATTAAGCGTTAAAGGCTATTTAATCAATAGCAATTGGACAGCTCAAGGATGCGCTTTGCCACCATAAAGCCATGGCATATCGAGCAGGTTCTTGCCAAGCAAGCGCAAGGCAGCGTCTCGGCCCCAGCGCATCAGACCGGTGGCATGAAAGATCTCGCCGTTTTTAATGGCTCGTGCTTGAACCTGTGCATTGCGTTGCCAGCGTGCCTGGGCATACACCTTGAGTTTGGCCTCGATGTCTTGACTGGTGCTAGGCCTTGCCTCACCCAGCGCCCAGGCTAGGGCGCTGGCATCTTCAATGGCCATGCCTGCACCCTGGGCCAAGTACGGCACCATGGGATGGGCTGCGTCACCCAGCAAAGCAATGCGCCCAACCGCGTGCTCCGCTGCGCCAGCCATAGGTGGGCGAATACTGAGTGGCCACAAGCGCCAGTGCGCAACAGTCGCCACTAAATCCCGCAGTGACCCACAGGTTTCATTCAGGCTTTGTTGAATGTCTCGGGCGTTGGCGCTGTGGTCCCAGTGGGACATGTCCCCTTTCACATGGCCATGAACAATGGCCACCACATTGAGCCAAGCACCGCGGCGCACCGGGTACTGCACCACATGCATTTGTGGCCCCAACCAGGCGGTGACATAGCTGCTGCGCAAGCGTTCTGGCAACTCGCTTTGCCTGACCATCGCCCGGTAGGCCAAATGTCCAGTAGGTTGGGGAGTGCCGTCCTGCCAGATGAGCTTGCGCACCATGCTCCAGCCACCGTCAGCGCCGACCAGCAAATCACCTTGGCTGCGTTGCTCATTGGCAAAGTCTGCGCTCACCCCCTGACTGGTTTGCTGAACGCCCATCAAGGCGCTGTTCATGTGCAATTCAATGTGGGCGTGATCACAAACTGCGTTGAGCAAAACACTGTGCAGATCAGCCCGATGGATGGTCAGGTAGGGTGCGCCATAACGCTGGGCAAAGGTTTGCCCAAAGCGCAGGACACCCAGTTTGCTGCCCGTGATGGCGTTGCGCACAGTCAGCTGCTCGGGGAATGCAGCGACCGCGCACAGCGCTTCTTGCAAGCCCCAGCCGTAAAGAATCTTGACCACGTTGGAACCCAGTTGCACCCCGGCGCCGACCTCGGTCACTTCTTGTGCACGCTCATGAATAGACACATGATGCCCCGCTCGTGCGCAGGCCAATGCCGCACTCAAGCCCCCGATTCCCCCGCCCGCCACCAGCACATTCGCCATATTGACCTTTATGCATCCCTTGAAGTATCGGATTCTGAATGTGCAAGACTTCATTCGGCTGACAAAGCGGTTACACGCGCAATATTGCGCTGCGCTACAAACTGCATAGTAAGCAGCCTAGATTAATCAAGGGCTAAGATTGCTTTTTATATAAACCCACAGGCTGGCATTTCCGGCGCAGCTTGACTAAGATGCGCTTATTCACAAAGGTCTTACAGATGCCTCAATGGATGTCGTTTGTTGTTCATGGCCTGTCGGCGAGCCTGTTGACCTGCCTAGTGGTCAGCACCGCCGTAGCGCAGACCTCGGTTCGCCCGCAAGTTGTTGTCTCAGGCTTGCAACACCCCTGGGCGTTGGCATTTCTGCCGCAAGGGCGCTTTTTGGTGAGTGAGCGCCCGGGCGACATGCGGGTGATTGCAGCCGATGGCCGCGTTGGACCCGCTCTTGCCGGCTTGCCCGAAATCGCTGCCCGAGGGCAAGGGGGTTTGCTGGACCTGGTACTGGATGAGGACTTCGCCCGCAATCGAACCCTTTTTTTCTGCTTTTCTGAGCCAGGCGCGGGCGGCAACAGCACGGCTTTGGCGCGGGCTCGCTTATCCACTGACGAGACCCGGCTCGAGCGGGTGCAAGTCATCTTCAGCCAAAAACCCAAGGTGCAAAGCACTGCCCATTTCGGCTGCCGCATCGCTTTGGGCCAAACCCAGGGTAAGCCCGACGGCATGCTGTTCATGACCCTCGGCGAACGATTCACCCGCAAGGATGATGCGCAAACTTTAGACAACCACCATGGCAAGATCATCCGTATTTCCAAGGACGGCCGCGTGCCTGCCGACAACCCGTTCGCAGCCCAGGACGGCGCGCTGCCAGAGATCTGGTCCTACGGCCACCGCAACCCGCAGGGCTTGACCTGGTCACCTGCGGGCGAGCTGTGGGCGGTGGAGCACGGCCCACAGGGCGGCGATGAAATCAACCTGATTCGCCGCAGTAGCAACTATGGATGGCCAGTGGTGACATTCGGAGAGAACTACGGTGGCGGCAAGATCGGTGAGGGCATCACGAGCAAGGCTGGCATAACGCAACCCTTGCACTACTGGGTGCCGTCGATCGCGCCCTCAGGCATGGTGTTCCTGACAAGCGATCGCTATGGCAAAGCCTGGGTGGGCAACCTGTTTGTGGGCTCGCTTAAATTTGGGTACCTCGACCGCATTGCGCTGGCACAACCTTTCAAAGGTGCGGTGGTGCGCGAGCAAAAATTGTTGGTCGAGATTGGCGAACGCATTCGCGATGTGCGCCAAGGCCCTGATGGGCTACTCTACGTGCTCACCGACAGTGCCAATGGCCGATTGTTACGCTTGCAGCCCACTGAAGGCACATCCACACCATGACGCTAGAACACAACCGCCGCTTTCATGATGTCCCGCTGGCGCAGGCCGACCTGCAGCGCCACATCTGGATGCAGATGCAGCGCGCGGCGTTCGACAAGTTTCATGAGTGGCACACGCCTGCTTTGGCAACGGTTGACGCGCAAGGCGCACCCCAGGCGCGCACAGTGGTGCTGCGCCAAGTGGATGTCATGGCAAAACAACTCGCCTTCTTTGCAGACAAACGCAGCACCAAAGTAGCTCAGGTGCAAGCACAGCCAAGGGCCAGCCTGCTGTTTTGGAGTACCCGCCTGAAATGGCAACTTCGGGTGCAGGTGAATATCAGCGTGTTGACCAGCGGCGCACGGGTCGAAGCCGCATGGGGGGACTTGGCCCAGTCGCCCGCCGCAGCAGACTACTTGTCTACCACGGCGCCTGGCTCGCCTGTGCGGGCGACCGACGCAGCGGCAAACAATGCACCCCAATTGGCGGTGCTAGTGGCAGACTTTATTGAGATGGATTGGCTGGAACTGGCTAAATCGGGCCATCGACGGGCGCACATTACTAGCAATAGTTTTGACTGGTTGGCGCCCTGAGCCCAATCAGTTCCTCAAGACCTAAAAACTAGCCTAACTGCGCCCATGCTTTGTCTAGCCGCTTGACACTCACCGGTTGCGGCGTGCGCAGTTCTTGGGCAAAGAAGCTCACGCGCAGTTCTTCGAGCAGCCAGCGGAACTCTTGCAGGCGATCATCCACCACGCCTTTGCGCTCGGCCACCAGCCGCCAATAGCGCTGCTCCAGCGGACGAAGCTCAGCCAAACGGGCCGCATCACGGCCCGGGTCCGCGCGGTATTTTTCAAGCCGCGCGGTGATGGCTTTGAGGTAACGGGCAAAGTGCTGCAGACTTGGCCAAGGCGTGAAGCTCAAGAACTTCTTGGGCATCAGCCTGGCAAGTTGCTGGGCCACATCTGCAGTGGCTTCTGGCGCGTTTTTGGTGTCTTTAATTTTGCGGGCGGTCACCGAGTATTCGGTCAAGATGGTGGCCGCCAGGCGTGCCACTTCGGTGCAAATCAGCGTGAGGCGCCCCCTGCCCTCGTCCACGCGCTTCTTGAAGGCAAATTCATCGGTGGGCAATGGATCCAGCAAAAAGGCTCGGTCTAAGGCCACCGAGATGATTTGCTCGCGCAATTCCTCCAGCGTGCCACCGGTTCCCGAGCCGTCGGGGTTTTTGCCGACTTGCATATAGGTCACAGCCATTTTTTGCAGGTCGGGCACATTCTTTTCAAGGTACTTGAGCGCATCCTTGATCTGCAGCGCAAACAGGCGGCGCAGACCGGCGCGGTGTTTGGCTGCAGCCACATCGGGCTCGTCAAACACTTCGATGCTTACCGCATCCCCGCCGTCCAGCAGCGCCGGGTAACCAATCAGGGTTTGGCCACCCTTTTGAATCTCCAGTAGCTCAGGTAACTCACCAAAGGTCCAGGCGGTGTGCTTGACGCCGGCCGGGTTGGATTTTGGTGTGGATAAAGTCGCTACATTATTTCTAGCTTCTTGAGCTTTATTTACTTGGGCTGCAGGTCTAATTTCTTTGGTTTCTTGCGAAACTGGTGTGGCCTTGGCCATCTTGAGCCCGGCCAGCGCTTGAAATGCCCCACGTGCCTGTGCGCCAAGTTCTGCCTTCAACGCACCCAGATTGCGCCCGTGGCCCAACTGTCGGCCATGTTCGTCCACCACCCGGAAGTTCATGAAGAAATGCGGCTGCAGCATGTCGACTTTTATATCGGCGCGCACCACATCCACCGCGGTGGCCAAGCGCACCAGCTTCAGCACGGCCTCAATCAGTGCGCCATGGCCAAACAAGGCGGGTTCGTTCAATTGCGCGGCCATCTTGTTGGCCGACTCGGGCAGTGGCACCAAGCGCGAGCGGGGACGCTGGTGCAGTGTTTTGAGCAGCGCCTGAATCTTGTCCTTGAGCATGCCGGGCACCAGCCATTCGCAACGCTCTTCGTTGACCTGGTTCAGCACAAAAATCGGCACGGTCACCGTCAAGCCGTCTTTCGGGTCACCGGGTTCGTGCAGGTAGGTGGCACCGCAATCCACCCCGCCTAAGCGGATGGTTTTGGGGAAGGATTGGGTGGTGATGCCTGCCGCCTCGTGGCGCATCAACTCCTCTTTTGTCAACAAGAGAAGCTTGGGATTGATCTTTACAGCTTCGCGGTACCAGGCCTCAAAGCTGAACCCGCTGCAGACATCGGCCGGCAATTGCTGGTCGTAAAAGGCGTAGATCAACTCATCATCCACCAGCACGTCTTGCCGACGCGCCTTGTGTTCCAGGTCTTCCACCTGCTTGATGAGTTTGTGATTGGCCGCCAGAAACGGCAGCTTGGTCTCCCACTGGCCACCCACCAGCGCTTCTCGGATGAAGATTTCGCGTGCACCGACCAAATCCACCCGGCCATAGTTAACGCGCCTGCCGCTGTAAATCACGATGCCATAGAGCGTTGCCCGTTCCAGCGCGTTGACCTCGGCAACCTTCTTTTCCCAATGCGGGTCGAGCAACTGCTTCTTCAACAGATGGGCACCCACCTGCTCCAGCCACTGTGGCTCAATGGCGGCAATACCACGGCCAAACAGGCGCGTGGTTTCCACCAGTT
>DFWT01000218.1 GCA_002381045.1 Rhodoferax sp. UBA4127
TATTGAGGCCCACCGGGTCCGGCCGCCATGCCACCAGGCATACCTGAACCCATCGCCCCGCCTGCCGGCACACCGCCCGGCCCGACCGGGCCACCCGTCAGGAGTTGGCTAATTTGATTGATAAGCACCTGTGCCCGAGAACCTTGCCAGTAAGAACCTGGCTGGCCGGGCATACCGCCCTGAGCACCCCCATAGGCCTGGGGCGGTAGCCCTTGCCCCAACTGCGAATGACCAGAATTCGGCGACATAGGCATGTTGCCGGAATGCCCCGCGCCGCCGGGATGGGCCTGAGCCGAGGCGACAGGTGATTTGCCTTTGTTGGCAAACTCGATGACGGGCAGGATGCCTTGCTCGATGAGCATCTTGTTGCACTCGGCGTAGCTTGCCTTGAATCGGTCAAACAGCGTTTGCTGCACCACCTCAGCGATCAATGGCCAGGCGTCGCGCGACATACCACTGATCACCCATTGCTCGACGACCGCCAAAAACAGTGTTTCCGGGTGGACAAAGTCTTGCGGCGACAACTCTTTGCCCGCGTTAATCGACTTGAGGCGGGTGCGCAGATCGTTGACTTCGGTGGCGGCCACTTCCATCAAGCCCAAAGCCAACCTGGAGGCCACAATCTTGTTTTCTACCGTGTCGGTACCAACCAGTTCAAACGCGCCGTCCAAAGGAATCGGTTGGGATTTGGCCACCGGCTGCGCCATCAGGGCGTTTTGCCAGTCTTTGATGATCCCGTCGTGCCAATGCGTCTTTTGCTTCTGGAAAGCCATCCAGGCATCACGACGGGTTTGCTTCTCCCGTGACGGAGCGGCCTCGTCCATGGCGGCCAGTAGCCTTTGGTGTACCGCGCCAATCAACACCACAATCGCCGCAGACGCTTGCGTCAACAACTGCTTGCGCACCCGAAAACCAAGTGCGGAGCGTGCTTGCGACGAAAGTGCGGAAGTGACCATGGATCAAAATTCTAGACGGTTGCTCCCGAGTTGGGATCATTTTGGTCAATGTCTTTTTTGGCGGTGCCGCCCTTGATCAAATCTTCACGTGCAATACCCAACCACATCGCTATGGCGGCAGCGACAAACACCGATGAGTAAATGCCAAACAAGATACCAATGGTCAGCGCCAAAGCAAAGTAATGCAGGGTAGCGCCTCCAAACAGCAACATCGAAAGCACCATCATTTGGGTGGAGCCGTGGGTGATGATCGTGCGACTGATGGTGGAGGTGATGGCGTTGTTGATGATCTCGATCGTGTTCATCTTGCGGTAGCGGCGAAAGTTTTCACGGATCCGGTCAAAAATCACCACCGACTCATTCACCGAGTAACCCAAAACCGCCAGCACGGCAGCCAGCACCGGCAATGAAAACTCCCACTGGAAAAAAGCGAAAAAGCCCAGGATGATGATCACATCATGCAAGTTGGCAATGATCGCTGCCACCGCAAACTTCCACTCAAAGCGCACCGCCAAGTACATCATGATGCCGACCACCACAAAGGCCAAGGCTTTGAGCCCGTCAGCCGCCAGCTCGTCACCCACTTGTGGCCCGACAAACTCGGTTCGGCGCATGGTGGCACTGGCATCGGCGGCTTTCAGGGCGGCCATCACCTGGTCACTTTGTTGTGCCGAGCTGACACCCTTTTGCACCGGCAGCCGGATCAGCACATCTTTGGCGGTGCCGAAGTTTTGCACCTGCACATCAATGAAACCGAGCTTGGCAACGCTGCTGCGCACCAGATTCAGGTCAGCCGGTTGGGCGTAGGTGACCTCAAGCAGGGTGCCGCCCGTGAACTCCACCGACAGGTGCAGGCCACGCGAAAACAGGAAAAACACCGCTGCCAAAAAAGTCACCAGCGAGACGATATTGAACGCCAACGCATGGCGCATGAAAGGAATGTCGCGCTTGATTCTGAAAAATTCCATGGTGCCTCCGCTTACTTAGTGTCAGCCAAAGCCTGTGCACCGTCAGGGCGCCAGATGGTGCCAATAGACACGGACTTGAGCCGATTTTGCCGGCCGTACCAAAGATTGACCAACCCGCGAGAGAAAAACACGCCAGAGAACATGCTGGTCAAAATGCCCAAACAGTGCACCACCGCAAAACCCCGCACCGGGCCAGAGCCAAAGGCCAACAAGGCCACACCGGCAATCAAAGTGGTGATGTTCGAGTCAAAAATCGTGGCCCAGGCACGGTCGTAGCCGGTGTGGATGGCCGCTTGCGGCGAGGCCCCATTGCGCAACTCTTCACGCACCCGCTCGTTGATCAGCACGTTGGCATCAATCGCCATACCTAGCACCAGCGCCATGGCGGCCATGCCTGGCAGCGTCAAAGTGGCTTGCAGCATGGACAACACCGCCACCAAAAGCAGCAGGTTGAACGCCAGCGCCACAGTGGAAAACACGCCAAACAGCATGTAGTACACACACATGAAAAACGCCACCGCAAGGAAACCCCAGGTGACGCTGTTAAAGCCCTTGGCAATGTTTTCTGCGCCCAGGCTCGGGCCAATGGTGGTTTCTTCAATGATGTCCATCGGTGCGGCCAGGGAGCCGGCGCGCAGCAGCAAGGCGGTGTCATTGGCTTCCACCGTGGTCATGCGACCCGAGATCTGCACCCGGCCACCGCCGATTTCGGTGCGAATCACTGGCGCGGTCACCACCTCGCCCTTGCCCTTTTCAAACAACAGGATGGCCATGC
>DFWT01000006.1 GCA_002381045.1 Rhodoferax sp. UBA4127
GGGCGACAAGATCGTGGTGGGCAAAAAGCCCACCGGTACCCTGCTGATTGATTACCTGTTGCCCGGCAAGAACCTCTATTTGTTTGGCACAGGCACCGGCCTGGCGCCGTTTTTGAGCATTGTGCGTGACCCGGATACCTATGAAAAGTTCGAGAAGGTGATTCTGGTGCATGGTGTCCGTCAGGTGGCTGAGTTGGCTTACATGGAATACCTGACAGTGGATCTGCCCAAGCATGAATTCCTGGGTGAGATGGTGAGTGCACAGATGATGTACTACCCCACAGTGACACGCGAACCCTTTAAAAACCGCGGCCGCATCACTGACCTGATCGAGACGAATAAATTGACCTCCGATTTGGGCCTGCCCAAGTTTGATCCTGCGCACGACCGGGCCATGATGTGCGGTAGCCCGGCGCTGCTCAAAGATTTGAAGGCTATTCTGGAAAAGCGTGGCTTCATTGAAGGCAACACCACCAAACAGGGTGACTTTGTGGTTGAACGCGCCTTTGTTGAGCAGTAAGCATGACCTACCATTTGTACGCCATCGGCAACGCGCTGGTCGACACCGAATACGAAGTCTCCGACGCGCAGTTGCAAGCCGCTGGCGTAGAGAAGCGGCACATGACGCTGATCGACGCCGCACGCCGCACCGAACTGCTCAAACATGTGCTCAGTGTCGCGTCGCATCGCACTGGTGGCGGATCCGCGGGCAATACGGTCGTGGCCCTGGCCCAGTTTGGCGGCAAAGCTTTTTACTCGTGCCGGGTTGCTGACGATGAACTTGGTGACTTCTACACCAAGGACCTGCTGTCTCATGGCGTAGCCACCAACCTGACTCACACCAAAGCACCGTCTGGCCAAACCGGCAGCTGCATGGTGATGGTGACGCCGGATGCCGAGCGCAGCATGAGCACCTTTTTGGGCGCCACCGCGGACATTGACGAGACGGCACTGCACCCCCACGACATTGTCAAAGCACAGGTGTACTACATGGAAGGCTACCTCGCTGCCTCGCCCACGGGTTTGGCAGCCGCCGTCAAAGGTCGCGCCATTGCCAAAGCGGCCGGTGTCAAATTAGCCACGACGCTTAGCGACATGAGCATGATCAACTTCTGCCGTACGGGGCTGGATGCCATGGTCGGCAATGACCTGGATTTTCTGTTTTGTAACGAAGAAGAGGCTCAGGTTTGGTGTGGCAGCAAAGACATGGCCACGATGTGTCAGCAGCTTGGTCGCCAAGCCCACACGGTTTGTCTGACGCGCAGCGCCAAGGGTTGTCTGGTGATTGAGGCGGGTCAGATCACTGAGGTGCCAGCCGCTCAAGTCAAGGCCATTGATACCAATGGCGCCGGTGACATGTTTGCTGGCGCGTTCTTGTACGCGGTCACCCATGGTTATAGCCACGCCCAGTCGGCGTGGTTGGCCAACCAGGCAGCGGGGCAGGTGGTGTCACAGTATGGCAATCGGCTGAGCCAAGATCAAATGGATGCCCTGAAATCCAGGTTTGCCAAACACCTGCTGGTTTAGGGATTTTGAGTTTTCCAGGCTCGCCATCAGCGGTTAAACTCGCCCGCGCGCCGGAATGAACTTGGGCTTTTGATAAATAATACGCGACTTATTTAATAAGTTATTGATTTGACGTCAACTGTCTGTCAACCGGGTCGCCGACAATCCCGTTACAGGCTCAGGTTTGCCTGTTTTGGCAAATTTTTTTAACTAACTTGGAACTTCAACTATGACAACACGTCGCGTCTTCATTTTGCAATCTGTGGTTGGTACCGGTGCATTGGCTTCTGGCATGGCAATGGCTGCAGCACCTATGGTTGCTGAAACCGATGCCAACGCCAAGGGTTTGGGCTATGTTGCCGATACAACCAAGGCTGACGGCAAGAAATTCCCCAAGCACACCAATGAACAAAAGTGCAGCAACTGCGCTTTGTTCCAAGGCAAGGCTGGCGACGCTGCTGGTCCATGCCCTCTGTTTGCCGGCAAGCAAGTGGCTGCTGGTGGCTGGTGCAGTGCTTACGCTAAGAAGGCCTAAGCGCTCTATTGCAACTGGGGCAACCCAGTTTCAGCAAAACCCACCCACGCGGTGGGTTTTGTTTTTTGGGCCAGGAGTTTGAAGCTGGCTGAATTTCGGATAATCGCGGCATGAATGCTTCAATCAATGCTGACCCGGCCGAACTGGCCAAATTTTCTGACCTCGCCCATCGTTGGTGGGATGCCGATGGCGAGTTTCGCCCTTTGCATCAACTCAATCCCCTGCGCTTGGGTTGGATCAATGGGTTGTGCCCCCTGCAAGGCAAAACGGTGTTGGACATTGGCTGTGGTGGCGGCATCTTGACCGATTCCATGGCTCGGGCCGGTGCCCAGGCCACGGGTATTGACTTGTCTACCAAGGCGCTTCGCATTGCCCAGTTGCACGCGATGGACGCACAGACACCGAATGTTCAGTACCGCGAAATCAGCGCTGAGGCCATTGCTCTGGAGCAGCCAGCCAGTTTTGACGTGGTGACCTGCATGGAAATGCTGGAACATGTGCCGGACCCGGCGTCGGTGGTGCAGGCCTGCGCTACCCTGGTCAAGCCGGGTGGCTGGGTGTTCTTCTCAACCATCAACCGCAATCCCAAGTCCTTTATGCTGGCCATTGTGGGCGCCGAGTATGTCCTGGGTATGTTGCCCCGTGGAACACATGAATACGCCAAGATGATTCGCCCAAGTGAATTGGCAAGTTATTGCCGCCGCTCGGGCCTCAACCTGATGCACACCCGAGGCATGTCGCACAACCCCATTACCCAACGCTATTGGCTCAATGACGACACCAGCGTCAATTACCTCCTAGCCACGAAGAAGCCTGAGGGCACCAAGTTTTGACGTCCGCATTTGGTCGCTTTGACCATATCCGGGCGGTGCTGTTTGACCTGGATGGCACNNCCACTGGTGGACTACCGTCCTATGGCAGGGGCAGGTGCGCGTGGCATGCTCGGTATAGCCTTTGGCGTGGCACCCGACCATCCGGATTTCAATGCCTTGCGTGAAGAGTTTTTTGTGGCTTACGAAGGCCGGTTGACTCGGGACACCCAAGTGTTTCGTGGCGTTTCCGAACTGCTTGATTCGCTGACAAAGCAGGGTCTGCCTTGGGGCGTGGTGACCAACAAGGCCGCACGGTTTACCCTGCCGCTTACCCGGGCGTTGCCATTGTTTCGCACTGCAGGCGCGATTGTCAGTGGCGACACCACACCGCATGCCAAACCCCATCCCGCTCCCCTGTTGGAAGCGGCTCGTTTGTTGGGGCTTGACCCCGCTTGCTGCATGTACGTCGGTGACGATGAACGTGACATCGTGGCTGGACTAGCCGCTGGCATGGCAACGGTTGCTGCCACCTATGGCTACCTGGGTCAGCAGTCAGATGTCAGTCGTTGGGGAGCCCATGCGGTGATCCATTCGCCCGCAGAACTGCAACAGCTCTTGCAATTTTCCACATAGGCCTAAAATACATCGCTTGGGGCTGCACTGGTTTCGACGTGGATTCGGACGCGCAGCAGGGCATGTCGAGNNACGACGAACGTTTCGCACTCGCTGCTTAATTGCACGTGAGCCTCACAACAGCAAGCCGATAGGCTGGGCAAGGGCAGCGCAAGCTGTCCAGGCTGTGGGGTAATTTCATTCGGCTGGAGTCGCCTTGGGTAACTTAGGGTGATTCGAGAAAATAGGTTGCTGGCGATTTGCATAGCGTGCCACTGCGCNNCAAATCAGACGGCTACACATGTAGAACTGTTCGAAGAAGGTTTGCGGACGGGGGTTCAAATCCCCCCAGCTCCACCATACCCATTGATAAAGGCCGCTAAGGACATACACTTAGCGGCCTTTTTCTTTGGTAAATCATGTACTTACAGTGCAGTAGCGTACAAAGACTGCTATTGACAGCTAACCCAATGCGGGGGAACAATGGGGGGAATAAGTGGGGGTAAATGGCATTTTTTGAGGTGTGTTCCCCCATTTTCATTGGTAAACCCTGCGATTTGTTCCCCTACCTTTGAGGTGTTCCCCCATGCTGACCGATGCCGAATGCAAAAACGCCACCTGCCCACCAGATAAAAAACGGGCGCGACTGGCATGTTCAGGCGGGCTTTATCTCGAAATCAGTCCGGCAGGCTCGAAACGCTGGTTTTACAAGTACCGCAAGGACGGGAAAGAGGGGCGCATGGCCTTGGGGAGCTATCCTGACATTGGGCCAAAGAAAGCGCGTGATGCAATGACGGCTGCAAAGCTTCAAAAGTCTGAAGGCCGAGATCCTGTTCAAGTACGCAAGGTAGAAAAGCTCAAAGCCACCCGAGCAGAGGGTGACACCTTCAAAGCAATTGCCTTGGAGTGGTATGCAAAGCAGGCACCACAATGGAGCGAAGACCATGCCAAGCGAATGCTCCGCCAGTTGGAGCGTGATCTGTTCCCATGGATTGGTGAGAGGCGCATTGCCGACATTCACGCCATGGAACTGCTGGCAGCACTGCAAAAGGTGGAAGAACGCGGCGCGCTGGAAACGGCAGACCGGGCATTGATGCTGGCGCGGCAGGTTTGGGACTACTGGCTACCCACCGCCGATGTTCAGCAACGCAACATCACCGAAGGACTCAAGGCTCGGCTGACTCCGTACCGTGGCAAAAGCTTTGCTGCCATCGTTGATCCGGCGCGCATGGGTGAGCTTTTGAGAGCAATCAAACAATACAAAGGCGGGCCAGCGGTGCGCACTGCTTTGCAACTTGCCCCCATGCTCTATCAACGCCCGGGCAATCTGCGCGAAATGGAGTGGGCAGAACTTGATCTAGATGCGTCGCTATGGACGATCCCCAGCATGAAAATGAAACGTACCAAGCTGGAAAAAGAGCAGGGTGAAGCCCACACCGTGCCGCTGCCTACCCAGGCAGTGGCATTGCTGCGAAATCTTCATCCCTTGACTGGCCACGGGCGCTATGTATTCCCGGGTGAGCGCAGCCACGACAGGCCCATATCGGATAACTCGGTGCGCAGTGGCCTCTATGCGCTGGGTTTTGGCAAAGAACAGACTTGGCACGGATTCAGGGCCAGTGCGCGCACGATGTTGGTGGACCATTTGGATGTTGATCCGCTGGCCATTGAAGCCAACCTCGCCCACGCGGTGAAGGATGCCAACGGACGAAGCTACAACCGCACGCAGTATCTGAAACAACGGTTTGAACTGATACAGCAGTGGGCTGACTATTTGGACAAGCTGGCCAATGGTGCGGACGTGATCCAGTTCAAGGTGGCATAACAATTTTGACCACGCCTAGCCATCGGCTGATCCCCGATGGTGAAAACCGGGACACCCCTGACCCGGCTGGCGCTGGCTCTTATCGGGGCGGGTAGGGGCCGAAATGAGCGATTCAATCGACGAGAAAGTTAGAGCGTATTCACTAGTGGCGCGACTTCAGGCATACGACATCAGTGCCACTTTTGGTGACGGACAACCTGGACGCATTGAGAAACGTATAGTGGACGAAGATGGGAAACGTTATCTTGACTCTCAAGCATGGGAGGCTGGAGATGTTGCCTATCAATGCCTGAAACAGCTTTACCCCAAAGGGATCACCTCAATTGAATTTGCAAAAATTGCGAATGAGTATCTTTCGCTGGCGTGCGGTGTGCACTACCCTGAAATCTTGAAATTGGCTGAGGCTGGGAATATCCAAATTTTGCCCAATGGCGTCGAGGGACTAAAAAAGGCATGGGCGGACTACGGCTGGTACGACCGGGTGATGTTTGTCTTTGATTACATTGAAAGAATTATTGATTTGGGTGCCAGTTTTGATAACCCGATGAACACGGTTTTGCCATTGGCTTTGCTTGAAAGATTGGACAGTGCAGTAATTTCAGAGTTGTGTGACGGTCAAGGATTAACAAGCGCAATGCTTGAAATCGCAAAACTCAGAGATCGATTGGAACCCCCAAACTATGTGCAAAGGGCTATCACCAATGGACGAGAAGCACAGAAAAAATTGGATGAGTTTACGCAAGCCAGGCGCAAAGGTGCAGACGCGATTCATAAGGAAAACAGGGCAATGAAAGCTGAAGTATTCCAGTGGCTTGATACACAAGCCAGGTTCAAAAGCATTGAATCGGCCGCACTGGCCATTACTAAGCACCAACCCATTGCCCATGTTACGGCACGGGATTGGTACAAAGAATGGAAAAAACTGCGGTCTGCCAGCACACCGTAATCCTTGCCAGCATAGAGGCTTCACAACCCATCACCGATTGTTGACACTGACCCCATCGCAACAACGGCATACAAAGCCGGACAGGGGTTAACAATGAGTATTCTCAGAATGTCCGCAGTCAAAGCGGAAACCGGCCACGCCAGCCACGCCAGTGTTTACACGGCCATTCACGATCGCTTGTTCACCGTTCCTGTGCCCATCGGCCAGCGCGCAGTGGGTTGGCCAGATACTGAAGTGAAAGCCATCAACGCGGCGCGTATCGCTGGCAAATCCGACGATCAAATACGCGAGTTGGTAGCCAAGCTGCATGAGGCACGCATGGCGGGCACCGGCGAACCGTTCAGGACAGATTGGTTTAGTCGCAGTGCGCATTTGAAAAAGCAAGCAGCTAAACGGCAAAAGCGTGGCAACAGGCTTACACAGGTCAGCCCACTAGGTGGTGAAGACGGGGACTGCGCACCATGACTTTTGTACGCGACAGCCTCCCTGATACGGCCACCTATTTCGCCGATCAAGGCTTACCCCTGACTGGTCCGCGTTCATCGAATTGGCGCACCACCCGATGCGAATTTCACGGTGGAAGCGATTGCATGCGAGTCAACACCACCACCGGTGGATGGGTTTGCATGAGCTGTGGAGAAAAGGGCGGTGACGTGCTGGCGTACCACATGGCTGCTCACGGCCTGGAGTTCATCGATGCTGCCAAAGCGCTTGGTTGCTGGCAAGAAGATGGTCAACCTTTTTCCCCGCAAAAGCCTAAACCACTGCCATCGAGCGCAGCCTTGTCAGCGTTGGCTGTCGAGGCGACTCTGATTGCTGTAGCCGGGGGAAACATCGCCCATGGCATTGAGCTAACACCCGCAGATTTGAAGCGTGTGATGCTTGCTGCTGGAAGGATCAACTGCATTAGCGGAGCCTACCAATGATTGAAACAACAAGTCCCCAGAAATATGAAGCCGATCTGGCAAAGAGGTGGAACCAACGTGCGTTTCCCATCGGTGATAGCGGTGCAACATCAAACGTTTCTGATGAAGCTGTCAAGAGTGCAGTCGTTAACCTCGAAGAGGCATTCACCGACACACACCGAAATGCACCACGCCCAGACCCTATGTGCCTTTATGGCTTAGTGGGCGACGTGGCTCAAGCTGGCAGCTCCAACACCGAAGCCAACCCCTTCGCTATCGCAGCGGCGATGTTGACGTACTTGGGTGTGGCGGTGGGCCGAGGGCCGTATATGGCCATTGGTGATGATTGGAACCATGCACGTTTGTTTGCAGTCCATGTGGGTCGTTCCAGTCGCGGCCGAAAAGGTACAGCCAAGAAACTCATTTACCGCATTCACAACGCAGTTAAAGACATCGATGAGCACCTAGTGCCTCAATTACACCGCGGCGGCCTGTCCACCCGTGAGGGCCTGGCGCTGATGATTCACGATGGCTACACCGAAGGCAAAAACGAAGTACCCGCCATTGAGGACAAGCGCTTGCTGGTGGTGGAGTCTGAATTTGCCAACGTCCTGCACCAGAGCAAACGCGACGGCAACACCCTCAGCGCCGCCTTACGAGACGCTTGGGACGGCACCAGCATTCGACCCGCTGTCAAAACCTCTCGGGTGTGGGCAACCGATCCACATATTGGACTCATTGGTGACATCACTCCGTCGGAACTGAACCAGCTAATGAACAGCCGCGAGTTGACCAATGGCTTTGCCAACCGCTTCATGTTCTTTTGGGCGGAAGGCGACAAGGTATTGCCGTTCCCTCAGCAGACACCCAAGGAAGTTGTTAAATCGTTAGGCAGTCGGGTGGCAGAAGTATTGAAGTTTGCCGGTGCTAGTCGCCATGTCGAAAAGGACGTGAAGCGCATGGACCTTTCAGCCGACGCAAAGTCGCTTTACTCCCAACTGTACAAAGGAGGTTTGCGGGATCGTTCAGGTGGGGAGCGAATTACCTCATTGCTAGACCGCCGGGCACCGGTTTTGCTCCGATTAGCAATGTTGTTTGCCTTGACTGACTTAACTACTGTGATTGGGGTAAGTCACATCAATGCCGCTATGGCCTGGGTTCGTTACTGGGTGGATTCGGTCAGGTTCATATTCCAAAGTGCCGTTGACGAAGTCGGGGCGGCAGCAACAAAGGATGCTGCTCAAAGGATTGAGTCTTACTTGAAATCTCAAGGCCAAGCCACTCGCACGGATTTACACAAGGGATGTTTCCATAGCCACATCAGTAGAGCCATGCTGGACAAAGCCTTGGATGAGCCCTGATGGCCACCCAAATTC
>DFWT01000190.1 GCA_002381045.1 Rhodoferax sp. UBA4127
CGTTTGCCGAGCGCATCACCGGTGGCTTTTACCTGAACATCGAGCCGGATCGGGAGCAACTCGCGCGTTACGGTTTGGCTGTGGGCGACCTCCTGGATGTGGTCGGCACCGCCCTGGGTGGCGAGATGGTGACCACCACCGTCGAGGGCCGTGAACGTTATGGCGTGACGGTGCGTTACCCGCGTGAACTGCGTGGCGACCCACAGCAAATTGCGCGTGAGGTGTTGGTGCCCACCATGGATGGCGCGATGATTCCGTTGGGACAGTTAGCCCGGGTGGTGGTGGCCAAAGGCGCACCCGGCATTCGCACTGAGAACGCACTGCTGTCGGCCTATATCTACGTGGATATCCGTGACCGCGACATTGGCAGCTATGTGGCTGACGCCAAAAAGGCGGTGGCAGCGCAAGTCACCTTCCCCAGTGGTTACTACGCCACCTGGAGTGGTCAGTTTGAGAACATGGAGCGCGCTATTGAGAAAATGAAGGTAGTGATCCCGGTCACGTTGCTGATCATCTTCTTGCTGCTGTATCTGAACTTCCGGCGCATTACCGAGACCTTGATCGTCATGCTGTCGGTGCCGTTTGCGCTGGTGGGGGGTGTCTGGCTGATGTGGTGGCTGGGCTACAACCTGTCAGTCGCGGTGGCAGTTGGTTTTATTGCTCTGGCCGGGGTAGCGGCAGAAACTGGTGTCATCATGCTGATCTACCTGGACCATGCCTGGGAAGCCATCAAGGTGAAGTGCCGTGGGCAAGGACGCGAGCCTGGGGCGGCGGACTTGTTTGAAGCCGTCATGGAAGGTGCCGTTGAGCGGGTGCGTCCGAAGATGATGACGGTGGTGGCCATCATGGCTGGTTTGCTGCCGATCATGTGGGGCACCGGCACCGGCTCGGAGGTGATGAGCCGCATCGCCGCGCCCATGGTCGGGGGCATGATCTCCAGCACCGTGCTCACCCTGGCGGTGATCCCGGCGATCTATGCGTTGGTGAAGCAATGGCGGCTGGGGCGAGGACTGGAGGGTTAGCCCATTGGGGCGTTCACCACGCATTGCAACGGCCGGTCGCTTAGATCAAACTTGCAAGTGCCACCACCTCGCGCCAAGCCGCCAGCTTGCGCTCGAAAGACCAACTGGCGTTGGCCGGGCTGGAGGAGGGCAGGCGATAGACCGGTAGGCCCAGCGTGCGGGTGAGCTTGGCATGGCGAAAACTTTCGCCGCCGTTGTGCGCAATCAGACTCAAGTCTGGGCAGCGGCGGTGCAGCTCGGCCAGGTCGTTGAGCTGCGGCAGTTGGATGGCGCTGTCCAGACTGCCTTCGCGTTCGCACGAGGCATACACATCCCACAGGCCAATACCTTTCCCAAGCAGCCAGTTGATACGGTTTTCATAGCTGTATGCGCTTATGTTATCTGCGCTGGAAGGCCAAATAGCTTGAAAAATCTTCCAGAAGGCATTTTGCGGGTGGGCGTAATACTGCTGGCGTGCCAGCGACGTGGCACCAGGGAAACTCCCCAGCACCAGCATCCGGGTCTGGTTCGTCACAGCAGGAGGAAGGCCATGTAAGCGCAATGTGGTGGATCCATGAGACGAATGAGGAGAGAGGAATGTAGCTTCACCCCTGGGCCGATGGCGTGGCGACAATGCAGTTGAACTTTCTGTGACCGGCAACCTGGCCGCAAGCCTCATTGCTTTTACCACTATGCAAAACATTTCCCAACCCATCGCCAGAGACATCGTACTCATCGGTGGTGGCCACAGCCATGTGGTGGTGCTCAAACACTTTGGCATGCAGCCCGAACCGGGTGTGCGCTTGACCGCCATTTGCACCGATGTCCATACGCCGTACTCTGGCATGTTGCCGGGATATGTGTCAGGGCACTACAACTACGACGATGTCCATATCGACCTGGCACGTCTTGCGGTGTTTGCCGGCGCAAGGCTGTACCGCGACGAGGTGATCGGCATAGACCGAGTGACGCAAAAGGTGCTTTGCCGAAACCGACCGCCAGTGGCCTACGACTTGCTGTCGATCAACACCGGCTCGACACCTAGTTTGAGTGGTGTGCCGGGCGCAGATGCCTTTGTTACCCCGGTCAAACCCATCACCCGTTTCAACCAGCGCTGGTTGGCCTTGTTGGCCAGGGTGCAGGCGCATACCCAGGGTGTGTTGCGGATTGCGGTGGTGGGGGCGGGCGCCGCCGGGGTGGAGTTGGTGCTGTCCATGCAGTACCGCTTGCGCCAAGAACTTCGGACGCGCGGCTTGAGTCCCGACATGCTGGAGTTTCACCTTCTCAGTGCAGCGGCGCGGATCCTGCCCACGCATAACACGCGGGTGCGTCGCAAGTTTACGCAGGTACTGTACGAGCGAGGTGTCAAGCTGTACCTGAATGCCGATGTGACAAGGGTTGAGCGTGGTCGCCTGCATTGTGCTGACGGATTGCAGATTGCCGCCGATGAGATCATGTGGGTGACCCAGGCCAGCGGTGCGGCGTGGTTGCCGGATACTGGACTGGCCCTCAACGACGCTGGTTTTTTGCGCTTGAATGACCAGTTGCAAAGCATCACTGACCCCAAGGTGTTTGCGGCAGGCGACATTGCCGGTATGGACAACTACCCGCTGGAGAAAGCCGGTGTGTTTGCGGTGCGAATGGGGCAGCCTCTGGCTAAAAATCTGCGCTTGAGTGTGCGAGGTCAAGCCTTGGAGTCCTACCGCCCGCAATCGAATTGGCTGGCCCTGATCAGTACCGGCGATAAGTTCGCGGTGGCCTCGCGCGGTGCCTTGGGCTTCTGGGGCGGCTGGGTCTGGCGTTGGAAAGACTGGATTGACGTGCGCTTCATGCGCAAGTTTTCCGAATTCCCCGAAATGAAGGCATCTGCCAATGCCACGCCCGCCAACCCACAGTCTCATTTGGCCCTAACTCCTGATGAAACCTCGCAAACCATCGCGGCGCTTGCGATGCGTTGTGGTGGTTGTGGCGCCAAGGTTGGGGCCACGGTCTTGTCACGGGCCTTGGGTGCCTTACCTGTGTTGCAACGTGATGATGTGCTAGTTGGTCTGGGCGACCCGGACGACGCCGCCGTGCTGCGGATACCACCTAGCAAGGCGCTGGTGCATTCAGTGGATTTTTTTCGTGCGTTTGTGGACGACCCTTACCTGTTTGGCAAGGTGGCCGCGAATCACGCGCTGGGTGACCTCTTTGCCATGGGTGCCGAACCTCAATCAGCCACGGCGATTGTGACGCTGCCGCCGGGTATGGAAGCAAAAGTGGAAGACACCTTGTTTCAGATGATGAGCGGTGCGGTGGAGGTACTCAACGCCGCAGGCTGCACATTGGTGGGTGGCCACACGGGGGAGGGTGTGGAGTTGGCGCTGGGTTTTGCGGTCAATGGCCTGATTGATGACAGCCTGCGAAACATCACCCGCAAGAGTGGCATGTTGCCGGGTGATGTGTTGATTTTGACCAAACCAATTGGCACCGGCACCTTGCTGGCGGCCCATGCACGGTTGGCTGCCAAAGGCCGTTGGATTGATGCGGCGCTGCAGTCGATGGTCGTGTCCAACCAACGCGCTGTGCAATGCTTGCGAACCTTTGGCGCGACTGCATGCACCGATGTGACCGGTTTTGGCCTGCTGGGCCATTTGCTGGAGATGACCAAGCCATCTGGCGTGGACACTGAATTGGTGCTATCAGCCTTGCCGCTGCTGGAGGGTGCCGAGGAATGTGTGGCGGCCGGCATCGTGAGTTCCTTGCAACCCGCCAATGTGCGCCTGCGCCATGCGCTGAAAAACCCACTGGCATTTGTGACACATCCCCGCTTCCCGCTGATTTTTGATCCACAAACCGCTGGTGGTTTGCTGGCCAGTGTGCCGGCTGAACAAGGGCAGGCGTGTGTGGCGGCCTTGCAGGTCTTGGGCTATGTTCACGCCGCCATCATTGGGCAAGTTTTGCCGAGGGGCGATGGGTTGGAATCTGTTCGCCTTGTGGCATGACACCGAACCATCCGCCAAAGACTTGGCCGGGTGGGCTTGTCGATAGTGAAAACTGCCGTTCAGGCGCCCGACTTTAAAAACAAATCCTGATCCGGCGCGAAGTTGGCGTGCAGTGGCATCAACGCGCCACCCAAGGCACGGGCATCAGGGCCAACCTCGCCCGCAATCAGCTTGGCCGGCCACAACCCTTCCCAGCTGTACTGTGCCAGCGCGGATTGGGTGGCTTCAATCAACTGGGTCAGCAGCTTTCGGTTAAGCGATCCGTCAATCACCACCGCGTCTATGTCCAAAAATGCGGTGCCACTCACCACGGTCAAGGCCAAGGCTTCTGCCGCGTGGGTGACCCAAGCGCGTGTGGCTGGCTCGAACGGTCCGCTCAAGGCTCGCTCGTCATAGGCGGCGTGCGGGTCAAGGCCCAAAGTCTCAAAACGGCGTTCCAGTTCCCACAACGAGGCGTGGCTGATCAGTTGGTCTGGTGCCGTGCCGGCTGGGTTGGGCATGCTCATCGGCAGCGAGGCAACCGCACCGGCATTGCCGTGAAGGCCACCATGCAGGTGCGAATTGATGACCAGGCCACCACCGACAAAGGTGTCGACAAACAGGTACAAAAAATTCTTCAGGTCGCGACCTCGGCCCGCCACAAGCTCTGCCACACAGGCAGCTGAGGTGTCCTTGGCAAAGCTCACAGGTACCTCGGTCATGGCCTGAACTTGTGCGCGCAGGTCAATCTGATTCCAGGTGTCTGATTGAGACTCCGACAAGCCCAGCAGCCGATGCCAGCCACCCATCTGGAACGGGGCGGCAACACCGACACCGATCAGGCGTTCTTTCAAATCGCCCAATTCGGCTTGCATGCGGTCCAAACGGGATGCGATGGCTGGCAACAGCGTGGCCGCATCCGGAAAGGCATAGTCCAAGCTGTGGCGCTGGCGCACCTGACCGGCAAAGTCCACCAGCAACCAGTCGGCACTGCGTCGGCCGATCTTGATACCGATCGCAAACGCACCATCCGGGTTCAACGCCAGAGGCACTGAGGGCTGCCCCACACGCCCGCGCACCCGGTCCTGCTTTTGAATCAGACCATCGTCGTCCAGCCGGGTGGTGATCAGGCCGATGGTCTGGGCGGTCAACCCGGTCATACGGGCTAATTCTGCTTTGGGACAACTGCCATTCAGGCGAATCGCCTGCAGCACCACCCGTTCATTGAACTGGCGCATGCCCACATGGTTGGAGCCGCGTGGCCGAAGCAGCTGGGGTGACTCTACTGGCCCCTCTTGGGGCTGGGCATTGGATTGGCGTGGCGCGATCATGAGCGCAGATTTTCGCTGATCACCCCTTTGCGCAAAATAAAATTGCCGTAGGGCTGCAGTTCCCCGGTAAGAACAAACGCATAAGCCTGCGCCGCACGCTCATAGAAAGCATAGCGCTCCAGGCTTTCTATACCTTGGGTAGAGCCGATTTTTTCTTGCAGAAACTCGGCGAGCTCGCGTTGCAAAGCGCTGCGCCAGGGTGCTTCGGTCCCGCTGACTTGCATGTAGGCCACAGGTTGGGGCACATCGGTGGCCAGTGGCAGCAGCGCTGTGACCGCCTGCACCACGGGCAGCATGCGTGCACCCGGCAGGCGAATCACCGGCTTGCCTGCCGCGATGCGCATCGCCGTGAAGTTGGCATCGGCCAAAACCAGCGCGTCATCGTGGCCCATTTCCATCATGAGCTTCAGCAACTCAGGGGTGAGCAGCGGGGGGATACCGATCAGCATGTGAATGTCCTCAGGCGTGTGCGTTGTCGGGCAATTCATTCACCGTTTTGGCGCCTGTCATCACCGCCACGGTGTCGCTCATGCTGATGGTTTTTGGGTTCACCACCGCCGCGCGTTTACCCAGCCGCTGGATATGAATTCGATCGGCCACTTCAAAGACGTGTGGCATGTTGTGGCTGATCAGAATCACCGGCAAACCTTTGTCGCGCACCCGGCGGATCAACTCCAGCACCATGTTGCCTTCTTTCACGCCGAGTGCGGCAGTGGGCTCATCCATGATGACCACATGCTGTGCAAAGGCCGCTGCGCGGGCCACGGCGACGCAT
>DFWT01000181.1 GCA_002381045.1 Rhodoferax sp. UBA4127
TGTTGGTCTGGAAGGCAATGCCGTCAATCACACTGATGATGTCGGATATCTTGCGGCTGGCATTGTTGATGCCTTTCATGGTGTCAACCACTTGGGCGACGACTTCACCGCCTTGAATGGCCACGGTGCTGGCACTCATGGCCAACTGGTTGGCCTGGGCGGCATTGTCAGCGTTCTGGCGCACGGTGGAGCTGAGTTCTTCCATGCTGGCTGCGGTTTGTTCCAGGGCGCTGGCNNCTGGCGGTGGCGACGGATTCGGAGCCTTGGCGCACTTTGGACACCACTTGGGCCAAGTTAAGCTGCATGGCTTTGATCTGCGCCTTCATACTGGTCGTGTCACCAGGCATGAGATGAATCGGTTCGCGAAGGTTTCCAGCACTCACTTCGTGCACCACTCGCACGGCTGTGGCAGGTTCGCCACCGAGTTGTTTCATCAGCTCTCGCACAATCAGCCACGCCACACCAGCGGCCAACAAAGACGCTCCAATCGCGCTGACAAGCATCACAACCTTAATGTGCTCGCTAAGAGTCAAGGCCTCGTTGACAGAACTTTGTGCCTGACTCACTTGCTCCTTGTAAAAACGTTCAAGTTCTGTGCTGATGGTCTCACTGGCGGCGTCAAAGCCGGGGGTACTGGCGCTTCCTTTCATTAACAGGTTGCCGGCGTCCATGCCCTGTTTAACGTAAGTTTGAGCCATGGTCTTGCCTGTCTCATAAAACGCGTTGAAGTCAGTTTCCAGCTTCTGCATCAATTGCAAGTTCGTTTCATCACCAGCCTCTTTAAAGCTCTGCTTGAACTTGCCAGAGTTGTCCAAAAAAATCTTTGCGGAGTCTTCAGCATCCTTATAGCCTGCCGGGTCGTGGGTGGCAGAGACATCAGTCAAAAATTGCTGCACCTGAGAACGTGACAAATTCATGGCGGCAACCGCTGCCAGATCAGACACAGCCTCCTTATCGAGACGCTGAACCTCTAACGTGAGACTCGAGAGCAACACTCCTATGGTCAACAAGGTGACCACGAAAACGCCCACCACCGTGGCAAAGCCAACGCGGAGTTGCCACCTGACGCTCATTTTTGAAAACATAAGTTTCCCTTTACTATTTCACCGGAGACCACCAAATTGATAAATGGACAATATCAACCCAGCGTGATTTCTTTCAATCGAAAGATTTGATCCTTTCAAATGCTACTGCTTTCCCCACTATTGCAACTGCCTAATGGTTACGGTGGAAGTGGTCAGGTTGATTTATCTCAAACAAATTGCAAAATGATTAGACGTTTGCAAGTCCTTCGCCACATCGACACTGGCTTGATACGTCCGAGTCGTGCTTGCCGAATCTCTTTGTCGACCCATCCAAAGACGACTATGAAGCGACCCGATCGTAAATGTGTTAGACCGACATCAGCAGTTGCTTAAAGTCGCTCGATTGAACGGCAGGTATAGAGCAGGTAGGTCGCAGAACTCTAGTACCGCTTTCAGCCTTCAAGAGCCAGCCAGTTTCTCCAATGCCGACCGTCAACATTGAGCAGCCGGCCTGGGGAAAGTTGTGCGCCCGGGTTGCAGCGACATGGTCTTTTGGGATGCCCGTTCAATTTGAACGGGGTTTAGCCAAACTAGACTAAGCTACCCGCCGTCAGAATTGAAAGAGGAAGACCGTGCCAACAGTTGAGTTCATCATTGCCGACCCGGTAAGCCATAAAAGTGAACTGCTGGAACTCAATATTGAGTACATGACTTGGGTTTTCAAAGGAGTCGAATCCTGCTTCGGCATTTTGGCCGATGACGTGGTTGGTATGCCAGCCGCAGACTATGTGCCCACTGTAATTGACAAGGTTTGCGGGGCGCCGCCGCCCAAGGGTGTTTTTTATCTAGTCAAAGTGGATGGAGGTCTTGCCGGCATGGGTGGAATCCGCTTTGTCAGAGATGGTGTCGCTGAGATAAAACGCATTTACTTTCGCCCCATCTATAGGGGCAATCGATTGGGCGAGCAGATGCTCCATCGCCTCATTGCGGATGCCGCTAGGTTTGGGTACAAGACTGCGCTACTTGACACCGGCCCTTTTATGACATCTGCCCAAAAAGTCTATGAACGCTGTGGTTTCGTTGATTGCGCACCGTACGAAGAGACCGAGGTTCCGACTGAACTTCATTCCAGTTGGCGCTTTATGAACCATCAAATCTAGCCAACAACCAAGAGCACGTCATGAACCACCCACCGTTTGCAATTTCCCGCCACCTCAAAGCCCAACGCCAACTGGTGTGGGACGTATACACCCAGGCTGAACATTTGCTGCACTGGTTCGGCCCCAAGGGGGTGAGCATGTCGCACAGTGCGATGGACTTTCGTTTGGGTGGCACGTTCCACTACTGCCAGGCGTTGGAGGGCGGTGGCACCTTGTGGGGCTTGTGGCAATTCAGAGAGATACAAGCTCCTGAGATGATTGTGCTTATGCAGCATTTCTCGGATGCGCATGGCGGTATAGCGCGCAACCCGTGGAACGAAACATGGCCACTACACACGCTGTCCACCACCACATTCACCGAGCAAGACGGAGGAACATTGCTCACCATTCTGTGGGAGCCGTACGAAGCCAGTGAGCCAGAGAAAGACACCTTCCAGGCAGGCCACTCCAGCATGAGCCCAGGATGGAGCAGCGTGCTCGACAGGCTGGAAGAATACCTGTCACTGCATCAACCCAAGTAGGGCATCCACTCCGAAGGGTCGTCGTTAACTTGTCAGTAGCGATTGCCAAGATAAGAGGGGCGTGAACCAACGCCAGCGCCAATTGATGGATACCAAATATTGCTCAGGAATTTATATCTTAGGTATGCGAATTCGACTGACCATAAGGGAGCCAGAGAGGGCGAACAACAATACCAGCGGGTGCAATGTGTAGCCGGCCAGGGTGACACTGCCAAACCAGAGCGCATCACCCAAGGCCCCACGCATGGCAGCAATCCACATCAGAAACACCAGCACCAGCGATGTCGGGATGGGCGTGCCCTCAAAATATTTCACCTTGTTTTGCCCCTGAGAGAGCGCTTCGGCAGTGACGTTGTAACGGGCTAGGCGCGACACGCCACAGGCCACAAAGCTCGTCAGAACGATGCGGTCGTAAAGCCCTTGCATGCCACAGCCGTAGGCCATCAAGGCGGGGGCAACACCAAAAGAGATGATGTCTGCAAGTGAGTCCAACTCGCGCCCCAGCACCGAGGTTTTCTGCCGCCACCGGGCAATGCGCCCATCCAACACGTCAAAGACAAAGGCCGCCACGACCAGCGCACCCGCGAAGTAAACATGGACCACATCGTGCACTTGCAGGTAGGTCATCATGGAAAACATGGCGCCCATCCCGCAAATGGCATTCGCCAGCGTGAACCAGTCGGCCAGGTGAAACTCCCGAATCATTGCAAATGGCTTGTTCATGGTTTGTGTCCCGCACCCAACACCAGCACCGCGTTGGTTCCACCAAAAGCAAATGAGTTTGACAGCATGACGCGCACCGGTACCTGGCTGCGGGCGGTGTTGGGAACGTAGTCCAGGTCGCACTCGGGGTCTGGCGAACGCAAATGCAGGGTTGGCAACAGCACATGGTGTTGCATTGCAATAAGCGACAAAGCACATTCCAAGGCACCTGCCGCACCCAGCAAATGACCGTGCATCGCCTTGGTCGCGCTGATGGGAACTTGATACGCCCGCACCCCAAAGACGGCCTTGATAGCCGCGGTTTCCACCGCGTCATTGGCTAGCGTACCTGTTCCGTGTGCGTTGATGGCCTCAATGGCGGTGGCCTCAAGCCCGGCTGACTGCAGCGCGGCAGACATGGCAGCCGCCTGACCCGCCACACTCGGGCGGGTGAGGTGGTCGGCATCAGTGGTCAAGCCATAGCCCAGCAGTTCACCTTGTATGACCGCGCCACGGGCCACTGCACTGTCCCAGGCCTCCAACACGAGCATGGCAGAACCTTCACCCAGCACCATGCCGCTGCGGTTTTTAGAGAATGGTTTGCATGAGGTGGCTGGCGCATCTGCGTCGACGTTCGCCACGGTGTGCAATGCCTCCCAGGCCTTCATTGAGCCAAAGGATAAGGGTGCCTCAGATCCTCCGGTAACAGCCAGGTCAAGGGCGCCACTTGCCACCCGCAACCAGGCTTCCCCAATAGCTACTGCGGACGACGAACAGGCGGTTGAGTACGTCAGGTTGGGGCCGATTAGCCCCAACTCAAGCCCAATCCAGGCGGCAGGCGCGTTGTGCATGCCGGCCAAAACGGTAAAGGGTTTGATGCGGTCTGAACCCTCGGCGTACAGGGTCTTGTACCCGTCGTCGTTGCTCAATGTGCCACCCATGCCGGTGCCGACAAACACGCCAACCCGGCTGCGGTCAAGCTGCGCCCACTCGGTATGGGCATCTGCCAGAGCCTGCTTGGCCGCAACCACAGCAAACTGGCTAACCCGGTCCATCATGCGAAGCTTCAAAGGGTCGAAATGCCCGGCGCCATCAAACTCGGCGATCGCCGCAATCGGTGCCACCAGACGCGGCGTAAACGGTGCGTCCATCAGCCGAACGCCCGAATGTCCACCTCGCGCCGCCTCAAACGCGGCTTCCGCACTGTTGCCTAGCGGTGAAATCACACCAATGCCGGTGATGGCAACACGCCTCATGCGGCAGGCGCAGCCAAATTCGAAACGGCCACTTTTTGTAGCCGGCTACTGCCTTGAGTCTCGATCAGCTTGTCTATGAATCCGGCCACGTCTCCCAGTGTGGTGAGTTCCACCGACTCGGGCGGCAAGGTCACCGCAAATACATCTTCAATATTAAAAAGGAGTTCGGCGGTGCCCAGAGAATCAATACCCAGGTCTTCCAGCACCGCCTCAGGCACCAGCAGATTGGGAGCGAAGTGGTAGTCCTTGATCAGAATGGCTTGCAAGCGCTCGAAAGTGGTGGTCATAGTGTGCTCCGGGTCGTGGTGATGAATCTTGTTTTTCCGCCCCACCGGGCACCAAGTCGTAACAGGCTGGGCCAGATTCGAATGAGGGTCAACAATGGCGAGGCGAGTCTGGGTCGCATGGCCAGGTGCGCAAGCACCGATGCCACCCGCAAGCGGCCAGCAAATTGCCGGTGCCAGTCGCAGGCGTAGCGGTTGTTTGCTGCACGCTGCCAGCCCTCGTCAAGCATGGGCGGGCGCACTCCGCTGCCAATCAAGTGGGTGCTCAGCAGCCATGCCGATTGCAACGCCATGCTCATGCCCTCGCCAATGATCGGGTGCGCTTCGGCGGCGGCATTGCCGATGCGAAAGATTGGGTCATCTGGACGCAGGCGAATACCAGGCGCCAGTGGCCCTGAAGCCAACCATGGCCCGATGCGGGTGGCGCTCTGCAACGCCGCCGCTACGCCTGCGCACTCGCGTTTCAACAAGGCCTCTACTGCGGCGCCCGCAGATAAACCAGGCAATGCCAAACGCAGCGCCGCGAGCTGGTCACGGCGCACGCAACAGGCTAGCGTCAGCATGCCCTGATCGGCCATCACCATGCCGCCATAGCCACCCTTAAACGACAACACCGGTAACAAGCCTAGGGGCAAAGATGCACCAGAGAAGTTCGCTTTGAAGGCCAGTAGGTCACTCACAGCGCAGGACTGTGGCGTACGTTCAGACGGCAGCGGCTCCCAGGACCCGTGCGCGTCAATGGCAATGGGCGCGCGCAAGGTCTGTACTGCTCGTGTATCTACAGCGCGAACCTCACAGAGCCATTTGCCGGGGCGGCCTTCGAACCTTTGCAACGCCCAGGGTTGCATCACCTGAACCCCAACCAAGCGAGCTTGCGCTAGCAGCATGGTATCGAGTGTTTCCCGGCCAAGCGCCCGGCCCCAGCGCGAGATGCCGCCGAGAACTGGTGGCAGTTTGGCCACCACGCTGTGGCTGCCGTGCATCAGTGCCACCTCGCGCAGCTTGGGTCCGGCAACAGCTGCAAATGCTGCGCCGACGCCTAAGGTGTCCAACAAGGGCAGATTACTGGCCGCTATGCATTCTCCGCAAACCTTTCGCCTTGGAAAAGTCTGCTTTTCAACCAGAGCAACCTGCCAACCGGCCTTCGCCAACAAAATGGCAATGCTGGAGCCCGCCGGGCCAGCGCCTGCGATGACAGCGTCGAAGCGGTTATGCATCAGTACATGCCAGTGCGCTCGGCGCGAAAACAGTGGCTAAACAAGCCTGCGGAATATTCCTNNGCCACAAATGCGTGAGTTCGTCACTATTAAAGCCCGCATGCACGCTGAGCACCGAGTCTTCGCGGGTGACATGGTTCGCCCCAATCGCCCCAACCATGTGGCTTCCTGCCAGCGCAAGCCAGTCGCGGCGCGGCTCACAGGCAAAAAACCGACCGGTGCTTTTTGCAATGGCCCGCAGAATCAAAGCCAGTTGAGCGGACTCAAAGTGGTGCAAAAACAAATTCGCGACGATCAGGTCCCAGCGCGTTGACACCGGCTCCTCCAACTGATTGACGGTGTCAGCAGCCCAGTCAATTACATCACCCACCTTTTGGGTCACGGTCCAACCCACTTCACGGTAACTTCCCACAGTTGCCGCGTCCAGCAGCGGCTGACGATCCAACAGTGTCAACTCAACATCGGAACAACGAGGCGCCAGCGCCAGCGCCTGAGCTACGCTAAGCATCAGACTGCCATCGCCCGCGCCAATTTCAAGCATACGCAGGGGCATGGCCTTGGGATGTTTGGCGGTCATTGCTTTCATGCCACGAAGCAAGATCATGCGGGTCCCCATGGCACGGTGCACGCGCCGCAAGTCCCTGCGCGACCGAATCGCTGCAGGATCGCCGGGTGCCAGACCATCGAGGATCTCGGAAGTCACAACTCTTGGCATCATCATTGCACTTTTAGCAAAGCGCCATGGCAGCTGAACCCGGCTCCAAAAGATGACAACCACCACCAACCGCCAGGCGCGTTATCGGCCAGCGCTGCTTCCAGCACAAAGTAGACAAAGGCACTAGACAGGTTGCCGTACTCGCGCAACATGGCGGCGCTGTAACTCAAGTCGCTAGGATTGAGTTGCAGCCTGCGCTCTAGTGCGATCAACACATCGCGGCCGCCGGCGTGCATGATCCAAGCGCTCACATCTGCCGTGTTTAAGCCTGCCCGTCCCAGCACTGTTTTCAGAACCTGCTGGGCGTACTGCGCCGCCAGTTCAGGTACCTCGCGCGATAAGATGTTGCGCAACATGCCGTCGCGCTGCTCAAACATCAGCGCCGCGCGATGGGTGGGCACAGTTTGTGAGGTACTGTCAATCCATTCAATGCGCCGACTGACCTTTGGCGGATTGCGTGACAAAACGGCGGCACCCGCGCCATCGCCAAACAAGCACGCGCTGATCAATACGCCAGGATCGTTATCAAGGTACATGGCCGCGCTGCTGACTTCCACGCAGATCGACAGCACGTTTTCGCACGAATGAGAGACCAGCAGCGCGTGGCCCAAGCGCAGATTCGGCAGCGCCGCCGCACAACCCTGCCCCACCAGGTCATAGGCCTGAACATCCGCGAGCAGCCCAAGCCGTTCCACCACGTAGCCGGAAAGACCGGGGCAAAGGTAGCCGGTGCAGGTGCTGACCACCACCGCATCTATGTCTGCCGCTGTGAGGGCTCCCAAGGTCAGTGCCGATTGGCCGGCGCTAGCAGCCAAGGCCGGCGCAGTTCTTGTAAAGCGCTGCGCCAGGGTGTTCGGATCGATCCTGAAGACGTCTTCTAGGCTGTCTACTGCAAGGCGTCGTGCCTCGATGCCGTTGTCACGCTGTAAAACTGTACGGGCAATCAAATGCGCACGTGCATCAAGCCTGCCATACCAATCCGAAGCCTGGAACGCTGTCAGGCATTCAGCCTTGGTATAGCGCGCAGGCGGGTTCGCGGTGCCGACACTGCGCAAATACATGGTTGCGTTGCTTGTTTTGCTTAAGCCGAACGCGTCGGTATTGCTTGGTCAATAGGCCTAGAAAATCCCCTGTCAGCTTCCCCAGGCTGAATGAAATCCCCCGATGCATGCTGCGTGTACGCCGTCATATTCATACGCCAGAACCTTCCGAAGGGGATGTTGATTAAGGAGCAAGCGTAGGTTCCGAAATTTGCTTGGTCTGTGCGATGGCGTACATAGGCCAATCTTGGCCCTTTTGCGCCAAGATTTCTTTGGTATAAGTTGCAACAGGACAATAGGAATCTGATTTTTACAGTTGTACGCCTTTATCTTGGCTCGGACGCGCGTGCTCGGGAACGCTTGGGCTCAGAAGCTCTGTTGCTCGGCTCAGATTTTTCTGCATTGCCTTTGTCGCGCTTTGCTTTAGCAGTCGCAGCCCGAGCGGTTTCTCCACTTAAGGCATTAACCTTTTCGCCGTCCGCCTTAGCCCGGTTACTTTTGTCGGCTTCTGCCCTTGCCCGGGCAGCCCTGATCGATTCGGCTTTTGCCGCATCATCTCTGGCCCTGTTCGCCTTGACGACATTGGCCTTTTCACCTTCAGCTTTTGCAGCCTCAGCCCGTAAAGCGTCGGCCGTGAATGCAGTAGCCTTGGCAGCATCCGCCCTAGCCAGCTTGGCTTTGTCAGCTTCTGTCTTTGCATCAGCAGCCCTGATCGACTCGGCTTTTGAGGCATCGGCTCTGGATCTGTTTGCCTTGGCCGCACTGTCCCTATCAACTTGATCTTGTGCGGTTGCACGCGAGTTTTTAGCTTTCATTGTGTCAATTTTGTCAACATCCCCTTGAGCTCGGTTGGCTTTGTCAGCCTCAGCTTTTGCAGCGGAATTTTGAACTGCAGGTGATTTAGCGCGGTCCGATGCATCTGGCGTAAGCTTCACTGAGGCAGCTTTTGGCGCATCTCTGGGCGAGGACGTGGCTTTGACTTCCTCTGCTTTTGGCTCCGCTGGTGTTCTACCTCTCTGGGCAACAACCGGCGGGGCAGCGGTCGGCGTGGGTGCCTTGGCAACTGGCACCACCGTCAGGCTGCGAAGGGGTTCTGTTTGCGCCTTGGACTTGAGTTGCTTGCGTTGCTGCTCATCCATCGGCATGCCAGGTTTTTCAGCAAGCTGCGCCTGCTGAGCGGCAAATGCAAGCGCGGGCGCAGGCGCAGCAGTTCGGGCAATAAAGCGCCTGTCATGGGCTGGCGGTTTGACGCGAGCCTCGGGTGCGCCACCATGCAAGCTTTGCGGTGTTGGTGCAACTGCGGCAACGGGTGTCGCGTCTGCCCGGTTTGCAGCATCGGCCGCGACGGCCACAGTATGTTTTGCAACCGGGTGTGACTGGGTAAATTCCGCCTTGGGCACAGCCACAACCGCACCGGGTACGCGTCGGTTAACGTAGACCACGGTGGTCTTATTGATGGTCGTTTTGGTGACGTTCGTGTTGTCAATATTGGTCACGGTGGTCGAGGAGACGACCGCATTGCTGCGGTTCACCCTGTCAAAGTAGCCACGGCTGACCTGATAGGCGGGTTGATAGACCTCACGTGGTGCCAGTGGAAACCAGCCGACGGCGCCGCCACTATCGCCAGCGGGCACGGCGCCCTGAAAAATCTTGCCGCCCAAAAAGACGACCAGTGCCGGGGCATACACGGCTTGCTCACGCCGCGGGCCGGGTATCCAACCCCAGGATCCGCTGACGTGCGCCCAGCGGCCGTAGTGCGACACCGCGTAGCCCCATGGCTCATCGTCAACCCAGCTCCAGCCCCACGGGTCAATCCAGGTCCAATGGCCATCGCGATACGGTGTCCAGCCTGAGGGAACTCGGCTGGGTCGCCATACATTGCCATAACTGGGGTCAGGTCGCCACGACCCGAAGGCATCCAAGTCTTCATAGCCAACCACTTCGTAAGACACATAGCGGGCGGAGTTTGAGCTGGCCACGCGGCGGTCGCGATCATGTGACCATCGATCCAATTCGTCCTCAGGCTGGTCGCGCAATGTCTCGTAGTCAGACAAGTTCGTGCTGTAAAAACGGTAACCCTGACCTGCATTAACCACATAAGAAGCGTCGCCGCCATACACCTGCGCCTGACCAACTTTTACTGTCACCTGTGTCGAGTCGCCGCTGGGGTCCACGTCAACGCGGTAGTCTCCCGCTAGGCTTAGTGAGAACGCCAGGTTGGGTGTATCGACCTCAAAGCTTTGATTGCGCGCCATCTGCCGTACTCGGACTCTTAGCGAACCCTGCGATAGCTGTACCTGGACAATGCTGTCGTCAAGGTTGGTGATCATGACGTCGGTGCTTGCACCTATGCGCATGGCAGCGCCCCCGATCTGAAGTTCGGCACGAGAACCCAAGTCTGTCCATAGATGGTCGCCGATGGTCAATGGTCGGTTAAGCGTGGCTTGTACCCAAGCTGCATCCCCGGCGGGTGAAAAACTGACCTGGCCCTGGATGTAACCTAGCCGTGCAACTCGTGCGGGTGGGTCAGCGTTCGCGTTGCCAAAGGTGAGCAGTAAAACCAGACATGCGGCAAACGCAAAGTATCTGTTTTGAACATGGTTAGTCAACATCGGGATCCTTCTTTAGATAGATGGCTTTTTTGCTGTCGGCAGACAGGGCTGGCTAAGTCAACTGCCTAGTTGGACACGCAAATGGCAAAAGCTGCAACAATTGGTCTGCCAAAACTGGATATGGCCGCTGACTGCGGGGACGCCACTGAGGCGACTCGAGTGACGGTTTAGCGTTGGATGCATCGCTCTTGGTCATGGTGGCTATCTTGATTTGGTGTCGGCAAGCCTAATAGACCCGGCAGCAATCAGTCTGTGCGCCACCAAGCAAAGCCTCCCGATTTGTCCACGACATCAGCTGTTCTGCCGAACAGAAGAGAGACCATCGGTGGTGACGCTCTCATTCTCCACAGTGAAGACAGAGGATTTCTACGTCTGGGGTAAACCAGACGCCACAAACGTTCGCTGTCCCACTGACAGACCAAGCGCACACGCCTAACCTGCGCCCACAGTTGAAAGTTTGAGCCTCATGCTTGTCGCTCAGTCAACTGAAACAGGAGGCTCTCATGAACCCATTGCCCACCCCGCTGCCCAGCACCAAAGCCGTAGACACAGCCCTTGCCCAACAAGCCAACTCCGGACACGGTATACCGTCTCAGGACCCCAATGCTGCCGCCCAAACCCAGCTTGAACCCCAAGACTTTCGTTGAGTGGACTATGAACCCAAAATTCCAGAATATGAGACTGCTGTCCATCGTCAAATCTGAAGGTGTTATCCCGCCGGTTTCAACAACCGACGGCAAGCACCTCAAGGTAACCGAAGCCTTGCAACCTGCCGATATCCGGGATTTCCCGGAAGCTCACGATGACCCTGAGCAGTCAGAGGAACTTGAACGCCAGCAAGACGCCTAGCCTCTATGCAATAAACGTAGGAAGCAATGAATTTTGAAGAAAATCAAGAG
The DNA here is from genome assembly GCA_002381045.1 of Rhodoferax sp. UBA4127. Taxonomy (GTDB): domain Bacteria; phylum Pseudomonadota; class Gammaproteobacteria; order Burkholderiales; family Burkholderiaceae_C; genus Rhodoferax. Next base: position 11,432 of record DFWT01000181.1, read on the forward strand.
GCTGACCAGTGGCAAAGGCTTTGCAATTCGCGCCGTTGCCTTCAGTGAGCAGGTCCAGCCGCATCCTGCAGTGCCTTACCCAGTTGATCTACCAAGCCAGACCAGTCAGAGTCCTGACTCAAGGATTCCCGCAGAAAGGCGGCTTGCGAGCGCGTCCAGAAGGGCGCATCGGGCAACCGCACGCCCTGCGCCATCGATGCGTGAGTGCTCACAAACTGGGCGATGCTCCATGCATCGTTCGGCAGCCCCAGCTGCTTGAACAACTCGCTGGTGTGGTGCGTGGGCATGTTCATGTAATGCCTCCTGAAAGCATGACCATCAGGCAGCGTGTTTCTTGACCCAAGCCACGTATTGGTCCATCCAGCCCTGCAGGAACTTCTTGCTGCCTTCGCCAATACTTCCGTCCGGGTTGAACAAACCCTCCTTGGCGTGGATGAATGCCTCGGGCTGACCCAGTGTTGGCACATCCAGATACGCTAGCACATTGCGCAGATGTTGCTGGGCCATGGCTGTGCCCATGGCGCCGACGGATACACCCAGCACACCCGCAGGTTTGCCCGCCCAGGCACTGTCGCCGTAAGGGCGTGAGGCGTGGTCCAGGGCGTTTTTCAGCACGCCAGGCATCGACCGGTTGTATTCAGGCGTGACAAACAGCAAGCCCTGTGCGGCTTTGATCTCCGATTTCAACCGGACCACCGCCGCCGCCTGATGCGGGTCGTCGTCCTGGTTGTAAAGGGGCAGGTCATTGATCTGAGCCTGCGTAAAGCTAAAGTCGGCCGGGGCCAGACTGGGCAGCGCCATGGCCAGCTTCTTGTTGAATGAGTCGTGGCGAAGGCTGCCGACGATGACGGCGATATGAAACTGGGGCATTTTGTTCTCCAAAAAGTTGAATGTTGCACCCGTACTTTGTGCAAAACCGTGCGCCAGCGAACCCAAGCTGACGGATGACCGTGACTTCTCTTAGGACATTAACCGCGGTGTCGGGATGTGGTCATCAAGAGTCAGAGGGCACCCTAAGACGTTGGGACTTGGATCAATTCGGTCGACCGTACAGCCGCCGGTCGTCGACGTGAGCAACGTGCCCGAGGACGAAACCGCTGCGCGGTA
>DFWT01000199.1 GCA_002381045.1 Rhodoferax sp. UBA4127
TGGTGTTGGCGGTGGGCACGTCAATGCCGGTTTCGATGATGGTGGAACACAGCAGCAGGTTGGTGCGCTGCGCCACAAAGTCGCGCATCACCGATTCCAGTTGCCGCTCGGGCATCTGCCCGTGGGCCACGGCAATGCGCGCTTCCGGCAGCAACTCTTCGAGCTTGGCGCGGCGGTTCTCGATGGTCTCCACCTCGTTGTGCAAAAAATAAACCTGCCCACCCCGTTTGAGCTCGCGCAACACGGCTTCACGAATCACACCCGTGCCTTCGGTGCGTACAAAGGTTTTGATGGCCAGACGGCGTTGTGGTGCGGTCGCAATCACGCTCAAATCGCGCAGGCCCTCCAGCGCCATGCCCAAGGTGCGCGGGATAGGCGTGGCGGTCAGGGTGAGCACATCCACTTCGGCGCGCAGCGCTTTCATCTGCTCCTTGTGGCGCACGCCAAAGCGGTGTTCTTCGTCAATGATCAACAGACCCAGGTTTTTAAAATGGGTGTTCTGGCTCAAGAGCTTGTGCGTACCCACCACAATGTCTATGGTGCCGTCGGCCACACCCTTGAGTGCCGCGGTGATCTCTTTGCCTGACCTGAAGCGGCTCATCTCAGCCACCTTGACCGGCCATTTGCCAAAACGGTCCACCAGGGTCTGGAAGTGTTGCTCGGCCAGCAATGTGGTGGGCGCCAAAAACGCGACCTGTTTGCCACCGGTGATCGCCACAAACGCGGCACGCAAGGCCACTTCGGTTTTGCCAAAACCCACATCACCGCAAATCAGTCGGTCCATCGGGCGTGGGCTGATCATGTCTTGAATCACCGCATGAATGGCGGCCTTCTGGTCTGCCGTTTCTTCAAAGCCAAATTCGTTGGTAAAGGCCTCGTAGTCGGTGGGTGAGTACCTGAACGCATGGCCTTCGCGGGCGGCACGGCGGGCATAGATGTTGAGCAACTCAGCCGCGCTGTCGCGCACCTGCTCGGCCGCTTTGCGTTTGGCCTTTTCCCATTGGCCGCTGCCAAGCTTGTGCAGGGGTGCTTCGTCGGGGCTGACCCCGGTGTAGCGGCTGATCAATTGCAACTGGCTCACCGGCACATACAGCGTGGCTTTATCGGCATATTCCAGATGCAAAAACTCTTGCACCTCGGGCTCGCCATTGGGCAGTTTGTTACCCAAGTCCAGGTTGATCAAGCCTTTGTAGCGGCCAATGCCGTGTGCCGAATGCACCACCGGATCACCCACCTTGAGCTCGCTCAAATCCTTGATCAACGCCTCAACATCGCTGACCTGTTCCTGTTTTCTGCGTTTGCGGGCGGTTGGACTGGCGGCAAACAGCTCGGTTTCGGTAACAAAGTCGACGCCGCTTTCCAGCCAGCTGAACCCTGTGGCCAAGCTGCTGGTGGCAATGCCAATCTTTTCGCTGGTGGTTAAAAACTCGCTGAGCGAATCAAAGGTTGGAGCGTCCACCGCGCTGGAGCGCAAAAAGTCCAGCAAGCTCGCACGCCGCCCGTCGCTTTCGGCCAGAACCAGCACACGCTGGGGGGTGTGTTTGATGTGGGCTTTGAGCCGGGTTAGCGGGTCTTCCGTGCCACGCATCACGGTCACGTCCTCCAGCCGAACAAACTCGCCGCTGTCAGCCACGTCATCGATTGCGGGGCGCAAGGCCAACTGGGCGTGGGTGTTGACGCGGGCGTAAAACTGCTCGGCGTTTAAGAACAATGCATCCGGTGGCAGCACCGGGCGCTCAGGGTCGCCTTGCACCAGCCGGTAGCGTTCACGCGTGTCTTGCCAAAAGTGCGAGAAGGCGGGTTCCAAGTCGCCGTGCAGCACCACCGTTGCGTCACCGCCCAGGTAGTCAAACACGGTGGCGGTGTCTTCAAAAAACAGCGGCAGGTAGTACTCAATGCCCGCGGTAGCCACGCCATTGCCCATGTCTTTGTAGATGCGGCTGCGTGTGGGGTCACCTTCAAGCAACTCGCGCCAGCGGCTGCGAAAGCGGGCGCGCGCATCGTCGTCCATGGGGAACTCGCGCCCGGGTAACAGGCGCACTTCTGGCACCGGGTACAGGCTGCGCTGGCTGTCGGGGTCAAAGGTGCGGATGCTGTCAATTTCGTCGTCAAACAAGTCCACCCGATAAGGCACGGGGCTGCCCATTGGGAACAGGTCAATCAGGCCGCCACGCACCGCATACTCACCTGGGCTGACCACTTGCGTCACGTGGGTGTAGCCGGCCAGCGTGAGCTGGGCCTTGAGCTTGGCTTCGTTGAGTTTTTGTTTGACCTTGAAATGAAAGGTGGTGCCGGCCAGAAAGCTGGGCGGCGCCAAGCGGTAAAGCGCGGTAGTGGCGGGCAAGACAACCACGTCGGCGCCTGCATCGTTGTCTTGCTGGCTACCCGCCACATGCACGCGCCAAAGGGTGGCCAGGCGTTCGCTGATCAGATCTTGGTGCGGCGAAAACGTGTCGTAGGGCAGGGTTTCCCAGTCCGGAAACAACACGCAGCGCAAGTCGGGCGCAAAAAAGGCCATTTCATCCAGCAGGCGCTGGGCGTCGGCAGCGTTGGCCGTGACGATGGCGGTCAGTTTGTGCTCGCGCTTGCCGCGCAGCGCCAACTGCGCCAGTAGTAAGGCGTCGGCAGAGCCCACCGGGCGGGGCAGGGTGTAGCGTTTACCGGGAGAGAGTTTGGGTAAATCCATGAGGTGCTGGGTGCAGCGCAGTCAATTTGGGACGGCAAAAACGCCAATACCCCGCGCAAGAGATGGCGGGGTATTTTTCACACGCTTCTAAAATGCAGCGCACACCATGACCGAACTCAACGACATTGCCCTTAAGCCCACCGCCACGCCGCGTTGCTGGGCCCTGATTCCCTGTGCCGGCACGGGTTCGCGCTCAGGCGCGGCTGGCCCCAAGCAATACCAGGCCATTGCAGGCAAGCCGATGGTGATGCACACCTTGCTCGCGTTTGAGGAGGTGTCTCGCATTGACCAGACGCTGCTGGTGGTGTCACCGGATGACACTTTTTTCAAGACCTCAGAGGCCATGAACGCATCTTTTTTGATAGCTTCTTGCGGAGGTTCGACAAGGGCTGCAAGCGTATTTAATGGATTAAATGTGTTGCTCGATGAAGGCGCTGTGGCGCATGACTGGGTGCTGGTACACGACGCGGCGCGCTGTCTGATCACCCCGGCGCAAATCAATGCGTTGCTTGACGCCTGCTTGGGTGACGAAGTAGGCGGTTTGCTGGCTTTGCCGCTGCCCGACACACTCAAGGCAGCGCACGGGGATCGTGTGGCTGCCACCTTACCACGCAGCGACAAATGGTTGGCGCAAACGCCGCAGATGTTTCGCATTGGCAGCCTGATCGATGCCCTGCAACTGGCCGGTGATGCGGTCACCGACGAGTCCAGTGCCATTGAGGCCATGGGCCTGTCACCCAAGCTGGTGCCGGGCAGCGCACAAAACTTCAAGGTCACTTACCCGGAAGACTTCTGCCTGGCACAAGCGGTGCTGCAAAGTCGTCAGGGCCCACAAGCCGATGCATAAGGCAAACACATGAACTTCAGAATTGGTGAGGGTTGGGACATTCACGCGCTGGTGGCCGGGCGCAAGCTGATTTTGGGTGGCGTTGAGGTGCCGTTTCATATGGGTTTGCTGGGCCATTCAGACGCCGACGTGCTGATGCATGCCATCACCGATGCGTTGCTGGGCGCCGCCGCCATGGGCGACATTGGCACCCATTTCCCGGACACCGATGCGCGTTTTAAAGGCGCAGACTCTGCTGTGTTACTTGCTGAAGCCGCTCGCCGCGTGCGCGAAAAGGGTTATGTATTTGGCAATGTGGACAGCACCGTCATCGCCCAGGCACCCAAGCTGATGCCGCACATTGCGGCGATGCGTGCAAACCTTGCAAAGGCTTTGGGCGTGGCCATTGATCAGGTCAATGTCAAAGCCAAAACTGCCGAAAAAATGGGACCGGTGGGCTTGGGGCAGGCCATGGAGGCACGCGCCATGGTGCTGTTAAAAATACAAGGAAAATAGTGCTCTAGCCCTTATTTAATAATGGTAGAAGCTGCTATTTTGATAGTGTATGCAGTGGAATGTCATGGGCCACCGAGAGCTTGTCCAACGCCGAGCGCGTCTTGCCAGCAACAAATTGGGCGATGGCCTCATGGGTGTCGGCCTTCAACATCATGGACGCACCGGTCCATGTCAAGCCCACCCTGGCGCACAAAGACTTGGCAAAGTGTTGCTCCAGCGCAGCCAGGGCCACACGACCGTTTTTGCAGGGGTAGACACGGTAGCCAGCATGCGCGCCACCCAACACGGTTCCAGGCACGGTGGCACCCCATTGGCGGGGCCGGGCCAGGTGGGCGGCGGCATCCGACAAAGCCACCTCAAAACGGCTGCCTTTGCCCTGTTGTCGCTGCAGCAGCACGGCTTGCAATACGGCTTCAGAAGCCATCAGCGAGCCACCCATGTCGGCATACAGCGTGGCCGGCAAATCCAGGCCGGTCACCAGGTCATGCTCCGCCACGTAGGTCAGATCGTGTCCTGGCGCATCCGCAAGCGCACCGGGCGCGCCCACAATGCCAACCCAACTGAGGTGAGGGTATTGCTTATGCAGCGCATTCCAGCCAAGGCCAAGTTTCAGCAGAGCGCTCGGGCGAAAGGAAGTCATCAGGACATCGGTTTTGGCCAGTGTGGTGTGCAGCGTACGCTGGCCCGTCTGGGTTTTGAGGTCGACCACCCGGGTGCGAATGCCGGCCTGAAGCGCCGAATAACCTTCAACGCTGTAAATGCTCATTGGGTCACCGGTCACGCTGGCGGCAGCACCCGCAGGCGCGGGTGGTTCGAATTTGACACAACTTGCCCCCATGGCGCGAAGTCGTTGCAGCGCAGCGGGTCCAGGCAGGTTGAGACAGAGACTCAGAATTCGCACGCCTTTCAGGGGCTGTGGTGATTTGGGATGGGCTGAAGGCATGGTGGAAGCTAAGTGAAAGATGACAGGGTGATGAAGCATACAGCCTGCACATGGGTATTCTTTGAAGGGCAAACTAGCCAGGGTGGACGGATAGAATCCACAGCAGATTGGCTATGTTGCCAAACGCTTTTTTACGCCATTTCCAACCTCTTTTGGGCGTCGAATTCGGCGGCCTACGGCGTCAAATGGTTCAAGGACTTGCATGAAACGTGTCGATGATTTTCGTCTGAAGTTTGGTACCAAAGAATACGTGCCGATCATGATTGGCGGTATGGGGGTGGACATTTCTACCGCTGAATTGGCGCTCGAAGCCGCTAGGTTAGGTGGCATCGGTCACATCTCTGACGCCATGGTGAACGACGTGTCAGACCGACGTTTTGACACCACCTTTGTCAAAGACAAAACCAAGCTCTACAAACACAACATCCTCAACGCCGACAAGTCAACCATCAAGTTTGATCTGGATATCCTGGCTGAGGCCACCCGTCGCCACGTCGGAGCCACCATGGAGGCTAAAAAGGGTGATGGCATGATCTTTGTGAATTGCATGGAAAAGCTGACCATGAATGGTCCACGCGAGACTTTGCAAGTGCGCATGAATTCAGCCCTGGACGCAGGCATTGACGGCATCACTCTGAGCGCGGGTTTGCATCTCGGCTCGTTCGGCTTGATTGCCGACCACCCGCGTTTTCGTGATGCCAAACTGGGCATCATCGTCTCCAGCGTGCGCGCCCTGCAGCTCTTTTTGCGCAAAAACGCCCGCCTGAATCGTCTGCCCGATTTTGTGGTGGTGGAAGGGCCTTTGGCCGGTGGTCACTTGGGTTTTGGTTTGGATTGGGCCGAATACGATTTGGCCACCATCATGGCCGAGGTGATTCAATATGTGAATACCGAGCAACTCAATATTCCCGTGATTGCAGCCGGTGGCATTTTCACTGGCAGTGATGCGGTGAGGTTCCTTGAGATGGGTTCGGGCGCAGTTCAGGTAGCCACCCGCTTTACCGTCTCTGAGGAGTGTGGCCTGCCTGCCAATGTCAAGCAGGACTACTACATCGCCAGCGAAGAGGACATTGTGGTAAACACCATCTCGCCCACCGGTTACCCGATGCGCATGCTGAAAAGCTCGCCTGCCATTGGTGACGGTATCCGGCCCAATTGCGAGTCGTATGGCTATTTGCTGGATGGCAACGGCAATTGTGCATACATCACCGCCTACAACCGGGAACTGGCCTCACACCCGGATGGCAAAAACATTGTGGTGATGGATAAAACTTGCCTGTGCACCCAAATGCGCAACTTCAAGCTTTGGACCTGTGGCCAAACTACTTACCGGCTGAAAGACACCACCCGGCGCAACCCGGACGGGACATACCAAGTACTCAGTGCGGAGCACATTTTTAAAGACTACCAGTTTAGCGTTGACGATCAAATCGCTCTGCCAGTCTGATCTGCGCCTGTAAAAGCAAAAGCCCCGTTCGATTCGAGCGGGGCTTTTGCTTTTTGTGCCTTTGATGAAGCCTAAAACTGAATACCTGCCGGGTTGTTCGGGTTGGGCCGATTTTGCGGTTCGGGATTCAATGGTGCTGGTGGCGGCGCGGATGGATTGGTTTTGCCAGCGTCACTGACAGGCGCTTTTTGTAGCGCCACCAATGGGGCTGCAGGCGCACGGCGGTAGTTAGCAGGCAGTTTGGATTGTTCTGGATAACCAGCCGCATTCAGGTACTGGGTCCATTCCGAGGCCAGAAATCCAGACACATGCTGGCCACCGATCGTCAAGAAAGGCAAGGACGCCGTGCCACTCATTTTTTGCAACGCCTCAGCGTCCTCGGCAGTGCTTACGGTTTTTTCGGCAAATGGCACCCCACGGTTCATGAGGAGGTTGCGGCCGCTGTCGCAAGGCGCACAGCCCGCGCTCACAAACAGCGTGACCGGAAATTTGGCGGTGGCTTGCCGTAATTCCAAGGGCAGGTTGGTTTGCTCAGCCTGACCGGGTACCAGCAGGTTCACAGTCGGCGCGGCCTTGCCGGTGGTCGATGCTGGTGGAATATCCGAAAAAGTAACTTTGCCATCGGTTCCGACGCTGCGATACACCGCCTGGGCTTGCGCCGCAGACGGCCCAAAGACCAGCCCCGCCAGCAGTATTGCGGCCAGAGAACACCCAGCCTTGCGGACTTGGCGGGGGTGTCTGGGCAATTTACTTTTGTGTGTTTGCACGGTCTCTCCTTCCCGATCGTTAAAACCAAAATTCAAGCGGCTTGCGTCATGCCCTGATGCCGCAACAGGGCGTCAAGCTCGGGCTCTCGCCCCCGGAATGCCTTGAACGACTCAATGGCCGGGCGGCTGCCACCCACCTCAAGAATTTCTTGCAGGTATTTCTTACCAGTCTCCAACTTGTGCGCTTCACCCTTGGTCTCAGCCTCTTCAAAAGCCGCATAGGCATCGCTGCTGAGAACCTCAGCCCATTTATAACTGTAATAGCCCGCCGCATAACCTCCGGCAAAAATATGGCTGAAGGTGTGGGCCGTGCGTGACCAGGTCGGTGGGTGCAACACCGCAACTTCCTGGCGCACCTGGGTCAGCAGGGGCATGATGTCCGCTAACGGATCGTGTTCGGTGTGAAGCAGCATGTCAAAAAGCGAGAACTCGATTTGTCTGACGGTCTGCATGCCGCTTTGGAAATTCTTGGCTGCCAGCATTTTGTCGAACAAGGCGCGCGGCAGGGGTTCCCCCGTGTCGACATGCGCAGTCATCTTGCTCAGAACCGACCACTCCCAGCAGAAGTTTTCCATGAACTGGCTTGGTAACTCCACGGCATCCCATTCCACACCGCTGATGCCAGACACATCGCGTTCATTCACCCGGGTCAGCATGTGCTGTAGGCCATGGCCAAATTCATGGAACAAAGTGGTGACATCGTCGTGAGTCAGCAGGGCTGGCTTTCCGCCCACGGCGCCGGCAAAATTGCACACCAGATGCGCCACTGGCGTTTGCAATTGATGCGTGTCCGGGCGCAACCAACGCGCACGCATGTCGTCCATCCAGGCGCCACCACGCTTGCCTTGCCTGGCCTCAGGGTCCAGGTAAAACTGACCAATCAGCACCGCAGACCCATCAGCCTGGTGGCGTTCAATACGGAAGAAGCGCACTGATGGGTGCCACACCGGCGCTTGGTCATCAAGGATGCGAACTTGAAACAGGTCTTGCACAATGCCAAACAGGCCAGCCAGCACTTTGGGCAACGGGAAGTACTGTTTGACTGTCTGTTCGCTGAAGGTGTAGCGGGCTTCTTTGAGCTTCTCGCCTACATAGGGCCAGTCCCAGGCTTGCGGGTCGGGCAGGTCGAGATGTTGCTTGGCAAAGTCACGCATGTCCGCCAAATCTTTTTCAGCAAAGGGTCGGGCGCGGCGCGCCAGATCGCGCAAAAACTCAACCACCTTTTGGGGTGAGTCGGCCATTTTGGGCACCACCGACAGCGACCCAAAGTTGGGGTAATCCAACAGCTTGGCTTCTTCAAGCCTCAGCGCCAACAGTTCGCTGATGATGGCAGAGTTATCGGTGTTTTTGGTGTCAGCCACAGCCTGATCCGAGGCGCGGGTGACGTAAGCGCGGTAAAGGGTTTGCCGCAGCACGCTGCTGCGGGCAAACTGCATGACTGGCAAGTAGCAGGGTAGTTTCAAGCTCAACTTGTAACCCGCCTTTTGGTCCTTTTCGGCTGCTTCCCGGGCCGCTTGCTTTACATCATCAGGTACCCCGTCCAATTCGGCTTCAGTAGCGTAGTAAGCAAAGGCATCGGTCGCATCAAGCGCGTTCTCACTGAATTTCTGGCTCAGGGCAGCCTGCCGCTCAGCGATGGCAGCGAAACGTTCTCGCTGCGCACCTTGCAGGTCGGCACCGCCCAACACAAAATTGCGCAGCGCGTTTTTATGCGCCTGGGCTTGCTCGGTATTGAGATTCGCGGGGTCAATGGCGCGGTATTTGGCGTACAGCCGATCGTCTGCGCCTAAACGGGTGAAGAACTCGGTCACTTTGGGCAACGCGTCGTTATAGGCAGTTCGCAACTCGGGCGTGTCTGCCACGCTGTTGAGGTGATTGACCGCGCCCCAGGCCAACGAGAGCCGTTCAGTGGCGACATCAAGCACGCAGGCCAAGCCTTCCCAACTGGGGGAAAAGTCGCTGGCAGTGACGGTTTCAAGCGCCTGGTTGGCGGCCGCCAGCAGTTGGTCGACCGCAGGCACCACGTGGTCGGGCGAGATCTTGTCAAAAAGCGGCAGGCCGTCGAATTCAAGCAGGGGATTGTTCATGTCAATGCGGTCAAGCAACGCGGGTTAAGTTCATCCAAAAAAAGTGTAACCGTCAGAGGTATCAGCGTGCTGTGCGTTCTGCGGCTTCAAGGGTGTTGACTAGAAGCATGGTAATCGTCATGGGGCCAACCCCGCCTGGCACCGGGGTTATGGCAGAGGCGACCTGTCGCACACCTTCAAAGTCCACATCGCCGCAGAGTTTGCCGGCGTCATTGCGGTTCATGCCGACGTCCAGCACCACTGCGCCGGGTTTGACCATGTCAGCGGTCAGCACATTGCGTTTGCCTACTGCGGCTACGATCAAATCGGCCTGCAATGTCATGGCTTTCAAGTCCTTGGTGGCACTGTGGCAGATGGTCACCGTGGCATTTTTTTGCAACAGCATCAATGCCATCGGTTTGCCCACGATGTTGGAGCGGCCAATTACCACAGCGTGTTTGCCGCGCAAATCAAAGTGGATGGACTCCAGCATCTTCATGCAACCATAAGGGGTGCAGGGCCAAAAGCCGGGCATGCCAGTCATCAGGGCACCAGCGCTGGCCACATGAAAACCATCGACATCCTTGGCTGGAGAGATGGCTTCGATGACTTTGGCGGCGTCGATGTGGGCGGGCAGAGGCAATTGCACCAGAATGCCGTGAATCGCCGGGTCGTGGTTCAGCGCGTCAATGCGGGCCAGCAGGGCGGCCTCTGACAACGTGGCCTCATGCTGGTCCAGCACCGAATGAAAGCCGCAATCAAGGCAGCCCTTGACCTTGTTGCGCACATACACCTGGCTGGCTGGGTTGTCACCCACCAGAATCACCGCAAGGCCGGGGGTGATGCCACGTGCTTTGAGCGCATGTGCTCGGGCGGCAACATCCGCGCGCAAGGTCTGAGACAGCGCGACACCATCAATGATGCGCGCGCTGAGAAATGCTTCTGTCATATCAAGTCCATCAATAAAAAAGCCCGCTATCCCATATGAAGCGGGCATTAGTAGCTACTAAAAACAGAGTGAATTTCAGGCCTTCACGGCATTCGGGCCCAAGGCGATTTTCAGCAGGTCAGCCACCGTGTTGGCACCTAGCTTTTCCATGATGTTGGCGCGATGCGCTTCCACGGTCTTAATGCTGATGCCCAGGTCGTCGGCGATTTGCTTATTCAGGCGACCGGCCACAATGCGCTCCAGCACCTGGGTTTCACGCAAGGTCAAGCGCGACATCAGTGCTTCCCGGTTAATGGCACTTTGGTAGTCTGCGAAAGACTCACGTGCCTGTTCCAGCATGCGCTCTACCAATGGCAACAGTTGACCATCGTTAAAGGGTTTCTGGATGAAATCCATGGCGCCTTTTTTCATAGTGTCCACCGCCATGGGCACATCGCCATGCCCCGTGATAAATGCCAAGGGCAGCGGCGAGTTGTTCTCAATCAATTTGGACTGCAACTCCAGCCCGGTCATGCCACCCATGCGAATATCCGCAATCAGGCAGGCGACTTCGCGCGGATCGTAGCGGCTCAGGAAGGACTCGGCGGAATCAAAACACCGTACTCGGTAGTCTTTGCCTTCCAGCATCCATTGCAAAGAATCGCGCACAGCCTCGTCATCATCGACAACGTAAACAGTGCCTTTTTTGGGAATCAAACTCATGATGAAGCCTGCATTGTGGAAGGGTCAGCGCGCTTGTTGGGCGCGGCGTGGAGTGGATCTGCGATGGGAATCCAGAAGGTAAAGCAGCAACCCACAACGACGGAGCCATTGTAGATGTTCTGCGCTTTCATTCGACCCATGTGCGACTCGACGATCGAGCGGCACAGGCTCAGGCCAATGCCCATACCTTCGGCCTTGGTGGAATAAAAAGCTTCGTACAGACGGGCCATCACTTCAGGTGGAATGCCACTTCCAGTGTCAGTCACGGTGAACTCAACGGCTGGTCTGTCGTCGGCGGTGTTCGGCGCAACCCGCAATTTGACGATGCGCTGCGACACCGGGCGCTGCGCCAGGTCCACCGCCTCGGCGGCGTTCTTGAGCAAGTTCAAGAGCACCTGTTCAATCAAAATCGGGTCCACCAGCAAAGCCGGGATGCCCGGTGCCACGTAATGGGTGAGTTTGACGTTGCGCCGGCGCAGTTCAATTTCTGCCAGTTCCACCGCTTCCGCCACCATGGTGCTGACCACCGACATGCTGCGATTGGGTTCGCTGCGTTTCACAAAGGCCCGAATGCGCTGGATGATTTGGCCGGCGCGATTGGCCTGCCGGGCAGTTTTATCCAGCGCGCCCAGCAGTTCCGCTTCATTGATCTGCTGGGCTTTGATGCGTGACACCATGCCGTTACAGTAGTTGCTGATGGCAGTCAGCGGCTGGTTGAGCTCGTGCGCCACGCTGGAGGCCATCTCNNGTGGCAATCACCATCTGTGCCAAACGGCCATCCACCCAACTAAGGTAACGGGTTCGCACCTCCAGCCAGCGACCCAGACTGCTCAGAAACACCTCTGCGCTTTCTACCTCTTTGTCAGCCAATTGATCGGTGGGCAGACCGGCCAGTGCGTCAACCACATCATCGGCATCGTCCATGCGCGGCGTGCTTGGCACCCCGGCTTCTTGCACGAGTTGCTGATGGCCTTGTGTGTTTTTGCCAAACCACTGCCGGTACAGCTTGTTGGCAAAAAGCAGTTCCTCTGAGCCTAGGGGTGCCACCGAAATGGATGCATCAAGCGCTTCAAGCACCGTCGTGAAGCGCTCATGCGAGGCTGCCAATTGCTCGCGCACCCGAGTGGGCTCCGTGATGTCAGTCATGGAGGTCATCCAGCCGGTTTGCTGGCCAAAGGCATCAATCAGCGGTGACACATACAGGCGCGCATCAATCAAGGTACCGTCTTTGCGCTTGACGCGAAATTGAATGCCACTGGGTTGAATTTGTCCGGCCAACTCTTGCCGCAGGCGGACCTTGAGAAGTTCCAGATCTTCGTCAGGCCAGTAGGGAAACGGCGCGGATTTTCCGACCAGTTCTTCCTCGGACCAGCCAGTCATCTTGCAAAATGCATTGTTTACATATGTGATGCGTCCATGCATGTCCAGGGCACGCATGCCGGTCAACATCGAACCTTCCATGGCACGGCGAAATGCAGTCTCTTGCACCAGGGCATCCTGAGCCTGAATTCGCCTTCGAGTGTGGCGCCNNCCAAAACAAGCCACTGCCAATCACACCAAGCGAAGTACGGTAGGCCGCACCCCGAATCGTCATCCCATTGCCGATGGGTGACACTGGCAATTCATAGGTGTTCAGAGGGCTCGCCCAGGGCAGCAGCGGGCGTTTGAGCTTGGCATCGGTGCTGGTGGTGCCAGCTAGCAATTTACCATCCGCGTCGTGAAAAGAAACCGCGTACTTGGATGTGATCTCGTTTGGCACGCCGTAGCGGAATACCGCGTCAACCGAGTACTCGGCAAGTAAGTCACCTTTGAATTTGGCTTTATCGATCAGCGGCAAATGCAGTTGCAAAACCTCGGGGGTTTCTTTTTGTGCTCTGGGTGATGAATAAATCGGCAGCAACAACTCCCGCATCAAGGCGAAGTTGTCCATCACATCCTTGGCCTCGATGCTGGTACCGCTGAAATTTGGAAAGTTGTTTGACAGGCTCACCGTGCTGTGGGTCGCACGCACCTTGGCGCGCTCGTCAATCCAGGTCAAGCGGTTCAGTTCGGGGAACTGGTTTGAAAAATTTTCAGCGCGGGTTACAAAGTCAGCATGGGTGATTTCACGACTGGAGACATCGCGGGCAAACCGCATCAGTTGCTCTTGCTGCTCCAGCAAACGCAGACGCAGTCGCTGCTGGGTGTATTCCACATCGCGGTTGAGTCCTTCACGTTCCCGTGTGATTTCTTCTAGCCTCAAATAGCCAAAGGCTGACACGATGGCAGCCAGAAAAATCACCACAGCGAACAGAGGCGCCAGCACCGCCATGCGGTCTTGAATGTGGGGCGCTTGACTGGTCCACCAACGCATTAGCCGCCCGGCCGGGGGGCTTGCGCTGACGGTGGTTTGATCCAACACGGAAGGCAGTGGCATGGCTTGAAGTGTAAGAGTTGGACAAGCCTGCAATGGTGTGGTGTCAAAGATTCAAATATTTTGCAATATGAAATGAATAAACATAATTTGAAATTTACTAATTGTTGACTTTAGAATTTCTCACGACACAAGTTGAGCAACTCAACTACCATCGCTCGGCAATAACACAGGAGACAAGCATGTCAGTCACGCCCGATCAACGAGCAACCGTAGCCGCGTCCGATGCAGACGTCCAAGAAACCCGCGAGTGGATGGATGCACTGAGTGCAGTCATTCAAAGCGAAGGCCCCGAGCGGGCTCACTATCTTCTGGAGCAGTTGCTTGAGCATGCCAGGCAAAACAGCATCGACATGCCATTTTCAGCCAACACCGGCTACGTGAATACCATCGAGGTAGACCAGGAAGAACGTTGCCCTGGAAACATCGAAATTGAAGAACGCTTGCGCGCCTACATGCGCTGGAACGCCATGGCCATGGTGGTTAAGGCCAATCGGCATTACCCGGAAGACGGTGGCGATTTGGGCGGCCACATTGGCTCATTCGCTTCTCTGGCGCATATGTTTGGGGCCGGCTTCAACCACTTCTGGC
>DFWT01000160.1 GCA_002381045.1 Rhodoferax sp. UBA4127
ATTGCCCGCCACATCGGCATCAGCCCGGCCGACGAAGCCGTGATGCTCAAGGCCGTGCAAGCGCCGTCGCGTTCTGCGCTGATGAACGCCATCGTGCCGGCCAGCATTGCACGCACACATGCGATGGACATCCCGGCGCCGATTTCCGAAGCCGCAGCACTGGCCGAGTTAAAGGCCATGGCTGCAAAAAACAAGGTATTCAAAAGCTACATCGGCCAGGGCTATNNCTGGTGAACTTCCAGACCATGGTGATGGACCTGACTGCCATGCCCATGGCCAACGCCTCGATGCTGGACGAAGCCACCGCTGCGGCCGAGGCCATGACTCTGGCGCTGCGTGCCAGCAAATCCAAGTCCACCACCTTGCTGGTGGATTCAGGCGTGCTGCCCCAAACCGTGGCGGTGTTGCTAACCCGCGCGCAACCGCTGGACATCAAGGTGCATGTGTGTTCGCGGGAAGAAGCGCTTAAGCTGGACAGCTTTGCGGTGCTGCTGCAATATCCCAGCGTGAGCGGCGAAGTGCATGACGACCGCGAATGGATCAAGGCCTACAAGGCCCGGGGCGGTATCGTCATCATGGCGGCCGACCTGCTGGCGCTGACCCTGCTGACACCACCCGGCGAATTGGGTGCCGACATTGCGGTGGGTACCACCCAGCGCTTTGGTGTGCCCATGGGCAATGGGGGCCCGCACGCCGCCTACATGGCCTGCAAAGATGAATTCAAGCGCAGCATGCCCGGTCGTTTGGTGGGCGTCAGTGTCGATGCCCATGGCAACCCGGCTTACCGCTTGGCGCTGCAAACGCGCGAGCAGCACATTCGCCGCGAAAAAGCCACCAGCAACATCTGCACCGNNGTGTACCACGGCCCGCAAGGCCTCAAACGCATCGCCCAGCGCGTCGCACGCCTGACCGCCATGCTGGCCCATGGGCTGCGCGGTATGGGCTTTGGCGTTACTCAGGTCAGCGCGTTTGACACGGTCACTGTTGAAACGTTGGATGCTACGTTATCAATAGCTGACCGCGCACGTTCTGCGAGGGCTAACCTGCGATTTGTCTCAAAGCATCAATTGAGCGTGTCACTGGATGAAACCAGCACCCGCGCCGACGTCCAGGCGCTGCTGCAGATTTTTGCGGCGCCGCACCACCCGGTGCCTCAGGTCAAAGAACTTGAAACAAGTGCACCCGACTTGTTGCCCGCAACGCTGCAGCGCACCAGTGCCTACCTGACCCATCCGGTGTTCAACTCGCACCAGTCAGAGACCAGCATGCTGCGCTACATCCGCCGCCTGAGTGACTTCGATTTGGCGCTGGACCGCAGCATGATTCCGCTGGGCAGTTGCACCATGAAGCTCAACGCCACCAGCGAGATGGAACCCATCACCTGGCCCGAGTTTGCCAACATCCATCCGTTTTGCCCAACCGAACAACGCGAAGGCTATGCCGAGTTGGACCGCCAGTTGCGTGCTTGGCTCTGCCAAGCCACCGGCTATGCGGGCATCAGCCTGCAGCCCAATGCGGGTAGCCAAGGGGAGTACGCCGGCATGATGGCCATCCGTGGCTACCACCATGCGCATGGCGACGACAACCGCACCATTTGCCTCATTCCCAGCAGCGCACACGGCACCAACCCAGCCACTGCCACCATGGCCGGCTATCAAGTGGTTGTGACCGCCTGCGACGCCCATGGCAACATCGACATGGCCGACTTGCGTGCCAAGTGCGAACAGCACAGCGCCAACCTGGGCGCGGTGATGATCACCTACCCCAGCACCCACGGCGTGTTTGAGACCAGTGTCAAAGACCTGTGCGTACTGGTGCACCAGCATGGCGGACGCGTCTACGTGGACGGTGCCAACATGAACGCGCTGGTCGGCTTGGCCGCACCTGGCGAATTTGGTGGGGATGTGAGTCACCTGAACCTGCACAANNAAAGACCTGGTGCCGTTCTTGCCTGGCGCCACGCTGGGCGCGGTATCCGCAGCACCCTTGGGCAACGCCAGTGTGTTGCCGATCAGTTGGATGTACTGCCGCATGATGGGCGCTGAGGGCCTGAAAGCCGCAACCGAAGTGGCCATCCTGAGCGCCAACTACATCAGCGCCCGTCTGCAAGCGCACTACCCCACGCTGTACACCGCGATCACCGAAGACGGCAAGCCCGGGCGGGTGGCGCACGAGTGCATTCTGGAACTGCGGCCTTTGAAAGAAACCACTGGGGGTGCCAAAGGCATCAGTGCCGAAGACGTGTCCAAGCGCTTGATGGACTACGGTTTTCATGCCCCCACGCTGAGCTTTCCAGTGCCCGGCACCTTGATGGTGGAGCCCACCGAGAGCGAAACGCTGGACGAGTTGGACCGGTTCATTGACGCGATGATTTCCATCCGTGCAGAAATCGCCAAGGTGGAGCGTGGTGAGTGGCCACAAGACGACAACCCGCTGAAAAATGCGCCGCACACCGCCGCCAGCCTGCTGGGTGCTGAGTGGTCGCACCCCTACCCGCGCGAACTGGCTGCCTTCCCTACTCCGGCACAAAAGGTATCCAAGTACTGGCCACCGGTCGGGCGAATTGATAATGTTTATGGCGACCGGAACCTGTTTTGCGCCTGCGTCCCAGTGAGCGATTGGCAAGCGGCCTGAGCCGGATGCTGACTGACAAAGTGCTGCGCCCGCTGGACCCGGGCGAGGCGTTTTTCACCGTGGCCGACCAGGTGTCGGGCATGAACTTTGTGGTGTTCGCCGAACGCGTGGATGCCTTGCCACCCGAGCGGGTTCGCCGCGCGCTTGACGTGCTGCAAGCTGAAAACCTGCTGCTGCAAACCAGCGTCCAGTGGGTGGATGCACAAGGACTGTCATTTGTCCACGCGCCTCGCGCTTTGATCGAACTGCGTTGCCTTGAGGTGAGCGCAACGCAATGGCAAGAGCCCATCGAACAGCAACTCTCAGAGTCATTTGCCTTGGGTTCCGCGCCCTTGCTGCGTTGTTTACTGCTTGAGGTGTCCTCCGACGGCAATACCAATGGCAGCACCGACACACATCAGGCGCCGGTGCGTTCGGTGCTGGCCCTGAGTTTTCACCATGCCATTGCAGATGGCCGGTCCGGAACCGCGCTGCTCTGCCGTATGTTGAGTCTGATCGCCGAAAGCGACTCGACCCCACCCCAAGAAGCGCACGCCGCACCGACAAGGGCACCCGCTTCTGTGCCAGCCATGCTGGCGCTCCACCCTGCGCCATACCGTTGGGCCGAACAGCCCGAAGGCGCCAAGCAACTGCGCAACACACTGATCAGTGACTACCGGCGGCACGGCCCGCTGACACCGATCCCCTGGTTGGCCAGCCAAGCGAGTGGCAGAGAACCAAAATTCATTCGCCTGAGCTTCACGCCCAGCGTGACGCAAGCACTTCTGCGAACTGCGCGCGCCCAAGGCAGCAGCCTGCATGGTGCCCTGTGCGCCGCGCAGTTGTTAGCACAACTGGCATTGAAACCCAGCGACGAACCCAGCGTGTTTTGCCTCTCCAGCCCGGTGGACATGCGACCCTATCTGGAGCCGGCGCCAGACGTCTCGCCCACTGGCTTGTATGTGTCCATCGTCTCCAATACCTTTTCTGTGAATAGCGAAACGCCATTTTGGGAACTGGCACGTGACATCATCAGCCAAACCCGGCGCCAGCTGGCCCGCGGAGAGGGTCATCTTTTCTTCAACATGTTTGGACTGAACGGCACCCCAGTCACACCAGAACACACGGCACCGCTGACACAAAAGGTCATGGCCTCACAACCCAACACCATGGTCAGCAATGTGGGGCCAATTGCCAGTGTCACCACAGACCCTGCCGTGACGGCCATCTCGTTTGCGCTGTGCCCTATGCCCTACCAAACCCTGTTTACCGCCGCCAGCACCTACCAGGGTCAGCTGGTGCTCAATGTCGGTTATGACGCGGCCCGCCTGACAGAGAGCGCCGCCAAAACCTTGGCAGGCGCCATAGAAAAATCCCTGCTCAACGCCGCTGAGCAGGTAAATGATTTTTCATAAAACTGACCGGTAGCCCTTGCGGTACTTGCCGCATCTGCTACAGAAAAAACCTGTTTTCCTTAGCTTCCGTCCAACAGCCGCAAACGGAGACGGCATGTCCCCCAATGAGCTGTGCAAGCTCACTTTTTCCTGGAAAGTGCCCGCGCTCATAGCCTCAGCCGACATGGCCTTGATCGATACCGATGATTCACCGGTGCGTGTAGTGTTGGCTTTTGAGGGCGACCGCAACCTTTTTTCAACCAAAAACGCCATGTTGTCCGAGTTGTCGCATGCCCTCACCGGTGAGCCCCTACCCTATGCCACCCTGATGTATGTGTGGTGTAACACCTGCGCCGTTGGCACGGTCATCATCAATCCGCGCACCGACCGCATCCGCAAGCTGGTGGTCGAATCCGGTAGCCCGCACCTCAACCAATGGACAGATTACGAACGCGATATTCATGCTGATTTTGAAGCCGCCTTTGGCGAAGCACCAGGGTCTTTGCTCGCGCTGGGCATCATGACCGACTCCGATAACACCCGCTCAACCGCGCGTGCCTGGTACGGGCCGATCCAGCTGATAGCCAGGCAGTCACGCTGCCCCCAGATCCGTAAGGGCTCGTTTTCGTTAGCGATCACTGGCGGTGGTGCTGCCGTTGGATGCCATCCAGGCCACGATGGAAGAGCGCATGGCCTCTTCGACCGACATCTCAATGGGTGTCACCCAACTGCGTGGAACAAACACGGTGTAGCCACCAATCATGTAGCCCATGGGCAGGTACACCGCCACTTGATCGTCGTTGGCCAGTCCCTTGGGTAAATCCAGCGTATTTTGCCGGGTGATCAGTCCCACGATGGCCAGTTCATGCCCAGGCTTGCGCAGCACCACCACCTGCTGCGCATCTTGTTGGTGCGGAGCAAAAAAATCCGCAAAATTCTTGAGCGAGGAGTAAACACTCTTCACCACCGGCAAATTGGTGAACGGCAACTCCACCCACGACAGCAGCTTGGAGGTGATGGGCCTTGACAGCAAAAAGCCCAGCCCCAAAATGACCAAGACACCCAGCACGATCCCTTGGCCCGGCAGATAAAAGTCGCCTACGACCGGGCGAATGACCCGCATGGCCAAAGATTCCATCCACGTAACCAGTAGGTACAGCACGTACACCGTCATAACCAGCGGTAAAAAGGTAAAGAGGCCACGAAAGAAATATTGGGACAGACGTTTCATGCAATGGTGTGGGTGGGTGGTGCCTTGGGAACTTGGGTAGGTTCAGCGCATAAAGGCAGCATAACAGCCAGCCTTCTCGACGCTCTGGCGTTAGAACCCCTAGAGCGATAGGGCCGCTGCCATGAACTGGCTGCGGGCTACCGCCATGACAAAAAAAAGGCCTGCTCAACGCCGCTGAGCAGGCCAATAGCTTTTCACAAAAATGATGTTAAGCCCTTGCGATACTTGCCGCGTATGCTACAGAATCAATAGGGATTCTTTTCAGGCTCACCAATACGGACTCACTGGGTTTGCTGAATGCCTGACAGTACCCAACCCGCATTGCCTTGGCGCGCCTTCATCAAGTGCCAGATCTCGTCAAACGAGTCGTCTGGCTCACCGCTGTCATCGCGGATCACGCCAGTGAAGCGCACACTGACCAGGTAGCGGTCGGCATCTTCGTCCACTTCGATCACCTCGGCATGGATGCTGACCACGTCGCTCTTTTGAGGCGTTGCGCCGCGCTCAGCCAGGTCCATCTTCAGCTCGGCAAACATTTCTGGCGTAGTGAACTGACGAATGTCGTCCAGATTGCCGGCATCGTTAGCAGCCTGCAACCGAATGAAGTTCACCTTGGCATTGCGCTCAAAGCCTGCGGTATCAAAGTCGGTTGGAATCCGGCGCTGGCTGGCCACACCTGACCCCAGACCTGAGCCGATGGATGAACCAGTGCCAGAACCAGCCACGTGGCTGCCCGCTGCGGGCATCGCCACTTTGTAGGCAGGCGCATCCTGGTCGGCTGTACGGGCATTGTTCGCAGCACCTGGGTTTACATGCGCATACTGCATGCCACCAGGTCCTGTGGCTCTGGCTTGCTGCGCACCTGCGGCACGCTTGCGCATGAAGAAACCTATTGCCACCATGATGGCCGCGGCCAACAAGCCAAACATCAACATGGTGGCCAGTTCTTCACCAAACCCCAGATGCGAAGCCAGCGCAGCCAAACCCAGACCCGCGGCAATGCCGGCCACCGGACCCATCCAGGAACGTGATGGCGCTGCTGCTGCGCCAGCCGCTGGTGTGCCAGCCGCTGCGGCGGATTGGGTCGGCGCAGCCGGGGCCTTGTCCACCGTCGCCTGGCGCTGCGTGCCCATGGATTTACCCGAACCCATGCGCTTAGCAGCCTCGGCGTCCATGGCCACGGTGCTTAGCCCGAAGGCAAACACCACAGCCAGAAGTGAGAGTAATCGTTTCATGTGAATCTCCTGTTGAAATGAAAGAACAGGAGAGAGAATAATCTGCAAATTCAAGTAGAAAAAGCAGAAATTGGTGGAGATATGGTTCGGAAAAACAAGAGCGTTGTCTCCACCAGCAAATCACTTGAATTCAAACTAGCCGGGTTTGCCGGGTTTAGGCAAGCCGAGAACCACCAGAGTAATCACAGTCAGCGGCAATACAAAGCTCAGCATGGCCGTCGAAAACGCGCCCAATGCCCCATGCTGCTGGGCTGCCAGGACCAAATAGGTCACATAGACCACGTAGTAAGCAAGAAACACCGCACCTTCCCAACGTGCAATCACCCGCCCGGTCATAAACACCGGAACACATGCCAACGCGACAGCCACCATCACCCACAGGTCGAAATTGATGGCGGCTTGTGGAACGACGAGACCCGTCTGTCCTGAAACCAAACTGGCAAGGCCCATGCAGCCAAGCACGTTGAAGGTGTTGCTGCCCACCACATTGCCCACAGCAATGTCACGCTCGCCTTTGATGGCCGCCGTGATCGAAGTGGCAACCTCAGGCATGGAGGTACCCGCCGCAACGATGGTTAGCGCAATGACCAGATCGCTGACACCCATGGCCTTGGCAATCGTCACGGCGGCTTGAACCAACCAGTCAGAGCCCAGCACCAGCAGGGCCAAGCCCAATGCAATAAAGACCAGTTGAACCCACATGCGATCCAACCACGGTGCGGGTGTTTTGGCTGCAAATTCCTGGGTGTACTCGTCATTGGCCTCCTGACTTTCGCGGCGTGATTGGATCACCAGAAAAACCGTGTAAGCCGTTAACAAAACAAGCAGCAGCGCACCGTCATTCATGCTCAGACGTCCATCAAGCGACAGCAGCAAGAGCAACAAACTTGCACCCAACATGATGGGCACTTCCTGTCGAATCAACTGGATGTTGACCATCAGCGGCACGATCAAGGCCGACACGCCCAGAATGAAAAGCACATTAAAAATGTTGCTGCCCACGACATTGCCCAGCGCCATGTCGTTTTTGCCATCCAGCACGGCACCGACCGACACGGCGACCTCTGGCGCACTGGTCCCAAACGCCACCACGGTGAGCCCAACCACCAAAGGTGAAATGCCCACAGACAGCGCCAAACGCGAAGCGCCGCGCACCAACATATCGGCACCCAGTATCAGGGCGGCCAGCCCGGCAAAGAAAAGCAAATAAGTCATGGTCGAAAGGCTTGATGCGCAAACATCAATCGGAGGAGTTTCTGACCCATGGCATTGTCACCCAATGCCGCCCAGGCTGACAATAAGCTGCCAAAGCAAGTTCAGGTGTTGACCAGCCGCCACATCAAGTAAGCGCCCAAGACCGCGTTGCCAAGTGCGAACAACGCGATGATCAGGCCGAAAAATACACCCATCTCATGCGTATGGGTGAGCCATCCCAAAGCTGCGGAGAGCAGATTCAACGCCACCATGATCCAAAACAGTGGATTGCGCGGCTGGTACAGGCGCTTGACATTCATTCTGAGCAGTTGCTTAGCCAAAGGATGGCACTACGGAACAATGGTGGTGAAAAGATAGGTCGCCAAAACGACCAAATGAACCACCCCTTGCAACACCGTGGTGCGGCCAGTTCCGAGTGACAAGGTACAAACAAACAAGGAAAGCAACAATAACACGGTCGACTTGGTATCCAGACCCAAGGTTAAGGTCCAACCCGTGGCGATCGAGACCGCTGCCACTGCTGGAATGGTCAGTCCAATACTGGCCAGTGCCGAGCCCAACGCCAGATTGAGACTGGTTTGCAGCCGGTTTGCACGGGCAGCACGGTAAGCGGCCAAACCTTCTGGCATGAGCACCACTGCTGCAATGATGATGCCCACCAAAGTTTTGGGCGCGCCTGCCTCAAACACCATCCGTTCAATGCCAGGTGCAAGTGCCTTGGCCAAAAGCACCACAACCGCCAAGCTCAGCAACAACAATGCCGCACTGCCGCTGGCATGCCAATCACTTGGCGGCACGGCGTGCGCATGCGAATCGAGCTTGGCACCAGGTGGCAAAAAATAGTCGCGGTGGCGCACCGTTTGTACCAACACAAATCCACCATACAAAACGAGGGAAATGATGGCTACGAAAATCAACTGACTGGTGCTGTACACCGGCCCGGCCACTGTCGTGGTGTAGTTGGGCAGCACCAGTGTAAGAATCGAGATAGCAGCCAATGTGGTGAGCGATGCACTGACGCCATACAGCCCAAACCTTTGCTCGTGGTGGCGACTGGCACCCACCAACAAACAAATGCCAATCATGCCGTTGAGAATCAGCATCACGGCAGCAAACACGGTGTCACGCGCCAACGCGGCGGTGGCTGGCCCGCCATTGAGCATNNGCCACAACTTCGGCGTGATGCACAGCAGCAAACACGGTGGCCAACAAAAACAATACCAAGAGGGCGATCAGAAAGGGGCCACGCAGGCCGAAGCCGGTTACCAGAAAAGTGAGCCCGCCAGCAACTGGGGCGACGGCAGCCCATATTGGCATGGCGCGCTTTTCAACAATGACAACAAGAGGTGACTGAGAGGTGGTCACGGCAAAACAGCAAGGCCGAACGATGTCTCACCGTCTCGCGCGGCGTCTTAGCCACACACGCAAGCGCCAAATCATTTTGACACTCAGATAACCCCCTGCAGAGCCGCCCACGGCGAAAAGGCCCATGCCCATGACGGTTGGCCAGCCAAACTCTGCCAGCCATGTCGGTGCGGCCACACCTGTGGGCGTGGGCTGAGCCAGGGGTTGTCCCAGAACCAACGCCCCCGTCTGGTAGGCCAGCCAGAGCCAAAAACCAATCGTTAGCGGATTGGTGACCATCGTCATCGCAGCTGCTGCCGGTATGTTGGCCCGCCACCAGGCGCAATGCGCGGCTGCCACCAAGATTTGTGCAACAGGCAAGACAAAGGCCCAAAAGGTGCCCACTGCAACACCACGCGCCACTGACTCGTGTTGAAGCCGCCAAAGCCGAGGGTCAAGCATGCGCCCAGCGACTGGCCGCAACCACGGGTGTGCCGCCAATACTTCGCGCTTGGGGATGGCTTGACGGAACCGACTTGCCCAACCGTGATCCTGGCCAGTCACAGATGCGGCCCAGGGTTAAGCAACAACAGCCTCATGAAAAGCACCTTTCGTATTTTGATGGGTACATGTTGCCTGCACAAGCAGGCTCAGAGAAGCAGGCAAATTCGAAAATTCACTCTTGTTTTTACGAACTATTTGTACTAATTTATCTGATTAAACATGATTTGTTTCCACTAAACTTTACGCATCCTCTGCTTTTCATTTCGCTTGCGCCGTGCGGGCAACTCACCCGAAAGGGGTGAGGAATTCACTTTTCTGAAGGCTCCTATGCAAACTATCGCGCCCCTGTGGCTCTGGGCCACTTTCGTCGGCATCGTTCTGGTGTCACTGTTCGTCGATTTTGTGGTGCTCAAAAAGCAGGGCTCACACGACATTGGTGTCAAAGAGGCACTGAACTGGTCCCTGGTCTGGGTGGCTTTGAGCTTTCTGTTTAACGGCCTGTTTTGGTGGGCGGTGAAAGACGGCACGGGCTCTACCGACATTGCCAATACCAAGTCCCTGGAGTTTTTGACCGGTTACCTGATCGAGAAGTCGCTGGCGGTGGACAACATCTTCTTGTTCTTGATGATCTTTACCTACTTTGCGGTGCCCACGGCGTTCCAAAAGCGCGTTTTGATGATTGGCATTATTGGTGCCATCGTGCTGCGCAGCGTCATGATCTTGGTGGGAGGCTGGCTGCTGGCCCAGTTCCATTGGATTTTGTATGTCTTCGGTGCATTCCTGATTTTGACCGGTATAAAAATGTGGCTGGCTGCCGACCATGAGTCCGATCTGGAAGACAACCCCGTTCTCAAACTGTTGCGTAAATTCATGCGCGTTAGCAAGAACTACGACGGCGAAAAGTTTTGGACGGTGGAAAATGGTAAAAAAATTGCCACCCCACTGTTCATGGTGATTTGCCTGATTGCACTCACTGATGTGATTTTTGCGG
>DFWT01000172.1:0-368 GCA_002381045.1 Rhodoferax sp. UBA4127
GGAAAACGGTCTGATCATTGCCCTGAGTGACTGGATGCTGGGGTCTATCTGCCGTGACCTGCTGGTGTGGAACACGATTGGCCCTGAGCGCCTGCGCCTGTCCATCAACCTGTCACCGCACTACCTTGACCGGGGTGATTTTTTTGGCAAGCTGGACTCTACTTTGTTGACACATGGCATTGACCCGTCGCAGATCGAGGTGGAAGTCACCGAGAACATCTGCATACGCAACCCGGACTCTGCCATCTCGCAACTTGAGCGGCTCGCGCAGTTGGGCGTGCGGGTGGCCATTGATGACTTCGGTACCGGGTATTCGTCGCTCTCGTACCTCCATCGGTTCCCGGTGCACACGCTCAAAATCGACCGCT
>DFWT01000172.1:456-12367 GCA_002381045.1 Rhodoferax sp. UBA4127
GGACAATCCGGCTTGTTTTCAGGATTTTCGGCGTTTTCTGACCTCTGACGATGCTTATGCCGGGTTTGGAGCAAGCAGTTGACGAAGCTGTGTAGCCGCAATCGCTGCACTGTTGGCCTACGTTCAGCCCCATACCAGACATCCAATTTTGAACGCCTTCTTCGGAGATGAACGGCTGTCTTTTAAAGGCTGTGGACCAACAGTCAAAAAATATTCATCAAATCAGCCGCTGGTGATGTATAAAATTTGATCATTCACCATGAATGCAACAACGATTGCCGCGAAAGCCCAAGGGGAAATGACTGCCCCTGAAGGAAAGCGAACAGAATTCAAACTGCTGCGTTTCTTTACCACCACCAGCCTGATTGCGTTCGTCGTTGTCGCGGTTTTGCTGAGTTACCTATTTCGCACTTTCTCGATTGCGGGTTTGCTCCAAGCCTACGAGACCGAGCACGTCAACCAAGCCCAGATCATTGCCAACGAAATGTGGGACGATGGATTTGGACCATTGGCTGCGGCATCGGCTGGCAAGACTTCCACTGAGTTACAAGCTGCTGCGACGCTGCCCGCCTTGCACGACAAGCTTAAGTATTTGCTCAAGGGCACCAAGATCTTCAAGATCAAGGTGTACGACCTGCGTGGCATGACGGTTTATTCCACAGATTTCAAACAAATTGGTGAGGACAAGAGCCGCGCTCCGGGTGTCATAGATGGGTTGCTTGGGCGAAACAGCTCGGCGCTGTCCCACCGGGATCAATTCAATGCCTTCGAGGGCGAGGTCTCAGACCGTGATCTGGTCGAAACCTACGTCCCACGCTTTGACCCGCAAAACGGAAAGGTAAGTGGTGTTTTTGAAGTTTACGGTGATGCAACTCTGGTGGTGGCCGAAATAGCCAGCCATCAGCGGGAGTTGGTGGCCACCGTGGCCGCCGTGCTGCTTGTGCTGTTGTTGGTGCTATTTGTCATTGTGAAACGGGCGCAAGACATCATTAATGGGCATACCCACGAACGCGAATCGGCACAAAAGACGCTGGCCTTAAGTGAGGAACGCTGGAAGTTTGCACTGGAAGGCGCGGGTGATGGTGTGTGGGACCGTAATTTGCAAACTGGTGAAGTGATATTTTCCAAGCGCTACAAAGAAATCTTCGGCTTTGATGAGGACGAACCAAACCAGACCTGGCAAGACTGGGGCGCGCACACATCCAGATGACCTAGCGGCGGTGAAAGTTGAGCGCGAGGCATGTTTGAGTGGTGAGACAGCAAGCTATATCAGTGAACACCGGGTGCTGCATCGCGATGGAAGTTGGAGATGGGTTCTTTCGCGGGGCATGGTGGCCAGCCGTGATGCCCAAGGCCGCCCCCTTCGCCTAATAGGAACGCATACCGACATCACAGAGCGCCACGAGCGAGAAGAAGCCCTTCGCCTGGCCTCCACCGTATCGCTGACGATGGACGAGGGCGTGATCATTACCAACATAGACAACTTGATCGTGTCGGTCAATCCCGCGTTCAGCGCCATGACCGGCTACTCTCTAGACGAAGCCTTAGGGAAGAATCCTAGACTGCTGGCCTCGGGTATGCAATCGCCCGAGTTTTACGAACGCATGTGGTCGCAACTGCTCAGCACCGACAGTTGGCACGGGGAAATCCGCAACCGCCGAAAGAATGGCGAGTTGTATCTGGAATGGCTGTCTATCAAGCAGGTTCGCAACCACCGCGGTCAGCCAACCCACTATGTGGCGGTGTTTTCGGACATATCGGAGCGCAAGGCCGATGAGGATCGCATGCGCCAACTCGCGCATTTTGATGTGCTGACTGGATTAGCCAACCGTACTCTGTTCTCAGATCGGCTACGCCAGGTGATCCTTAAGGCTCGGCGAGATAACACCCAGGCGGCACTGCTGTTCATTGATCTGGACAAGTTCAAGCCAGTCAACGACGACCTGGGGCACCATATTGGTGACTTACTTCTCAAGGCAGTGGCTAACCGATTGCTGGACTGTGTACGTCGAGAGTCAGATACCGTCGGGCGTTTGGGTGGCGATGAATTTGTGGTCTTGCTGCCAGAGATTGAGACTTCTGATGCAGCAATTGCCGTGGCCGAAAAAATTCGTGGCGCATTGAATCAGACGTTTGAAGTAGGCAAGCAGAAACATCAGATCCAGATTTCTTCAAGCATAGGCGTCGCGCTCTATCCAGACCATGGCAGTGACGAGACCCTGTTGCTCAAAAGTGCTGATGCGGCCATGTACCGAGCCAAAGAAGGCGGATCCAACCAAGTGCAGATGGCTCAAGCTCAACAGGCGTAGCGGCGCTATGGGTTGATTTGTCATTGCGTTGATCCGCCCCTTAGCTGCCGGTCACCAATACCCGCTTACGCTGCACTGGAGCCGCACAGTCTGCCAAGATGGTTTTTGGATTCAAAGGTCAGCTTTTTGATTCTTGGGAAGAAATCGAATGACAGCTCTACTCAAATGTGAGCACCCGCAATGGGCACGTTGCTCGCGATCGCGACCGGCGGCTGCCCGGCAGTCCGATTTGATGAAACCCTGAACGTCAAATTTCGGGCAAGCACTTCAGGGTGCCCACTGGCTCTTGATGACCAACTGCCGACATTCGCGCGGATAGCATCATGTGGCATGAATGGCGTGACGAGTCTTAAATTCCATCACTCCGACTAGATTTCCATGCGGGCAGTTGATAGCCTGTGTACAAAGCAATTGTTCTTAACGAAGTGACAGCTACCGCTGATGCAACCAAGGATATGGAACCCGAGACGCCGAACCAGGGCAAAAACACCAGTAACCAAGTTCCAATAAAGGCGCAGACTGCGTAGGGCCTGTGGTCGCGAAAGCCGCTAGGAATTTCGTTGCAAACAATGTCCCTAAGTACGCCTCCAAATATGGCTGTAACTACGCCCATGATGATTGCCACGATGGCTGACATTTGCATATCCAGGGCGATGCGCGCACCAGATGCAGAGTAAAGCCCAAGTCCAATCGCATCAGGCCATAGCATGGCACGCTCGGTCACCTCAAAGTGTTTGGCGCGCAAGAACAGCATAGCCACGACACACAACGCAAGTAATCCCCAAAGCCATAAAGAATGTTGCATCCAGAAGAAAGGTCTCCGGTCAAGAAGGATGTCCCTTATTGTTCCACCACCAAACGCAGCAAGACCAGCCACAACAACAACACCCACTGCATCGAGCTCCTTACGCGCAGCTGCCAGTAAGCCGGACAGGGCGAAGGCAACCGCCGCCAATATTTCAACTATTAACTCAACCAAGGTGAGATCCAAGTGGTTTTAAATACGTTGCATCAAGACAGCGCGCGCAATACTGGCAGCATCTACACCGAAGAAGTTACGCAGCGCAGCGCGGGTATCGCTGCGACCAAAACCATCGGTGCCCAGCGTGACATAGCTGCGCCCCTGCGGCAGATATGCACGAATGCTCTCAGGCACGGCGCGCACATAGTCGGTGGCGGCGATGATTGGACCTGCGCTCTTGCGCAATTGCTGCGCAATAAACGGCACCGAGTCATCCGCGTCCGCACATGTTTGCCCCTCGCGCGCCAGTTCGCTCCAACTGGTGACACTAAACACATCAACTTCCACTCCTTGTGCCGCCAAAAGCTGCGCCGCCTTGATCACCTCAGTCAGAATCGCACCAGAGCCCAACAGGGTCACTGCCCTGGGTGCTTTGACGCTCTGGCTTACGTCCGATTGGTGTGGATAACTCATTAAGTGATAGCAACCACGCATCACATCCGCTGCTGCACCGTCGGGCAAATCCGGCTGTGCGTAGTTCTCGTTCATCATGGTGATGTAGTAGAAAACGTCTTTTTGTTCGACCAGCATCTCTCGCATACCGTGGTCGATGATGACCGCCAGTTCTCCGGCAAAGGCAGGGTCATAGGCTTTGCAGTTGGGGATAGTGGCCGCTGTTAAGTGGCTGGTGCCGTCCTGGTGCTGTAAGCCTTCACCGCCCAGCGTGGTGCGCCCGGATGTGGCACCCAGAAGGAAGCCACGAGCACGTTGGTCAGCGGCCGCCCAAATGGCGTCACCCACGCGCTGAAAGCCAAACATAGAGTAGTAGATGTAGAACGGCAACATTGCCAGGCCGTGCACGCTGTAGCTGGTGGCGGCGGCCGTCCAGCTGGCCAGCGCACCGGCTTCACTGATGCCCTCTTCCAGAATCTGACCGTCCAGCGCCTCGCGGTAGCTCAATACCGATCCGATGTCTTCTGGCGCATAGCGTTGACCTACGCTGCTGTAAATGCCAACCTGCTTGAACAGATTTGCCATGCCAAAGGTACGCGCCTCATCGGCCACGATGGGTACCACGCGCGAACCCAGCGTGGGATCTTTGAGCAGGTTGCCCATCATGCGCACAAAAGCCATGGTGGTGCTCATTTCCTTGCCGTCCGCTTGAAGTGCGAACTTGGCATAGCTGGTGATCTCGGGCACTGGTATGACTTGGGTGGCCGTAAACCTTTTGGGTAAATAGCCGCCCAATTTTTGACGCTGTTGATGCAGGTAATGCATCTCGGCGCTGTCATCGGCGGGTTTGTAAAACTCCAGGCTTTTCACCTGCTCATCCGTCATGGGCAAGTTGAAACGGTTGCGAAACGCGATCAGGTCAGTCTCGTCAAACTTCTTCTGGCTGTGCGTGGTCATCTTGCCCTGACCGGCTGCGCCCATGCCGTAGCCTTTTTTGGTGTGCGCCAGTATCACCGTGGGTTGGCCCTTGTGGTTCGCAGCGGCTGCATACGCAGCATGAATCTTGACCAGATCGTGGCCACCGCGTTTGAGATGGTCAATCTGATCATCGGTCAGGCCCTGGGCCAAGCGTGTCAATTCTTCGTTTTGACCGAAGAAGCTGTCGCGGTTAAAACGCCCGTCTTTGGCGGCGAAGGTTTGCATCTGCCCGTCCACCGTGTTGGCAAAGGCACGCGTCAGCGCTCCGGTCAAGTCGCGAGCAAACAATCCATCCCAGTCGCTGCCCCAGACCAGTTTGATCACGTTCCAGCCGGCACCGGAGAACAGTTTTTCCAACTCGTCGATGATGCGGCCATTGCCACGCACGGGGCCATCCAGGCGTTGCAGGTTGCAGTTGACCACCCACACCATGTTGTCCAGCTTTTCGCGCGCTGCCAGGGTGAGTGCGCTCATGCTCTCGGGCTNNTCGTCCATCTCGCCGTCGCCAAACACGCCCCACACTTTGCGTCCGTCACAGTTCAGCAACTTGCGGTGTGTGAGGTAACGCATGAAGCGAGCGTGGTAGATCGAGCTGATGGGGCCAATGCCCATAGAGCCGGTGGGGAACTGCCAGAAGTCCGGCATCAAGTAGGGATGTGGGTAACTGCACAGACCACGCGCGCCATGGCCAGTGAGGGCCTGGGGTGAAGTCAATTCCTGGCGGTAGTAGCCCAGATCCTCCGCGGTCAAACGGCCTTCCAAAAACGCACGTGCATAAACACCCGGCGCGCTGTGCGGCTGGAAGAACACCAAATCGCCGAGGTGCGTTTCACTGCGAGCCTGAAAAAAGTGGTTGTATCCGGTTTGAAACAAATCCGCCGCGCTGGCGTAGCTGGCAATGTGGCCCCCAAGCTCTCCATAGGCTTCATTCGCGCGCACCACCATGGCCAGTGCGTTCCAGCGCATCAACGAGGCCAGCCGTTCTTCAATGGCAAGATCACCAGGAAACACCGGTTGCTGATCGACCCCGATAGTGTTGATATAGGGCGTAGCCAGCTCAGGCTGCCACCCCACACGTTGGGTGCGGGCCTGGCGGGCCAACTCATCAAGCATGAATCGGGCACGCTCGGGGCCTTGGGCGGCAAGCAGCGCTGTGAACGCGTCGCGCCACTCGGCGGTTTCCTGGGGATCGGTGTCGGTGTGTGACGGGTCAACAGTAACTTCATGCATATGCGAACTCTCTCAATTAAATGGCGCAATCCAGTGCTTGCTGGATATCGACCAACACGTCGTCAATGTCTTCCAGCCCGACGGACAGGCGCACCAGCCCATCTGCGATGCCGTGGGACTGCCGTTCTTCGGGCGTGTAGGTGGAGTGCGTCATGCTGGCAGGGTGCTGGGCCAGCGTCTCCGCATCGCCTAGGCTGACGGCGCGGGTGACCAATTGGAGTGCGTCCATAAAACGGATGCCGGCCTGCAAGCCGCCCTTGAGCTCGAATGCGACCATGCCGCCAAACTGGCGCATCTGGCGTTTGGCTAAATCATGTTGGGCAAACGTGGGCAGGCCCGGGAAGTGCACCACCTCTGTGGCGGCATGGGCTTGCAGCAGCTCGGCCACTTTTTGCGCGCTCTGGCAGTGCCGGTCCATACGCAGGGTGAGGGTCTTGAGACCCCGCATCACCAAATGCGCGTCCTGCGCCGACATCACGGCACCCGTCATGTCCTTCAGACCAAACAGACGTACCCGCAGAGCCAACTCTGCATCGGAAAAAATGGCAGCACCAGCGGTCAAATCCCCATGGCCGCCCAGGTACTTTGTCATGGAGTGCACGCTGGCATCGGCACCCAGCAACAAGGGCTGTTGCAGGTAGGGCGTGCAATAGGTGTTGTCCACCACTACTTTCGCACCCCCGGCGTGGGCAATTGCGGATACCGCAGCAATATCGACCATGCGCATATTAGGGTTGGCCGGTGTCTCAAAGTAGACCACCTTGGTTTTCGGGCCGATGGCCTGCGCCACGTTGGCCGGGTCAGTCATGTCCACATGGCGCACGGTCACACCAAAGCGGGTCAAGCCATGGTTCAAAAACGAGAAGGTGCAGCCATACAGCGTGAGGTCGGCCAGCACCTCGTCGCCTTGCTCCAGCATCGACCACAACGTAGCAGTGATGGCCCCCATTCCGGAGCCAAACACCACCGCACCAGCGCCTTCTTCAAGGCTGGCCAAACGGCCTTCCAGCAAGGCCAGCGTTGGGTTGGCGATGCGGGTGTAGAAGTAGCCAGGCTCAGTGCCAGCAAAGCAGCGGCCGCCATAGGCAGCATCGGGAAACGCGTAGGTGGCAGACGTGTAAATCGGCGGCACCAGCGCGCCCTGGTTGTCTGCCGGGTTGTAGCCAAAGTGGATGGCTCGGGTGCTAAAGCCACTCATATCAATTGCACCGTGCCGCTGACCGCCACACCGCTGGCCAGAGACATGGCATTGGGGCTGTGGGCCTGTGCCGTCTCACGCAAGCGCTCGAACTGCTCGGGCGTGCCGTCACCGGCCACACGCACCACATAGCGAATGCCTTTCAGCGGCACCGGTGCTGCTGGATGCACACCCAAAAAGCCACCCAAATCAATTTCGCTGCGCACTTCAATTTCCAGCTGCGCTAACTGGATACCCATCACCGATGCGCCAACCAAATAGGCCACCATCATGCAAGACCCAAAACCCGAGAGCAAATACTCCTGCGGGTTGGGCGCATGGTTGCTGCCGCCCATCTGTTTGGGCTCGTCAATCAACCAGGTGAAGTCGCGGTTGACTGCTTGATCACCTACTTGCATGGGCAAGGCGCTGGCTTGCGAGCGAGTGCCTGAGAGCCATTTGACGCTGACGCCATAGGTGGCGATGCCCTGATCGGGGTGTTGTTTGATTTCCTGGGCCAACTCGGACAGGCCAGCTGCGGGGATACCGTTTCTCATGATGAACTCCTTAAATGATGGAACTTGCAGGACAGACCTTCAGCACTGTCCTCAACTAACTAGATTGATGCGAGGCCTTGGGCCAAATCGGCAATCAGATCCCGTGGATCTTCAATGCCCACCGACAAACGAATGCAACCGGGGGCAATGCCCAGTCGCGTGCGCTGGTCTGCGGTGTAGGCCGCGTGTGAGGTATTGAAGGGCAAACTGACCAAAGTCTCGACACCGCCGAGGCTGGTAGCCTGGCGCATTAGATGCAGACTGTTCAGCAATTTGAGTGCTGCCGCGTCACTTTCCACGGCAAAGGCGATCATGCCGCCCATGTTGTTGAGTAAGCGTTTGGCCAAAACGTGGTCGGCGTGATTGGGCAAGCCGGGATAGTGCACCTCGCGCACCTTGGGGTGCGTTTGCAAATACTCAGCCACGGCCTGTGCGCCTTCGGCGTGTGCCCGCATGCGCAGTGGCAGGGTCTTGAGGCTGCGCTCCAGCAAGAAGCAGGCATGTGGATCCAGGCAGCCGCCAAAGGCCAGCAGGCGCGGCCAGATCGGGTCGATGTGTTTGCGCGCGCCCATCGCTACTCCGGCGACCAGATCGCTGTGGCCATTGAGGTACTTGGTGCACGAATGCACCACCACATGCGCACCATGCTCCAGCGGGTGCATGCCCAGTGGCGTGGTGAAGGTGGCATCCACCACAAATCGCAGCTTGTGCTTTGCCGCAAGCTGACCGAGCGCGGGCACGTCCACCACCTTGAGCAGCGGGTTGGTAACGGTCTCGAAATACAGCAGCCNNAGGTTGTAGGTGCCGCCATACAACTCGTTGGAGGCCACCACGTGCGCGCCCTTGTCCAGCATCGACAACACTGTGGCCGAGATTGCCGCCATGCCGCTGGAAAAGACAATCGCCGACTCTGCACCTTCGAGTGCCGCCAACTTCTCCTACAAGGCCCACTGGCTCGGGTTGCCGTAGCGGGTGTAGATGAAGCGGTCACGGGCGTAGCCCTCTTCAACCGCCTGGTATTGGTCGTCACCCAGAATGAAGGTGCTGGTCTGATAAATGGGCGTACCCACCGCGCCGGTGGTCGGATCGTCGTGCGTTCCCGCATGCACCGCCGTGGTGGATGGCTGCCAGTTGGCTGGCGCATCGCCATGGCCCGAGAGTCGCAATGAGGGTCCGCTTTGGCGCTTGCGCGTCATCTCATTAACCCATGCCACTTGCCCGACACCCGGCGAAGCGGTGTGGGGGTCGCCCTTGATTTGATTTGCCATATTGCTTCCTGTTGCAGTGGTTAAATATGTTTTGCAATAGAATTTTGAACTCAATCATTCAGAATAAACTCGCTAATTTAAGTGCCATTCAATCGAATAATGGCAAACTATTTCTCAAACAACAATTTGCGAGGTGTTTTGTGCCTTTAGATATTCAAAAATTGGACGGGGTGGATAAAAAGCTGCTGAGCGCCTTGCAAAGCAACGCGCGCACCACGGTGGGCGAGCTTGCAGAATTGGTGTCACTCTCCCAGTCGCCCTGCTGGCGACGCGTAAAACAGCTAGAAGAATCTGGCTTGATCGAAGGCTATTGCGCGCGTCTGAACCGGCAGAAGTTGGGCTACGGGGTCACCGGCTTCGTGCAATTGCAGATGGACAACCACACCCCGCAAGCCGCAGAGTCATTCGAGCGCGCCGTGGTGGCGCTGCCGCAGGTGCTGTCCTGCCACAATTTATCGGGTCGCTATGACTACCAACTTGAAGTGGTCGGGACCGATCTGGAATCGTTCTCGGAGTTCGTGCGCACCCACATCCGGGCGCTGCCGGGAGTGCGGGAGATTTCGACCAGCTTTTCCCTCAAAGAGGTCAAGCGGGCGGGGGCGTTACCTATTGTTTGAGAGGCTCAGTCTGCGGATTTTCTCGGCTAATGCTGATGCCCCAACCGCACCTCGATTTCCGGATGGCGGGCTACCAGGGCCTTCATGTTTTTCAGGCTCTTAAGGTTACGTTCGTGGTCGCTGGTGAAGTCACCCGGCTCCACGGTGTGCTCCCAGCCCCAGCGTGTGATGCAGGCGTCGCCCGTCAACAATACTGGTCCGGTGGTGGTGCGGATTAAGTAGGCCGTACTGCCTGCGGTGTGGCCAGGTACTTGGATGGCAAAGACGGAGCCATCTTCAAAGATGTCGACGATGCCTTCAAACTGGTTTTGCGGATCAGGCTGAAAGCGCCACTCCTGCAAGGCACGCTTGCCTTTGAGGAGGGTATCGGTCGCGCCGCGCACAAAGAAATTGTTGAAGGTCGACTCTTGGGTTTCCGTGGCACCAACGTAGAGTGGAACATCATTGGCGATGTCCGGCATCCCCATAATGTGGTCCAAATGGAGGTGCGTCATCATGACGCCAGCGAGCTTTCCGTTTACCGGGGCAAGCATCTCAGAAGTGCTTTTGTTTATGCGCAGCTTGTCCAGGTGCAAAACATATTGCAGTAGCCAGTTCAATCCATACTCGCTGGGTTGAGCAAGCACTTTAGCGGACACGCCGGTGTCCACAATGAAGTTACCCCGCGTGGGGTGCTTTAGCACATAAGCGTAGATCTGTATTGGCTCGTCGCGGTCTTGCAGCCCGGCCTTGATCGCCTCGGGGCTTTTCAGGTTCAGCCCGCCGCTGAGCGCAACTGCCCAATCCGCACTGTTGACTGTTTCCAACTGGACAATGCCCGGCTGACTGAGTTGGCGCTCCATTTCGGCACTGCTGCTGGCCTTGCCGGGCGCACGTTGGCCGTCAAGCGGATGGCTGGTGAGCGTGCAGCCCGACAAAGCTAGTGACAGGCACAACAAAATAAGCGGGGTGGCACGGTTTTTCATATGCGAGGCTCCAAAAGATTTCCGTAATGGTTTCACATTCAATTACAGATGACAATTGGCTAAATATGGATTTAGTCATCCGTTTTTGGATGGATCGCGAATTACCAAGGAGATCAGCATGAAGCTGCGCTGGGACGATTTGAAGCTATTTGTGGCAGTGCATGAGCAGGGCAGCCTGAGCGCGGCTGCGCGTGTCCTAAAGCTGGGGCAGCCCACATTGAGCCGGCGCATTGCCGAGCTAGAGGAGGCGATTGGCGAGACGCTGTTTGAGCGCAAGAGCCTGGGCACGGTGCTGACAGCTGCCGGCTCCAAGTTGCTGCCCGCCGCACAAAGCATGGCCGAGTGGGCCAATGAAGCCGAATTGCAGGTTCAAAAGCAGACCTACTTGCCCCAAGGCACCGTGCGCGTGGCTGCGCCGCCGGGCATTGCACGCGAGGTGCTGGTGCCGGTGGCCGCCAGGATCCGCCAGCAGCATCCGCACATTTTTCTGGAAGTGCTATCAAGTATCGAGTTGCTGAACCTGGGGCGCGGTGAAGCCGATGTGGCATTGCGCACGCAACGCCCCACTGACGCCGACCTAGTGTGTGTGCAAGAGATGAGCACCCCCATGCGCGTGTATGCGGCAGATAGCTATGCCAAGCAAATTCCTGCGCACCCCAAACTCGCAGATTTGCGCTGGATATGCTGGGCCGCCCCTTATCACGACCTGCGCGTCAACCAAGAGCTTCACGCGCTGATACCTGACTTTCAACCGGTGTTTACATCAGACGATTTTCTGGTGCAGCTCAGTGCGTGCGAAGCGGGCATGGGTGCCATGGTGCTGCCTCAGTCGCTTTACCGATATGCCTGCCTGCATAGAAATACCGGATTGCGTGAGCTCGATATCGATCTTGGGCCGAGCGCACAGGGCGGCCTGTATGTGGTGTGCCACAAGCGGCACCGGCATCTACCAAAAGTGCAGTTGGTGATTGACTATCTTTCAGAGGCATTCGAAAGATTGCGACGTGGATGATGCCTAATTCAAAACGATATGCCACGTTCAGGCTCCAAGTCGTACTTGAGGTGGTCAATCGTGGTGGCACTCCCATTTTCAGCGGGCGGGTCAATGGCTGGTAACGGGCAGGAATTCTCAAAACACCAACACCCGCTCTGGGCACGTAGTTCGCGGCCACGACCGTCGGCTGTATGGTCACCCGATTTGATGAAGCCTTGTATCTCAAGTTTCGGGCGAGCACCTCGCGGTTCCCGCTGGCTCTACACGACTAGAAGCGGGTGCCCGCCAACGACGGAATACTGACAGAACTGCTACTCTATTTCAACGAAAGCTAATCGAAAAGTGTCGCGACGGTCACCATCGGCAAAAACAACCTACTAATCGACAGGTTCAAGGGTATGA